>CAVHWW010000063.1:34863-49429 GCA_963639715.1 Acutalibacteraceae bacterium
GGCACCGTCAAAGAGATCTACCACGTGAGAATCGTCGAGCGTGGTAACGAGGTCGAGACGCGTCACCTCGAGCAGGGGAGTGCGCTCGGCGAGTTGCCGCAAGCGGCGCAGGTGGATGGCTACGACTTTGATGGCTGGTACGTGGGCACCACCAAGGTCGACGCAAACTATGTTCCTTCAGCCAGCGTGGATGTCGTCGCTATGTGGGTGGCTTCCGGTTCCGGCTCTGCCGACAAGCCCGATTCCGGCTCTGCCGACAAGCCCGATTCCGGCCAGAGCGGCACGTCTCTGCCCCAGACGGGCGACGTTTCTAGCATCGCTGGCATCCTTGCCTCGGCTGCCGCGCTTACCGGCCTTGGAGCCGCTTTCGCGAGGCGTCGTGGAATCTAGCGCATGGATAACCTGTTTTCAGAAGTAGAGCGCTACAAGCGCAACATGAATGCCCCGCTGGCCGTACGCATGCGGCCTCAGACCCTGGCCGAGTACGTGGGCCAGCAGCAGGCCGTGGGCCCCGATTCGTGGCTGAGGCGAGCCATCGAGCATGACGTGCTTTCGAGCGTCTTGCTCTATGGTCCTGCTGGTACGGGCAAGACCACGCTTGCTCGCATTATCGCCAACACCACGCATGCGGAGTTCGTCGAGGTCAGCGCTATTACGGGCACCGTCAAGGACTTGCGCCGAGAGATTGAGGCCGCCGAGTCGCGTCTCATGACGCGTGGCATGCGCACCATTCTGTTTGTGGACGAGATTCACCGCTTTAACCGCTCGCAACAAGACGCGCTGCTCCATGCGGTGGAAGACCGCATCGTCATCCTCATCGGCGCCACCACCGAGAATCCTTACTTTGAGGTGAACTCCGCCCTCATCTCGCGCAGCCGTGTGGTTGAGCTCGAGCCGCTCGATGACGAGTCCATCGGCGAGCTCGTTGACCGTGCGGTTTTCAGCGAGCATGGCCTGGCCGGGCTGTTCGTGCTCGACGATGACGCACGCGCTGAGATTATTCAGCTTGCCGGCGGCGATGCCCGCTCGGCCCTTACCACGCTCGAGCTTGCAAGCCAGATGGCCCTGCCGCCCGGCGCCAAGCTCTCCCAAGACGGCAGCATCGTGCTTTCGGACGGCTCTGTGCTGGGCGAGGGCTCTGGGGCTCCCTTGCGTATCAGTGCAGAAAACGTCACCGAGGCAAACCCGCGTCGCGGCCTGCCGTACGACAAGTCCGGCGACATGCACTACGACATCATCAGCGCCTTTATCAAGTCCATGCGCGGCAGCGATCCCGATGCCGTGCTCTACTGGCTCGCCCGCATGATCGACGCCGGCGAGGACCCCAAGTTCATCGCCCGTCGCATCATGATCCACGCGAGCGAGGACGTGGGCAACGCCGACCCGCAGGCCCTGCTCGTGGCCCATGCCGCCTTCAAGAGTGCCGAGGTCATCGGCTATCCGGAGTGTCGCATTAACCTGGCCCAGGCCGCGCTCTACGTGTGCCTGGCCCCCAAGAGCAACGCCGCCGAGGCTGGCATCGACGCCGCCCTTGCCGAGGTTCGCAACGGGCCTCGCCGCGAGGTGCCCAACCACCTGCGCGACCGCCACCGCCCCGGTTCGGACTCCTACGGCCCCTACCTTTACCCGCATGACTACCCGGCCGGCTGGGTTGAGCAGCAGTATTTGCCCGACGGTCTCGAGCGTGGGCAGTTCTTCTCGCCGAGCGGCCGAGGGTGGGAGGCATGGCGTCTGGATAGCGTGGCCACCGACCGCCGCGGCTCACAGGGCCCAAGCCCTGCCGCGCAGCCTGCAAGCGACGCTGCTGCCCTTGCGGGCGGCCCTTCCGGCTCTGCCGAGCCTGTTCGTAAGGACGCCCCGGCGCAGGGCCCCGCGTCGCAGGGGGAACCTGGGGACCAAGGTGGACAGGCCAATCAAGAAGACGGCAAGTAGTAGCCACCCTTCGTTGCGGGTAGAATGTCGCAAGTAGATTGCGCCCGTGGGAGCGGGCGCACGACCTTTGGAGGATGTCGATGGAGTCTTTGGAACCAATGACGATTGCCCTCATTGTTTTGGTAATCGCTGGTATTTGGGCCATCTGTGAGCTTGCCCTCACGATTCGCCAGACCAGGAAGAGCGTCAGCGAGCTCACCGACTCCGTGAACGACACGATCGCCGACATCCGCCCGGTCGTGGCGAAGCTCGACGGCGTGGCCGACGAGCTGCCGGCTGCCGCCAAGCAGATCGAGCCCATTCTTGAGAAGGCCTCCACCACCGTCGACCTTATCAACGTCGACCTCGTTCGCGTCGAGGGCATTCTGTCCGATGTCAACGCCGTGACCGACACCGGCGCGCGCGCCTCGGGAGCCGTGACGGGTGCCGTCGAGACGGTCGCCTCCGGGGTGGCCGGCGTTGTGAACAAGGTCGCCGGCAAGGTTTCCGGCAAGCCCGCTGGCGCCAAGCTCGCCGCAGGCGATGCCCCCGCAGCGCTTAACGCTGCTGACGAGGGGCCGGTGAGCTCCGAAGAGGTGAGCGGCGACGAGGGCTACTTCACCTACCCTAGCGAGGGCGAACAGCCCGCCGAGTCCGTTTCCAAGCCCGAGCCCGAGTCACTTACCCTAGCGAGGGCGAACAGCCCGCCGAGTCCGTTTCCAAGCCCGAGCCCGAGGCCGTCAGGCCTGCCTCCGATGAGAACGCTTCCTTTGAGGTGCCAGTTGTCAGCATCTCAGCGAGCGAGCAGTAGGGGGTAGCCATGGCTTTCGCAGATTCCCCCGTGATGCTTAGCGTCCCGGCCCAGCCTTCCTATGCCCGACCCGTCCGCATGCTGGCGGCAAACCTTGCCGTGCTCGCGGGGCTATCGGTCGATGACGTGGAAGACGCGCGCATGGCGGCCGAGGAGGCCTTCGTGTGGTGCTGCGCCACCAAGCCCGATACTTTCGAGGCCAACTTCAGCGTGAACGAGGGTTCGCTTGAGATGGAGTTCCTCTTCGGCGACGAGCAGCCCGACGAGGACGATCAGACTTCCACCTACGCCGAACTCATCCTCACCTCGGTGTGCGACGAATGCGTGATTGACCACGAGGCCGGTACCCTGCGCCTCAAGAAGAACGCGGGCGCCCTTGATGCCTAGCGACTCCACGACACTCACGGCCGAGCAACGCGCCCAGGCGCGCCGCGAGTCTGCCGCCAACGCTCGCGAACTGCCCCAAACTCCCAAGGGAAAGCTTGCTTGGGACAAGGAGCGCACGCGCGAGCTGTTTGCCCGCTACAAGCAGCAGGGCGACGAGGCCGCTCGCGAGGAACTCGTCATGAGCCACCTCAACCTCGTGCGCTTCCTCTCCGCAAAGTTCAAGAACCGCGGCGAGCCGCTCGACGACCTCGTCCAGGTGGGCACGATTGGCCTCATTAAGGCTATCGATCGCTTCGATCCCGAGCGCGGCCTCGAGTTCACCACCTATGCCACGCCCACCATCATGGGCGAGATTAAGCGCCACTTCCGCGACAAGGGCTGGAGCGTGCGCGTGCCCAGGCGCCTGCAGGAGCTTGCTCCCAAGGTCAACCAGGCCGCTGACGAGCTCACCAAGGAGCTGCAGCGCTCTCCCTCCACCGAAGAGGTCGCGAACCGTCTTGGCATTACGGTCGACGAGGTCCTCGAGGCGATGGAGTCCTCGAGTGCCTACAGCTCGGTGCCGCTTGAGGGTTCGGCTTCTGACGACGAGGAAGCGCCGGCCGTCATCGACCGCTACGCCAGCATCGATCAGGACCTTGCCGCCTCCGACGACCGCATGGTCGTGGAGCAGACCATCGCCGAGTTCTCCCCGCGCGAGCAGGAGGTCATTCGCATGCGCTTCGAGGACGGCCTCACCCAGGTCGAGATTGCCAAGCGCCTTGGCGTGTCCCAGGTGCAGGTGAGCCGCCTTCTGCGTCGCACCCTCAAGAAGCTCCAGGACAAGATCGACCCTGAGGGGCTTATGCGATGACGCACGAGCGTGGCCCACAAGAGCAGCAGAGGGCCTTCGAGGCGGCGCGCCTCGTGGCCGTTCGGGCGTGGGCCTTCGTGGGCTGCGCCGCCGTGTTCATCATTGTGCTTTTGGCCCTTGGCCGCGTGGGCTCTGCCGTCGAGTCGGTGCTCGTGGGGGCCGTGGTGGGCTTTATCTGCAGCTCGCTCACCAACTGGCTTGAGCGTCGGGGCGTGGGCCGCGCGCTTGGCGCCTTCATCTCGCTTCTCGTGGTCCTAGGCGTTGTGGCGGCCCTCATCTTGTGGCTCGGCCCCTTGTTTGTCGACCAGCTCCGCCAGCTGCTCGAGCGTGTGCCCGGCTACTTCTCGCTCGTCCAGGGCTACGTACAGCGGCTCTTCTCGAGCTATGGCTCGGCCAAGACGGCTGGTATAGAGAGCAGCGTGCAGTCGTGGCTCTCGAGCCTCTCCGACGTAGGCACCACGCTTGTCCGACAGCTCGCGAGCTGGCTTTCCACCGCGCTCGTTCCCAACATCATGAGCCTGGCGAACGATTTCGTGATGTTCTTCCTCGGCCTGGTCATGGCCTACTGGTTTGCCAAGGACTACCCGGCCCTCATGCGCGAGGCCGGCGTCATCGTGGGCCCGCGCCACGACGAGGACCTCTCGCTGCTCGTTGCGGTCCTGGGCCGCTCGGTCGGTGGCTACATGCGCGGCATCGTGATAACGAGCGTGCTCAACGGCCTTCTCGCCTTCGTGGGCTTTGCCGTGGTGGGACACCCCTACGCGGGCCTCATGGGCATCATCGTGGGCGCGCTTCACTTTGTGCCGGTGGTGGGTCCTGCCGTCTCGGCGCTGCTCGCCACCTTGGCGGGCCTCTTCGCGAGCCCGGCCGTGGCCTTCTGGACGCTTGTGTGGTCGGTCATCGCGCAAAACGTCACCGACAACCTCGTCAGCCCGCTCGTGATGCAGAGCGCGGTGAAGATCCACCCGGCCATGAGCCTCGTGGGCATCACCGTGGGCGCGAGCTTGGGCGGGGCGCTTGGCATGGCGCTCGCCGTGCCGCTCACCGCAGCCGTCAAGGGCGCCTTCGTCTACTACTTCGAGAGCAAGACGGGCCGCCAGCTCGTGAGCTACGACGGCGCCTTCTTCAAGGGCACGCCCTACCTGCATGCCGACGGCACGCCCGTTCCTTCCTTCGACGCCCTGGACGACGACACCTTCCTCGAGACGACGCGCCTGGTCGAGAACCACGACGTCGCTGACGTCGAGGCCCAGGAGAAGCCCGAGGACGACAAGCCGGTCCTGGCCGACGCCCTGCGCCAGCAGCTTGAGGAGTTCAAGCACCTGCACACCAAGGAGTAGGTTAAAACCTAGCGGTTGGGTGAACGTAGCTGCGCCTGAGCGGGTGTACTGCTAGAATCAGACCTTGTGATTTTGGCACCAGACCCGATATTTCAGGGAGAGATATGAGCACCGCTGACTTTCCGACCATGACCACCGCTGAGATTCGCTCGGCGTTCCTCAACTTCTTCCAGGAGCGCGGCCTCAAGCTCTATCCCAGCTCCTCGCTCGTCCCCGACGACCCCTCGCTGCTTCTCGCCAACGCTGGCATGAACCAGTTCAAGGAGTACTACCAGGGCAAGAAGACGATGAAGGAGATCGGCGCTTGCTCTTGTCAGAAGTGCGTGCGCACCAATGACATCGACTGCATCGGCGAGGACGGCCGTCACCTCTCCTTCTTCGAGATGCTCGGCGACTTCTCCTTCGGCGGCGTCTCCAAGCAGCAGGCCTGCGAGTGGGCCTTCGAGCTCATCACCAAGGAGTTCAAGCTCCCGGTCGACCGCCTCTACTTCACCGTCTTCACCGAGGACGACGAGACGAGCGACATCTGGCGCGGCCTTGGCGTTGAGGATAGCCACATCTCCCGTCTGGGCGCTGACGATAACTTCTGGGCTGCCGGCCCCACTGGTCCCTGCGGTCCGTGCTCCGAGATTTACTTCGACCAGGGCGAGGAGGTCGGCTGCGGCAGCCCCGACTGCGCGCCGGGCTGCGACTGCGACCGCTTCCTCGAGTTCTGGAACCTCGTCTTCACCCAGTACGACCGCCAGGAAGACGGCTCCATGCCCGAGCTTCCGCACCGCAACCTCGATACGGGCATGGGCCTGGAGCGCATGGCCGCCATCATGCAGCACAAGAGCGCCAACTACGACGGCGACCTCATGCAGAGCCTCATCGCCCTGGGCGAGCAGATCAGCGGCAAGACCTACGACCCGGCCGACTACTCCGGTGCCAGCCGCAGCCTGCGCATCATCGCCGACCACGCCCGCGCGGTTGACTTCATGATCTCTGACGGCATCCTGCCGGGAAACGAGGGCCGCGAGTACGTCCTTCGCCGCCTGCTTCGTCGCGCCGTCTTCCACGGCCGCCTGCTGGGTATCGAGGGTGCCTTCCTCGGCAAGTTCATCGACGAGGTGAACCGCCTCATGGGCGAGGCCTACCCCGACCTGCTTTCCAAGGTCGCCCTCGTGAAGGGCATTGTCGACGCCGAGGAGGAGCGCTTCTCCGCCACGCTCGACACGGGCCGCAGCTACCTCGACGAGGCCCTCGAGGGCCTGGACGAGGGCGCCGTGCTTGCCGGCGAGGTAGCCTTTAAGCTCCACGACACCTATGGTTTCCCGATTGACCTCACGCTTGAGATTGCCCAGGCCGCCGGCCACGGCGTGGACATGGACGGCTTCGATGCCTGCATGGCCGAGCAGAAGGAGCGCGCCCGCGCCAACGCCAAGGGCGACGCCTGGGGCTCGTTCAACGACGTGTGGGTGGCCCTTTCTGACGAGCTGACCGCCACCGAGTTCGTGGGCTATGACAACGACTCCGTCGACGATGCCAAGGTCGTGGCCATCGTGGTCGAGGGCGAGTCCGTCACCTCCATCTCCGCTGGCCAGAAGGCCGAGGTCGTGCTCGACCACACGCCCTTCTACGCCGCTTCCGAGGGCGCTGAGCTTGCCGTCAGCGACACTAAGGGCCACAACGGCCTGTACGCCCACGTCGTGAGCGTCGAGAGCGGCGAGCTTCACGTCGGCGACGTCGTGCGTGCCAGCATCGACTCGCACCGCCGCGAGCTCATCCGTCGCAACCACACCGCCACCCACCTGCTCGACGCCGCGCTCAAGTCCGTGCTCGGCGAGCACGTCAACCAGGCTGGTTCGCTGTGCAGCAGCGAGCGCCTGCGCTTCGACTTCACGCACTTCGAGGCCCTCACGGCCGAGCAGCTCCACGAGGTCGAGGACCTCGTCAACGTCGAGATCTTCTCCGCCAAGCCCGTCGTGACCCGCGTCTGCGGCATCGAGGAGGCCAAGGCCTCTGGCGCCGTCGCCCTGTTCGGCGAGAAGTACGGCGACGTGGTCCGCGTGGTCTCCTGCGGCACCGAGGACGTTCCCTTCAGCCGCGAGCTGTGCGGTGGCACCCACGCCCGCAACACTTCTGAGCTCGGCCTGTTCAAGATTGTCTCCGAGTCTTCCACCGGCTCCAACGTGCGCCGCATCGAGGCCGTGACGAGCCTGGGCGCTCTGGCTTGGCTCGACGAGCGCGTCGAGGCCCTCGACGCCGTTGCCGGCGAGCTCAAGTGCCGCCCCGAGGATGCGGCTGGCCGCATCGCCGACATGAAGGCCGGCGCCAAGGAGCTCGAGCAGAAGCTCAAGCAGGCTCTACTCGGCGGTTCTTCTGACAAGATCCAGACGGCCATGGGCGCGGCCATCGACTGCGGCTCCTACAAGGCCGTCATCGCTCGCATGGACGGCCTCGAGGCCGGCGAGCTGCGTGAGGCTTGGGACGCCATCCGTAACAAGGCCAACGGCGGCGAGGTCGCCTGCGTGCTGGCCACCGCCACGCCCGAGGGCAAGGTCGCCCTTCTGGCTGCCGCCACTGACGGCGCCGTTGCGGCCGGCTTTGGCTCCGGCGACATCATCCGCAAGGTCTCCGAGTACGTCGGCGGCCGCGGCGGCGGTAGGCCCAACATGGCCCAGGCCGGCGGCAAGGACGCTTCTGGCATCGAGGACGCCCTCGCTGCCGCCCGCGAGATGCTGGCCTAAGGCTTGGTAGCCTCCAACACAGATATGACGCTGCTCGCCGGTGTCGGCGCAGGGGCCCTCGCATGAGGGCGCTTGCGCTCGACATCGGCGAGGTGCGTATCGGCATCGCCGCCAGCGACGCATCGGGCCGCATCGCGAGCCCGGTGAAGGTGCTGCCGGCCGCCGAGGTGCTCGCCCACGCAAAGAGCTTCCGCTACATCCTCGAGGACTACGAGCCCGACGTGCTCGTCTGTGGCCGTCCCCAGACGCTTTCTGGCGAGGACGGCCCCCAGGCCGAGAAGATCATGGAGCAGGCTGCTCAGATCGCTCGCGCCTGTGACCTGCCGCTCGAGTTTGCCGATGAGCGCCTCTCTTCTGCGGAGGCGAAGCGGATTCTGCGAGCGCAGGGCCTCAACGAAAAGCAGATGCGCGGCAAGGTTGATATGATTGCTGCATCGTTGTTTCTCCAGGCATGGCTTGATTCGCGTGGTGAGAGCGGCAATTAGCAGCTGTACCGCGCCCGTGCGTGGTCGCTAGGAAAGGCACGAAATGGCAGACAACCAGGGCCGCTTTGGCTCTCACTTCGCCTCGAGCGACTCGCAGCCATCTGGCAAGCGCTTTGCAAACGCGGCTTCGCGTTCGCAGTCCACGCCGCTCGTCTCTGGTAGGGGACAGGGCGCCCATGCTGCGAGCGCGCAGCAGGCGGGCGCCCATGCCGCCCAACCTCAGTCTGCACCTGCGTCCGCCGCTCACGCGGCGCGTACGGCGTCGGGCCGCTCGCCTCGCTTTTCTGCGCCTGCTGAGCATCCCGGCGCTACCCAGGCATCTCCATATGCTACGTCCGGAGCTCCTTCTCGCACTCAGCGCCATGCTGCCCACGGTGCCGGCCATGTCAGCCAAGGCAACACGGCCACCGGCATGCAGAGTCTCGCCACCCCTCGTACGCGTGACGAGCGCGCCCAGGCAAGTCGCGGCGGTCATTCCCGCAAGGGTCCCATCCTTGGGCTTGTTGCCGCCATCGTTATAATCGTGGTGGCCGGCGTCATCTTCGTTCCGCGCATCTTCAAGGCATCTCCCACCCAGGCAGAGCTTGCCAACCAGGGCGAGCAGGTTGAGGTCGTAATCGATGACGGCTCTGGTGCTTTGGCCATCGCCGCCAAGCTCAAGGAGGCCGGCGTCATCGCTAGCTCGGATGATTTTGTGACCGAGGTCCAGAAGCAGAAGGCCGAGTCCTCGCTCAAGAGCGGCGCCTACGTCTTCACCATTGGTGACTCTTACGAAAGCATCATCTCCCAGCTCACCTCTGGCCCCAACTCAACGAGCGGGCGCCTCACCATCCCCGAGGGCCTGACCGTGGCCCAGACGGCTTCTGCGGTGGAGGCCGCCCTTGGCATCAGTGTCGATGACTTTACGGCCCAGGCCAAGGCCTCCAACTACGTAGGCGAGTTCAGCTTCCTCGCAAACGCCTCCGACGACTCGCTCGAGGGCTTCCTCTATCCCAAGACCTACGACTTCTCTGGCCAGAGCGACGTGACGGCCGATGCGGTCATCCGCGCCATGCTCACCCAGTACCAGGCCGACGTTTCCTCGCTTGACTTTGCGAGTGCCGAGGCCGCTATCCAGGAGAAGTACGGCGTCACGATGAGCGACTACGACATCCTCAAGCTCGCCAGCGTGGTGGAGCGCGAGGGCCTTAACGCCTCTCAGCGCCCCAAGGTCGCCTCCACCTTCTACAACCGCCTTAAGGTCGGCATGGCGCTGCAGAGCGACGCTACGATGATGTACGTCACGGGCGGCACGGTGACGGCCGACGACCTCAAGACCGAGAGCCCCTACAACACCTACCTCAACACGGGGCTCACACCCACGCCCATCTGCTCGCCTTCGCTCGAGTCCATCCAGGCGACGCTTTCGCCCGCCGATACAGACTACCTGTACTTCTACATCACGCAGAGTGACGAGTGGTTCAGCTCCACCTATGACGAGCACCTTCAGGCCATCGAGGAGAACCGCTGATGAGTCTTATCACCCCCTGGAAGCGCGCTGCCAAGGTCTCTGACATCAGTGTGGCCGAGCTTGTGGAGGCAGGCGTCACTTGCGTGCTGATCGACCGCGACAACACGGTGGTGCCGCGTGACACCAAGCGTGCGCCTAAGAGCGCCCTGGAGTGGCTTGACGAGCTGCGCGCGGCGGGCATCAAGATCTGCATGGTCTCAAACAACTTCCACACCGCTGAGGTCGAGGCGAGCGCCGCCGAGCTTGGGATGGACGTCGTCCACCACGCCATGAAGCCGGCGCCCTTTGCCGTGAAGCGCGCCCTTTCGCTCATGGGTGCCGCGCCCTCGCAGGCCGTGCTTGTGGGCGACCAGGTCTTCACCGACGTGATGGCCGGCAACCTCTCTGGCGTGCGCCCCATCCTGGTGGAGCCCCAGTCCACGACCGACCTTTGGTACACCCAGATTTTCCGCGTGGTTGAGCGCGCCATCGGCGCGAGGAAGTAGCCCGATGCTGTTTGCCCCCGCGATGTTGCTCGTCATTCTTGTGGTGGGCTACTGGGCGGCATTTCTGGTTTTGAAGGTTGTGTCTGCGGCGGCTTTGCTCGCGCTGGTTTTCGCGCTTGAGGGCTGCGCCGTCTGGGCCGCCATCATGGACGCACAAAAGCGCACCATCCCCAACGCCTGCTGCATCGCGGTGGTGGTGTTTGGCCTCATGTTCCAGCTGCTCCGCCGCCTCACCGGCCTGGTGGCCGCCCTGTTGCACCCCCTTGCATGCGTGCTGCTCGCCCTGGGCGTCACCTTCCTGTTCTCCGTGGGGGAGTTCTTTGTCCGAGGCCGCTTTGGCCGGCAATGGCTTGGCTTTGGAGACATCAAGTACATCGGCGCCTGGACGCTCGTTCTGGGTGCGTTTGCGGCTCCCGCTCTTGTGGCGGCCTGCGCGGGCGGGGCGCTTGTGGCCCTCGTTCGACGCCAGCGAGACTTCGCCTTCGCGCCGTGGCTCTCCGCCTTCTTCGTCATCGCCCTGCTTTTCTCCGTGCTTGCCTCCTAGGGCACGTTGCCCCGTAGGCTGTTAAAATTGATTAGATATGCCGTTGTGCGGCACTCGCAAACACAATCGATGCCCGAGGGGAGGAAGCCATGGAGCAAACGTGCGACTCGCGCATAAAAGAGCAGGTCAAAGATAGCGTCCACAGAGGATGTGACCACATCTTCTTCATCGGCTTCCTCGGTGCCGGCAAGACGACGGTCGCCCGCAACCTCGGCAACATGTTCCATCGCGGCTTTGTTGACGTCGACCGCATGGTCGAGCGCGACTTGCACGCAAGCGTCTCGAGCATTTTCGAGACACGCGGAGAGGCGGCCTTCCGTGAGGCCGAGACCCGCTCTCTCGCAAGTCTTCGCGAACGCAAGAGCCTGCTGGTGAGCTGCGGTGGAGGCATCATCGAAAGCGAGCAGAACGCGCGCCTTATGCGTGAGATGGGCTGCATCGTCTACCTCGACGGCACGCTCGAGGACTCCCTGCGCCAGATCAGGCGTCCCGAGAAGCGCCCCGACCTCGGCGACTTTGCTCATGCTCGCGAGCTCTACGCGCACCGCCGGCCGCTCTACGAGGCCATTTGTGACTACCGTATCGTCATTTCAGGGAAAACGTTCGAGGAGGTCGCCTATGAGACGGGCGGTCTTCTTTGGGAGAGGGGACTGCTATGAGCGAAGAGGCAACCGCCGCCGGCGAGCTTGAGGCCACCGACGTTACGGCCGGCGAGCAGGCCGAAGCCGATTCTGTTGAGATTGCCGGCCCCGCGGTCGAGACGGCCGTAGCCAAGGACGAGGACTCCGACCTTCCCGCGCAGGCCGAGGTTTCTGCGCCTGCCGAGGATGCTTCCGAGCCCGCTGCCTCTGACGAGCCCGAGCCGGAAGCTGAGCCCGAACCCGTGGTGGCCATTCGCCGCCAGTCCATCGTGCTGCGCTCCGGTGCCTGCGACCTGCGCGTGGGTCCTGGCGTGGTTGACCAGGTGGGCCAGGCAGCCAAGACCGTTGCCGGAAAGCCCGGCTCCGTCTTCGTGCTCCATGGCGCTGACGTAGCCGAGGAGCTTCTCGAGAACGTCCGCCGCTGTCTCGTAGACCAGGGCTTTACGAACCTGGCCTCCTGCTCGGTGGCAGCCGGCCGTGCTGCCCGTCACCTTTCTCAGGCGAGCCGCATCTATGACGAGCTGGCGTCCGCGGGACTCACGCCCGACGACCCGATCGTCGCCGTTGGCGACGCCGACGTGCTCTCGCTGGCGGTCTTCGTGGGCTCCACCTGGCAGACCGGCACCTCGGTCGTGGCCGTCCCCACCACCTTCGACGGCATGGTCGACGTCACCGTGACGCCGCGCGCCATCGACACGGACACCTCTTCGCAGATGCTGCTTGCCCGCGGTAGCCTGCGCTACGCCATCTGCGACACCGACCTTCTGCCCGGCGTCGAGGATCCCACCTCGCTTATGGCCAACGCTGTGATGGTGGCCGGAGCCATGGCGGCAGGGGAGTCCAACTTCTCTGACCTCGCCCTTCGCGCCGAGGGCATCATGGCCCGCGACGCTCAGACGCTTGTCGACACGATTCTCGACATCACGAAGGCTCGCACGCGCGTGGCCTCTTCCACTGCGCTTGCCATGCGCCAGGGCGTGCTCTACGGCCTGTCTGTCTCTCGTGCCCTTGCCACGTGCCTGGCCGAGCAAGACGCCTCGGATGCTCGTCTGGCGGTTGAGACCGACGTCTGCGAGGGCCGTCTGCTCGCCGAGGGCCTGCGCATTTCTGCCCGTCTTGCCGCGGCTCGTCAGGCCACCGATGAAAGCGTGGTCGACCTTGTGTTTGCCCAGGACGCCCTGCTCGACAAGCTCGGGCTTGGTGAGGTTGCCTGCAACATCAACGCCGAACGCTTCGTGGAGGCTCTGCGCGCCGAGGAGCTTTCGCACTCCAGGCGCTTCATGCTGGCGCTGCCCTTGGGCTACGGCCGCGTGAGGCTCAACACCGTCGAGGACGAGATGCTCGCCGAGCACCTCGGGGCCTGGTGCCGCACCCGTAAGAAGCTCGCGCGCCGTCGCGCCAAGGCGGCCGCCCAGGCTCCTTGCGCGGGCGACGACGCTGCAGTGGCTGAGACTCCCGCAGCGTCCGAGACGCCCGTCACCGGTCAAGACGAGAAGAACGCCTAAATCAGCAGGTTCTAGCTGTGCTGCTGCACGCCGGTGCCCCGTGGCGCCGCATGGCGTTGTGCCGCGTAACTCTGCGTCTCATACCTCATGTGTACTAATCCAAAAAGGGAAGGAATAGAAATGGCAGACGAGAAGGCTTGTGCCGGGCGCATTGCGCGTCTGCGCGCCATCATGGACGAGCGCGGCTATGATGCCGTGATCCTGCGCAACAACCCCGACCTGCGTTGGCTCACCGGCTGCGAGCGCACCTTTGACGACGAGACCGCCCATACGGTGGTCATCACGAGCGACCGCCAGCTGCTCCACACCGACTCTCGCTACTACAACACCTTCTGCGAGCGTCTTGGCAGCGAGACGGCTTGGGAACTCGACGAGTCGCTTGTGAGCGCCCACGAGTGGGCTGCCGACCAGGTCCGCGACGCCCGTGCCCGTGTGGTCGCCATCGAGGATACCTGCACCCTCGAGTTCTACGACGCCCTTAAGGTCGCCCTTGCCGCCCGTTCGGTGGCCCCGGCCCTGCCGCGCCTCCACGGTGACCTCGTGCGTGTTCGCGCCGTCAAGGACGCCGAGGAGATTGAGCTCATGCGTCAGGCGCAGAAGATCACCGACGACGCCTTCACCTATATCTGCGGCTACATCAAGCCCGGCATGACCGAGCAGCAGATTCGCGCCGAGCTCGAGAACTACATGCTTTCCCACGGCGCCAACGCGCTTTCCTTCGACTCCATCATCGCGGCCGGCCCCAACGGCGCCAACCCGCACGCCCAGCCGGGTCCGCGAGAGGTCCAGCCCGGCGACATGATCGTCATGGACTACGGCTGCTGCGTGTCCGACTACCACTCCGACATGACCCGCACGGTTTGCCTGGGCGAGCCCACCGAGGAGCAGCGCCACGTCTACGACGTCGTGCGCCAGGCCCACGAGGAGTGCGCCGCCATGGCCCGCGCCGGTGTCATCGGCAAGGACGTCTACGACCATTCCGTCAAGGTCATCTCCGACGCCGGCTACGGCGACTACTACAAGCACGGCCTTGGCCACGGCGTGGGCGTCGAGATTCATGAGGAGCCCAACTTCAACCGCCGCAACACCGAGCCCATTCCGGCCGGCGCCGTCATCACCATCGAGCCGGGCATCTACCTGCCGGGTAAGTTCGGCGTGCGCCTCGAGGACTTCGGCCTGGTGACCGAGGACGGCTACGAGCCCTTCACGACATCCCCGCACGAGCTCACCTGCATTCCCTGCTAGGGCGCTTGCCGTGCTATAGTGTCAATTTGCATGAACGTATGGAGCCCCGAGCTTGGGGCATTGCTCAGGAAGAGAGTTTAGGATGCAGCAGATCAGCACCGCCGAGTTCAAGAACGGCATGGG
>CAVHWW010000064.1:0-10747 GCA_963639715.1 Acutalibacteraceae bacterium
GGGGTGACGTCCTCTAGGATGTCAACGTCTCCGACGGTGCAGAGGTAGCGCCCGGCCAGACGGTCCAGGAACTCCTTGCGCGTCTCGTTGACCACGTAGCGGTAGAAGACGGCTTCCTGGTCGAGCGGCCCCTCGTAGGGGTGCAGGAACTCGCCCTCTGGGTCGTCTTCGGTCGGGAGGTACCATTCCTCGCCCTTGAAGCACGAGAACAGGGAGCCGACGTCGTAGCCGTTGTCCTCGACGTAATCCCGCGGGTTCTCGGGGATGACCTCGGCCATTCGGCGGAGGCCCTCGCCCTCGCACTTATCAAGTTCGGTGTAGTCGCTCACGTAGGCCACGAGATCGCCGTGCCAGCGCCCCGCGAGCAGGGTGAGCGCCACGTCGGTGCGGTCGTTGGGGAAGCGGCAGTTCTCCATGATTTTCACGCCGTAGGGAAACGGCTCGTTGCCCAGGTGCTCCATCTTCGTCGCGTTGACCCATGCGTAGTAAGCGCCCATGGCCTGCTCCTTTCGCAAGTCGTGGGGCGGAGAGCTTGTGTCGCGCAGCTACCCAGAGACGCGACTGCTTTTTTACGCCTGTGGCTTGCAGCTTGAACTTGATGATGGTCGTATGCAATAGGGCGGAGCTTTGGTGACAATCGTAGTCCTTTAGGGCTCTACAGGCTCGAGCTCGTGGCGCTCGCACGTCAGAACGTCTTTCGTGTGGCCGTTCTCGTCGAGGAATTCGACCTCGTAGCCCTCCCTAGGCTCGGTATAGCAGTAGACAATCGTTCCGATGTCGCCTGCCTTGATGTCCTTTTCCGGGACGTCCTTAAGGGATTTGACGAGCGAATACTCTCTAAGCATTGCTGCCTCCTTTCTTTGCGGTCATGTGGTTGAGGCCGGGCGTGGTTTCGCTGCCGGCTGCAGCGCCTCGACGCGCGGTGTCTCCCGGTCGTCGACGACGAACGAGCCGTCGTTGATCTCGGCAAGGCGGGCGTTGAGCTTGCCCAGCAGCTCGAGCATACGGGACTTGTCTGCCTTTTCCTGCTCCTCGTTGAACCAGCACGGCATGTCGTGGGAGTCGAACTCGTAGTAGGAGTCGTACATTTTGCCGATCTCCTCGTTCAAGGCGGTCACAACGGGGTCTTCTTGGACCAAGGGCAGCGACTCTCCCTCAATGCCCGTGCCCTCTTCGCAGGTCCAGACGGGCCCATGCAGGAATTCGTTCATGATCTTGACGATAACCAATGCCCACCCTCTCTATGTGTTCCCCGATTTAGACGATGAACTCGGCTGTTTCCGGCAGGGCGCCGGCCTTTTGATACTCCTCGAATATCCGAATGAGAAGGACGTGGTAGATGCCGTTGCGGTAGGTGCATCCCGCCTCGTCTATGCCGCAGAGCTCGTCCACCACAACCCCTCCGTCGGCGATGATTGCCCCAACGTTCGGGAGGTGGACGATCTTCTTCTCGACGAGCTTCTTGCCCCGCGGGGTCTTTCTGATCCTGCTGTGGACCTCGGGCTCGACAAGCGATGCCTTGCTGATGGCGAAGAGCCCGCGCTTGGATTCAAGGGACGTCTTGAGGGCTTTGTCCACCAGGTTGAAGTTCTCGCCGATGTAGGAGTAGATGGCGGTTTTTCTCATCCTGCGCCTCGAGGCGCGCGCACCCTGCGTACCCAATAGACACCACACGTCTCGCTTTCTCTCCGCCGTGCTTTCAGTTTAGATGCAATGCCGCGATTTGTGACGGCCCCGGACATGTGGCTGCCTCTTGATTCTCGTGTCCAGGGGGCGGTTTAACAGCGGGATTTAGCTTCTCCAAGGCGAAGGTGAGGTCATTTAAGCCCTCGCTGGGGCGTGGATGTCGCTTCGGCCGACTTTTCGGCGACTTGTACAAAAAGGTCGAGTAGTCCCCTTATTTCTCATTTTTAAAACTGCAGGTAGACGGTTTGCTTATATAAGGGACTACTTGCCCCTCTCGCCACAAGTCGCCGAAAAGTCGGCCGAGCTGCCAAGTGCCGTCCAAAACCTATACAAACGGGATGCGGGTCCAGTCCTCAAACAGCTCAAGGCGCAGTTTCATGGCGGCAACTCGCTCAGAATCGCCCTTCTTACGCCGGCGAATCCCCAAAATCCTACTTGTCACATCAGCAAGCGCGTCAAAACGAGCCGGGTCCGCGATTTGGTCGTGGGTTACGGGGAGCACTCGATATCCCATAAGCTCAAGGGCACCGATACGCTCAGAGTCAGATAGATAGCTGCGGGCGTTGTCGTGGAATTCCGCCCCCTGACACTCCAAATCGAGCAGCTGGTCCCATACGAGGTCCCCATAGCAGCAATCTTGGTCCGCAAGCATGCGCGCTCGGCCCGAAAGCTCCACCCGTTTGTTGTGCTCGAATCCCCCTAGCCCCTCTCCACCAAGGCGCCTTGGCAGCCCAAGAAGCATCCCCGCGCGCACCTCAAAAGGCGAAGCGGCATTTGGACTCACCAGCTTTGCTGCGCGAAGCAACTGCCTCTTTCCGCGAGACGAATCGCTAAGCTCGGCAAATCTGGCAATCTCATCTGGCGTGGCAAGCGGAGGACGTCGCCACAGGTCAGTCAGTTTCCCCGAGGGGGATATGCAAGGAGACCAGCCGCCATAGGCGGGAAGCCGCCCGCGGTCAATCTGCCTCTGGAGAAACCTCTGCATCGGAGCTGGGGCGTGATACGCCGAGAAAGTGCCACATGTCTCGCTGGCAAGCATGATCGTGCGCGCGAGAGAGGCGTGTGCCGCGAGCTGTTGGAGCGCAAAGGCTGGGGAGGCAACCAATAGGTCATCGGTAACTCGTACCAATCCACCCGGAGCAATGTCGGAGCTCCAAAGGCGGGGCCGAATGACCGCAGATCCGCGAAGTTCGCTTGATGACCTCGTGAGCACATCAACTGGACAATCGAGGGCGGTGGCCAAGGAAATCGAAGCATCGCGAATTGCTAGGGCCACCCCGCTAGCCCGGCGCCATCTGGCGCCCTCGGCCAGGCAAGCGCGGCACAGCGGAAGTTCTTGCGCCATTTCGGCTCGCAGGGCTTGGACCTGGGGAAACGCGAAGAGCCGGCACAAGTCCTCATCACCCTCCGGTGCGCTCGCCAGAAGGTGGACGACCGGCGGAACACGCCAGTACTGGAACGCGGATATGTCGCAGACCACGGCCTCCATCGCTCGAATCTAGCATCTTTGGCGTGCGTGGTCGCCGGCAGTTCCGCGGACGGTTCCTTTGGGGCGCGAGGCCACCGATGACTCCGCGGTCGACCGTTCGGAGCTCCGGGCGCCTTGCCCGGGTGCTTCGTAGCTGTTGGCAGCGGCGGGGGGTACGGAGCTCTTTGGCGCGCGTGGCCGCCGACAGTTCCGCGGACGGTTATTCGGGCCTCGGGCGCCTTGCTCGAGCGCCTCGCCCCGGCGTCTCACCCGAGCGCCTCGAAGCCGTCGGCGAGAACGAGAAGCGCGGCTACCCGAGCACCTCGAAGCCGTTAGCAGCGACGAGGGCGCGAAGCTCCTCGAGGTAGCGCTTGGCCATGGGAGAAAGGCGCGCGCGGTCGTTGGTGAGAAATCCCAGCTGCATGGTCTCGTCGGTCACAAGCGGCACCGAAACGATGTCGTCGCCGTTAAGGTCGCTGTTGAGCACGCCCGAGCTGATGGTGTAGCCGTCCACGCCACGCAACAGGTTGAACAGGGTGGCTCGGTCGGTGAGAACGATGGTCTTGCGGTGGCTCTCAAACGGAAGCAGCTCCTCGGAGAAGTACAGCGAGTTGTGCGTGCCCTGCTCGTAGCAAAGGTAGGGGTAATCGTCGAGGTCGGCCAAGGTGACGCTTGTCGCGCCGGCCAGGGGGTGCGTCTGACTCACAAAGACGTGGGGACGCGCGTCGAACAGTGGGGTGTAGGTGAGATGGTTCTCGCGCATGAGCTTACGCAGGACCTTCTCATTGAACGACGACAGGTAAAGCACGCCGAGCTCGCTGCGATAGCCCGCCACGTCCTCGATGATCTCGTAGGTGCGGCTCTCGCGCAGGGTCATCTCGTACTCGTCGGCCTCGACGCTCTCAAGCAGCTTCACGAAGGCGTTCACGACGAAGGCATAGTGCTGCGAGGAAATGGCGAACAGGCGCTTGGCAGGCGCGGCGTGGGCGTAGCGCTGCTCCACGAGTTCGGTCTGCTCGAGGATCTGGCGCGCGTAGGAGAGAAACTCGCTGCCGTCGGGGGTGAGCGAGATGCCGCGGGCGCTGCGGTTGAAGATGAGGATGCCGAGCTCGCCCTCGAGGTCGCGGATGGCCGCCGAAAGGCTCGGCTGCGAGATGTAGAGCTGGCGGGCCGCCTCGGTGATCGATCCGCACTCGGCCACCTTGGCCACATAGCGCAGCTGCGTGAGGGTCATTGGTGCTCCTTTGACAACGAGCGGTTTCTATAGACGGAAACTATAGCGCTTGATGCGGGCGTCCTAGGCGATACTTCGAGGTAGATTCCGCTTGGCCAAGGTGCGGGAGGCAGCGCTGGCGCCCCACGGCGCCTCGGCTCTGCCTCAAATGCGAGACGAGGCGTGAGCGCCCCGAGCGCCCATTGCAGCCAGAAATGCGGGCGGTCCCTCGCCTGGGTGACGGCCCCGGCTGAGGGACCGCGATTTGCGTCGCGCCCCAAAGGGGCGCCGCTCGGGCGCCCGCGCGGGGCCCTCGAATCCGTCTCAACCCCGGGCATGCTGCCAGATGCGACGCGAGTGCCTATATGTCGCATCCCAAAGGGGCGCCGCTTGGGCTCCCATGCGGGGCCTCGGCTCCGTCTGAACCCCGGGCATGCGAGCGCCCATATGTCGCATCCTAAAGGGGCGCCGTTCGGGCGCCTGCGCGGGGCCTCGGCTCCGCCTCAACCTCGGGCATGCGAGCGCCCATGTGCCGCCCTGGGCCTGCCTCAACCCCGGGCGCACGAGCGCCCATGTGCCGCCCTGGCCCCGCCTCGGCCAAAACGTGGGAAGTGGATAAATGCGGGCTTTCGGCCGTGGTTCTCGTACGCGGCGCTATCATGCATACGAGGTTCGACTGCGTATGCATCGTACCTGCTAGTTGCGAAAGTGAACGATACCTAAAACGAAAGGACGTCCGATGGAGACGTACACCTACTTTGCGCCGACGAAGGTCCTCTTCGGAGCTGGCAAGCTTGCCCAGCTCGGAGACCAGAAGCTGCCTGGCACCCGCGCGCTCGTCGTGACCACCGGCGGCAAGTCCGTGAAGGCCAACGGCTACCTCGCCCGCCTCGAGGCCGAGCTCGACCGCGCCGGCGTCTCCCACGTGTTGTTCGACCGCATCGAGCCCAACCCGCTGCGCGAGACCGTCAACGACGGCGGCTGGCTCGCCCACACCGAGGGCTGCGACTTTGTGGTTGCCCTCGGCGGCGGCTCGGTTATGGACGGCTGCAAGGGCATCTGCACCATCGCCGCCAACCCCGCCCACGACGAGGCCGGCAACGAGGTCGCCGGCGACATCTGGGATTACGTGATGGGCGGCACGGCTAAGGGCCTGCCCATCCCCAACGACCCGCTGCCGCTCGTCTGCGTTACCACCACGGCCGGTACCGGCTCGGAGGTCGACGCCGGCGCCGTTATCTCGTGCGAGCAGAATGACGAGAAGCTGCGCCTCGGTAGCCCCAAGCTCTTCCCCGTGCTCTCCGTGGTGGACCCCGAGCTCATGCTCACGGTGCCCGCGCGTCTCACCGCCTTCCAGGGCTTTGACGCGCTGTTCCACAACGTCGAGTGCTACATCTCGAACACCCACACGCTGATGGGCGACATGGTCTGCGCCGAGGGCATCACCAACGCCGCCGCCTCGCTTGCTACCTGCGTGAACGAGGGTTCCAACCTCGAAGCTCGCACTCAGCTCGCCTTCGCCAACACGCTCGGCGGCTATGCCATGGTCTGCTCCGGCACCACGGGCTGCCACGGTCTTGAGCACGGCATGAGCGCGCACCACCACGACCTTCCGCACGGTGCCGGCCTGATCATGATCGCCGTGGCTTACCACCAGCACATGATTGATGCCCACGCCTGCGACGACCGCTACGAGCAGATGGCTCGCTTCATGGGTGCCTCCGAAGTCGACGTCGCCGCCAAGGGCCCGAACGCCTTCATCGACGAGCTGTCCCGTCTGATGCGCGAGTGCGGCATGGACGAGCTCAAGATGAGCGACTGGGGCATCGAGAAGGACGAGCTTGCCGCCATCGCCCACAACGCCGTCACCACCAACGGCGCGCTGTTCAGCCACGATCCCGTGGAGCTTTCCGAGGCCGACGTCACGGCCATCCTGGAGAAGAGCTACAAGTAGGTCGAAGTGCCGTAGGTAAACCGGCTTCTTACGCCAGCTCCCGCCGAAGGAGGGGCCGCTCGATTTGAACTGCGCCCCAAAACTTGGACGGCCTAAATAAGGACTACGCCGCAAGGGACTGGTTCCGGAACTCCTCCGGGGCCAGTCCCTTCAGTCTTACCTGCCTCCTGCGCGTGTTCCAATGGACCACGTAGGCGTCGAGGTCCGCCCTGAACGACTCGAAGTCGGGCTACTCCTTTTTGTGCCGAGACAAGTGGGCCAACCTACCTGCGATAAGTCCTGACGAGGAAGGGCCGCTCGATTTCGAGCGGCCGTCCTTTTTGAACTAAGGGGCAGCATACGGGCCTCATGCGATATTGGCTCTGGGTGCTCCGCATTCACCCGCCCGCTCGGCCTGCCGAGAGCAATCGGGAAGCAACCGCTATCCACGCTTTTTCGCCGGGGGCGTTTTCAATCATCGTGGTCCGTAAGCGTAGCCACATTCCCTCGCCGTGCGGCCTTGCATTAGGCGGTGTCCGCCGGGATGGGGTCAATCGGGGCCTTCGCGGGGCGCGTTTGGCAGCTCGACCGACTTTTCGGCGACTTGTGGTGAGAGGGGCAAGTAGTCCCTTATATACGCAAGTCGTCTACCTGCGGTTTTCGAAATGAGAAATAGGGGGACTACTCGGACTTTTTGTACAAGTCGCCGAAAAGTCGGCCGAAGTGACATGAGGCCCCAAAATCGTCGACATTGGACGCATAGAGTTGAGTTAAATCCCAAATCGTTGCGTTGGGTCTGGTGGTGCCTGCTCGGCACGCGGCGACGTGTGTGCTCCTTCCGTATCTTTCAGGACACTGAGCTTAGAAGCTGAGTCTTGGAGCTTTAGAGGCAGCGCGAGGCAAATGAGGCCGCGGTCCGCCGATTTCGGTGAGGTAAGGCGAACCGGACGCTTGAGGTTTCGGGTCCGGCGATGCGGGCCAAAAGCGACGAACCCCCGATTTCGCCGACGTAAGGCGAGGTGAGGCTTGGAACTGCGGCGTCACCTTGCAATGGGCTCGCTATGCAATGACCTGTTTGCGGTAACAGGAGCTCCGGCCTCGACTCGCGTCGGCATGCTTGCAGCAGTCGCGGCTTCAACCTCGCTTCGCCTCGGGCTCGCGTGCGCAATCGGGAACCTGGGCTCGCGCATGGACGGGGCTCGGGCTCGTGCCCTATTCCTGCACCTTGAGGGCGAGGGCCATGGGGACGCGGCGGATGGCGCGCAGGTGGAGCGCGGCCACGATGGCGTAGGTCAGCATGCCGATGACCACCACCTTCACCATGGCGTCGGTGGGGACGTAAATCTCGATGTTGCCGCTGAGCCTCATGAGCATGGACTTATAGATGGCGGTGAGCGAGCCGATGATCACGGGCAGCGACAGCACAAGCGACGCCGCAACGCACCAGGTAATCGAGCGCACGTAGAGCAGGCTCACCTCGCGGTCGCGGTAGCCAAAGACCTTCATGTACGAGATGGAGCGCGCGCTGTGGTCGATGACGGCCTTAGTGAGCAGGTAGACGAAGACGAAGAAGATGAAGACGGCCACGCCTAGCAGCAGATACATCATCGAGCCCATCGAGTCGGTCATCTGGGTGCCGATCTTGTCCATGTCGGCCGGCGTCAGCTCGCTTGCGAGCCAACGCGCGTCGAGGTTGAGCTCCTCGTTGCTCGCGTAGGCATTGAAGTAACCAGTCGGGTTGCCAAACAGCGCGTTAAATGTGTCGAGGTCCATGTAGACGTTGAGGTTCGTCTTTGTGCCGTAAAGCCCGCTGGCTTTGAGCCGGTAGGTGGCGTCGTTGTACTTGTCCCAGAGGCTCGCCGCGTCGCCCGCGTCGATGCCGTACTTGTCGCCAAAGCCCGCGCCAAACACCGCCTCGCCGGGCTCGATGGCAAGGTCGGTCCAGTAGCGCGAGCCCGGGCGGATGCCGTAGACGGTGATGCTCTCATAGCCGTTGTCCGCGCCTCGGTCGTATTCGAGCTGGTAGACGGCGTAGCTCTCGGCCTGGTCGATGGCGGTCTGCGAGTTTTCGGCCAGGTTCACGGCGTGGTCGTCGTCGCCGATGCGGGCCACCGCGCGGGTGAGCTCGTCTTCCTCGGCTTTAGAAAGGCCGAGGTCGGAGATGTCCTCCACCGAGGCGATGCGGTCGTAGGCCTCCCAGCTCTCGCGCTGCTCATCGGTGCCATTAAGCTCCACCGGCATCTTGAGGGTGTACTGGTGCTCGGCGACCAGGTTGTTGCGCAGGGTTTCGGAGTAGTGCGTCATGGTGGGCAGCATGGCCAGGCCAAAGAGCAGAATCATGCTCGCGAAGGCGATGCCGGCGAACAGGGTCACGAAGTTGCCGAGGTTGCGCAGGAAAACGCGCGCGCGGAAGCGCTGCACAAAGCCCAGGCGCTCGGGCAGGGTCACGCCGCGCTTGGTGCCGTTGCGTCCGAGGTCATGGCGCAAAAACTGCAGCGGCGTCTTGCCCATCTTGCGAGCCAGGCCAAACGCCGTGATGCCCACAAGCAGGGAAAATGGCACGACGGTGCAGACAAAGAAGACGTGCCAGCTCCAGCTCATGTGGTAGGGAGGCAGGCTGTAGGAGTTGTAGTAGAGGTCCTTCATCGGGCCTTCGAGCAGCGTCATGCCAAGTGCGGTGCCCACGGCGCAGCCCGTCGCGCCCACGATGGCGGGCGGCGCGAGGTAGTGGGCCACGAGCTCGCGCGAGCGCCAGCCACTTGCGAGCAGGGTACCGATGATGGCGCTTTCCTCCTCGATGGTGGAACTCGTAAGCACAACAAAGACGAAAGCCAGGATCGCGATGACCATGTACATCAGGACTTCCCACATCCCCGAGTCGCCCTCGACGTCCTCGGCCGCGTAGCCGATGCCCTGGTTGGAGTCGGCGTCGATGAAGCTCGAGACGCGGGCCCCCTCGTTGCTCAGGGCCCCCATGATGTCAGTCTCCGCATCGGTGCGTTCGGCCACGCTGAGCTCGCGGTTATTGAACAGGATGGCGTAGGTGTAGGAGAGGGAAAGGTCGTCGGAGAGCGCGCTGAGGCCCTCGTCTGTGAGCTCGGCCACGCCGAACGAGATGGCGTTGATGGTGAAGTCGGAGTTGTTCTCGAACAGGGCCTGCTGATCGGGCAACGTCATGATGCCCACGACCTCAAGCTCGTGCCCGGAAAGCGTGACGGTGCCTCCTACCTCGATGTTATTGTGTGAGGCGAAGACGCGGTCGACGCTGATTTCGTCCGAGGCCTCAGGCGCGCGGCCTTGCGCGTAGGCAGCGATGTCGAACACGCTGCGGTGCTCGTAGGCACGCACGGTGGCCTTGCGCGGTGCGTCGCCGCCGTCCACGCCCTCGAGCGCGGCGTCAACGCTATATAGCTCGTAGATCTTCGCCCCACCAGCCGAATCGGCGGCCTCCTCGGCGGCGGCGAGCATCTCGTCGGTTGCCTTGTAGTCGCAGGTAAAGCGGGCGTCCTCGATGTTGTAATCCTCGCGCATCGTGGACATGATGACCCCGATGGAGTGCGCCGCGAGCAAAAAGCCGCTCACGAGGGCGATCGAGCCTGCCATAAGCAGAAATATGCCGAGGTACTTGCCAATGTTGTGGATAAGCTCGCGCGGGAGCCTCTTCATGAGCGGATTCATACGCACCTACCACGTGAGCTCGCGGGCGGGCACGGGGTGCTCGTTCACTTCGTCCTCGACGATGTGGCCGTCGCGCAGGCGCAGCACGCGGTTGGCCATGTCCGCGATGGCGGCGTTGTGCGTCACGATGACGATGGTGCAGCCCCAGGTCCGGTTCACTTCCTCCATGAGCTCGAGAATCTCCTTGGAGGTGTGGTAGTCGAGGGCACCGGTGGGCTCGTCGCACAGAAGCAGGCCGGGGTTCTTCACGAGTGCGCGGCCGATGGCGCAGCGCTGCTGCTGGCCGCCGCTGACCTGGCGCGGGAACTTGTTGCGGTGCTCGTAGAGGCCAAGCGAGCGCAGCAGGTCGTCCATGGGCAGGGGATTGTCGGAGAGAAAGGCCGTGACCTCGATGTTCTCGCGAATGGTGAGGTCGGGCACGAGGTTGTAGAACTGGAAGACGAAGCCAAGCTGGTCGCGGCGGTACTCGCCGAGCTGCTTGGGGCTGAGCTTGGTGAGCTCGGTGCCGCCGACGGCGATGGTGCCGGCGTCGGCCGTCTCCAGGCCGCCAATCATGTTGAGGAAGGTCGACTTGCCCGAGCCAGACGGGCCGAGCATGACGCAAATCTCACCCTTGTTGACGGTGGTCGAGACGCCGTCGAGCACCTGCATGCGGGCCTCGCCCTCGCCATAGTGCTTCTTGAGGTCACGAACGACGAGGTAGGGGGCACCAAGGGCGATGCTGCGGTGCGAATTGGCGTTGCGCTTGTGCGCGAGTAGCGTGGCCATG
>CAVHWW010000064.1:11021-19509 GCA_963639715.1 Acutalibacteraceae bacterium
GGGCGGAGGCGTCGCCGTCCGGCCACTCGGCTAGGGACGTTAACTGGCTTTAACTGGTGTTGGCGAGAAAACATCACAGGGTCGCCAAGGCGTAATCATGGAGGACCTCAACCGTAAACAGCGGATAGCCCAGCTCTTGCGCTGACCTTTCCTGCATAGCCTATACGCAGGACACATTACATAAGATTCTTGTTTACATAAGATTTTAAAGGGGTACCATGCCGTAGGTGGTTTACATAAGACCACGATAGTGACGCCGCGTCGCGAGCAGGTCAGAAGGTATGTGGAACGGTGTGCCTTACGGCGCGCCGCGCCGCAGAGCCGGACGACGTGCGAGGTGGCGCCAGACACGGGTTCGTTGCGACGCAACGCAGGCAGAGCAAGGCGATGCGACGCCAGTCGCCCGCGCAGGGCAAGCGCAATGCCGCCCACGCAAGGCGGACGCACCGCCGGCCAGGCAATGCGGTCGCAACGACCAAACAGGGGAGACGCCGCAGGGGCGGCGCCAGCAAAGGAGAGCTGGAAAACATGGGACTCACTCAGGCCGCAGAGCGTGCCGCACTCAACAAACTCGTCGACTACTTGGACGAGAACCCCGCCGAGCACATCGACAAGATCATGGACCTGGTGAACAAGCTCGTCCCGGACAACG
The DNA here is from genome assembly GCA_963639715.1 of Acutalibacteraceae bacterium. Taxonomy (GTDB): domain Bacteria; phylum Actinomycetota; class Coriobacteriia; order Coriobacteriales; family Atopobiaceae; genus Parolsenella. Next base: position 11,674 of record CAVHWW010000064.1, read on the forward strand.
TGTTCCCCGTCCAGCGCCAGGCCTTCACCGACGTCATCAAGAGCCGCGGCAACTGGTACCAGCTCATGATGCACGTCTTCGACCTCAACCCCGAGATGCGCACCAAGCTGCTCAAGGCGCTGCTCGTCGACGGCAACCTGCTCGCTTGGCCGCAGCAGGAGAAGAGCCGCGAGAAGTACCAGCGCAACATCCCGTGGGCCATCCTGCTTGACCCCACGAGCGCCTGCAACCTGCACTGCACGGGCTGCTGGGCCGCCGAGTACGGCCACCAGCAGAACCTCAGCTACGAGGACATCGACTCCATCATCACGCAGGGTAAGGAGCTTGGCACCCACGTCTACATCTACACGGGCGGCGAGCCGCTCGTGCGCAAGCGCGACCTCGTCCGCATCTGCGAGAAGCACACCGACTGCGTCTTCCTGTGCTTCACCAACGCCACCCTCATTGACGAGGACTTCTGCCAGGACATGATTCGCGTGGGCAACTTCGTCCCCGCCATCTCGGCCGAGGGCAACGAGCACACCACCGACGCGCGCCGCGGCGAGGGCGTCTACAACAAGATTGAGCGCGCCATGGACCTGCTGCGCTCCCACAAGCTGCCCTTCGGCATCTCGTGCTGCTGGACTCGCGCCAACGCCGACACGGTGGCCACCGAGCAGAACATGGACTGGATGATCGAGAAGGGCGCCCTGTTCTGCTGGTACTTCCACTTCATGCCGGTGGGCCGCGCCGCCACGGCCGACCTCATCCCCACGCCCGAGCAGCGCGAGAAGATGTACCACTTCGTGCGCGAGATGCGCGAGAAGAAGCCGCTGTTCACGCTCGACTTCCAGAACGACGGCGAGTACGTGGGTGGCTGCATTGCCGGTGGCCGTCGCTACCTGCACATCAACGCGGCCGGCGACGTGGAGCCCTGCGTGTTCATCCACTACTCCAACGTCAACATCCACGACGTGAGCCTGCTCGACGCTCTGGGCAGCCCCATCTTTATGAAGTACTACGAGGGCCAGCCCTTCAACGGCAACCACCTCAAGCCTTGTCCCATGCTCGAGAACCCCGACACGTTGCCCAAGATGGTGGCCGAGAGTGGTGCCCACTCCACCGACCTGGTGGAGCAGGAGAGCCCCGAGCAGCTGCGCGAGAAGACCGTCGAGGCCGCCTCGGCCTGGGCGCCGGTGGCCGAGCGCCTCTGGAACGACGAGACCGACCCCTCGTACGAGAAGCGCCACGGCTCCGACCACAGTCAGGGCATGGCTGCGAGCGACATGGCCAAGTTTGCTGCTCAGGGCCACTACGGCTACGCCGACAAGGCCGCCGAGTAGGGGAGCAGCGATGCCCGCCTCGGCACCCGCCTAAAAGTGCACGTCGAAGGTGGTTTCCCCTTCGCGCAAGGGCATGCGCTCGCAGCGGGTGATGACGAAGTGGAACTTCATGCGGCGCAAGACCTCGTAGTTGGCCCAAGCGTCTATGAACTGGCCGCGCAGGGCACAGAGCACGCGACAGATGTCGTGGCCTGTGCCCTGCATCTGTGCCTGGACGGTGCCGTCGCTCATGTTGCGCACCCAGCCGGTGACGCCCACCTTGTTGGCGAGCGACTGGGTGGTCCAGCGAAAACCCACGCCCTGCACGGTGCCGTCAAAGACGAGGAAGAGCCTGACCTGCTCGGCCACGTCGTAGCTGGCTGCCACCTCGCTCATGTCGGCGATGGGGCCGCCGAGGCAAGCGGGCAACTCCTCGGGCGGGTCGGGCAGCGCGTGGGGGTCGCCGGCAGCATCGTTTTGGGCGGTTTCGTCCGATTGGCCCGAGCCCTCGCTATTCGTCGCGTAGGCGGACTGGGATTCGGCCCTTTCGCCTGCCGCCTTCGCGGGTTGAGACGCGTCTCCGTCTTCCGTTGCCTTGGTGGGTTGCGTCGCGGCCTTGCCCGCCTCGGTCGTATCGAGCTGGCCTTTGGCCTTGCCCTCTGCAACTGCGTCGGGCGGGTCGGTTCTCAACTCCTCGGCCGCGGCGGGCCGGGCATCGTTCGACGCCGCGTCCCGCTTGCCACGCTTGCTCCAGGGCCAGGTGAACATGGCTACAGCGCGCTCTCGTAGATGGCGCGGGCGTCGTCCATGGTGAGGGGCTTGATCTGGCCAAAGACCGCGCCCTTGTTCTGCTCGAGCGTGGAAAGCCAGCCGTCGATGTCGTCTGCGCCCAGGCCAAGCTCGCCCAGGGTGCGCGGCATGCCGATGGAGCAGAAGAAGGCTTGAAGCTCGTCGATGGTGGCGAGCACGGCGTCCTCGATGGCCTCCTCGGGCGTGGCGTCGATGCAATCCTCGACCACGTCGACCGGCTCGATGTCGAAGACGCGGGCGCCCAGGGTGAGGAAGCGCTCGGGGTTGGCCTGCCACACGTAGCGCATCCAGGCCGGCATGATCACGGCCAGGCCGGCGCCGTGGGCAACGCTGGCGTTGTGGGCAGAGAGCTCGTGCTCCATGCCGTGGCTCTCCCAGCCGCCGGCGCGCTTGCCGTTGACGCCGCGGCCGCAGCCGGCCAGGTCGTTGTGGGCCAGGGTGCCGGCCCACATGATGTTGGCGCGCGCGTCGTAGCACTCGGGGTCGTCGATGGCGCGGGGCGCCTCGGCGATGACGGCGCGCACCAGGCCGCAGTCGAGCTCGTCGGTGACGGGCACGGGGCCTGAGGTGGAGAAGAAGCGCTCGAGGATGTGGGCGATGATGTCGGTGACGCCGCAAGCCGTCTGGTAGGCGGGCAGCGTGTAGGTGAGCTCGGGGTCCATGATGGCGAGAACCGGGCGGTTGAGCTCGGTGGAAAGGCCCTTCTTCAGGCACAGCTCGTCGTTGGTGAGCACGCTCGAGGCGCTGGCCTCAGAGCCTGCGGCCGGGATGGTGAGCACGCAGGCCACGGGCGGCTTGCCGGCAGCCACGGGCTCGGCGGCGTGAGTGTAGAGGTCCCAGACGTCGCCCTCGTAGGGGATGCCGAGCGCGATGCCCTTGGCGGTGTCGATGGCCGAGCCGCCGCCCACCGCAAGCACGACGTCTGCCTCGCTCGCACGGGCCGCCTCGATGCCCTCGCGGGCGTGGTCGAGGCTGGGGTTGGGACGCGCCCCGCCGAACTCGGTGTGGGCGATGCCCGCCTCGTCGAGCGAAGCCAGCACACGCGCAAGCGTGCCGCTGCGGACGACCGAGCCTCCGCCAAAGACCACGAACGCGCTCTTGAAGCCGCGCGCGGCCAGCTCGGCGCCCGTCTTGTCGGTGACGCCCTTGCCAAAGACGACCTGCGTGGGCATGGAGAAGGTGAATTCGTTCATGCGTGTCCTTTCGCGCTGGGCGCCCATGGTGAGCGCCGGCGGTTCGTGGCTTTGCGGCGGACGGGCCCTGTCGCTGTGGCCCGCGTGCGGCTTGCGTCCCGCGTGCGGCCTACAGCCTGCGTGTGCGGCATGCAGCCTGCGCGAGGTGAGCGCGCGGCGTGTTGGCGAAAGCCTCGGCGTGCGTGCTGCTTGCGACCCGCGTGCGGCTTGCGACTAGCGCACGACTTGCGACCCGCGCGAGGCGAGCGCGCGGCGCGTTGGCGAAAGCCTCGGCGTGCGCGGCTCGTCCGCTGCGCGCGTTTGGCCTGCGCCCGCGTGTACGGCCTGCGGCACGCGCATGGCTTGCGACCCGCGGAGGCGAACCCGATGCGCCGTCCCGTCCTATCTCGGCTATTGTAGACGCAGTGAACATGCAAGAAGGGGAGTGCGAATGTCTGATTCGGGGATTTGCCGCGCGGCCGTCGCGGCCGTACTGGGTGTGGCCTTGGCCGTGGCCGGGCCGTACGCGCTTGTGGGCGTTGAGGTCACGTGGCAGCGCATCGTGCTGCTCTCTCTGTTGCTGGCCTGCGTGCTTGTTCTCGTGGCCACCATGGTGCTCTCCGGTGTGGCCGAGATGGCCGCCCGCCGCTCCTCCCACGCCGCCGAGCGTCTGCTCACCCTGGCCGACATCTTTCTCTTCTCGTCCGCCGCGGCCATGGCCATCGTGGCTGTCTTCGCCTTCGTCTTCGAGATGATCAGCCTGGCGTAAAAGCGGTCTGTGGACGGACTGTGGCAGCGTGGCGCCCGGCTCTCTCAAATGACTTTTAGCCAGTGGTCAGCCTTGGGCCAAATGACCACACTATGCCGAACAACTCGGCCATCTAGCTGCAAATTCGCAAATAGTTGGCCTTGCGGAGCGGGCGCGCGAGTATACTCAGCAACGGTTAGTGTTATGTCGTTTTGAACCAATGGAGGTTTCACATGCTCGTTAACGCTACGCACATGCTCCAGTCCGCCGAGAAGGGCCACTACGGCCTCGGCGCGTTCAACACCAACAACGTCGAGTGGACCTACGGCATCCTCACGGCTGCCGAGGAGCTCCAGAGCCCGCTCATCATCCAGTGCACCGCTGGTGCCGCCAAGTGGATGACCAGCTTCAAGCTCTGCCACGACGTCGTGGTTGACATGATGGACACCCTCAACATCACCGTGCCCGTCGCCCTTCACCTCGATCACGGCTCCTACGAGGACTGCTTCAAGGCCATCGAGGCCGGCTTCTCCTCCATCATGTATGACGGCTCCCACGAGAAGGACTTCGAGACCAACCTCGAGCGCACGGCTGAGCTCGTGAAGCTTGCCCACAGCAAGGGCATCTCCATTGAGGCTGAGGTCGGCGGCATTGGCGGCGTCGAGGACGGCGTTGCCTCCGACGGCGAGCTCGCTGATCCGGACCAGTGCAAGCAGATTGCCGACCTCGGCGTTGACTTCCTCGCCTGCGGCATCGGCAACATCCACGGCCTGTACCCGGCCGACTGGAAGGGCCTCTCCTTCGACCAGCTCGCTGCCATCAAGGCCAAGACCGGCGACCTGCCCCTCGTGCTCCACGGCGGCACCGGTATTCCGGTTGACCAGATTCAGAAGGCCGTCTCCCTGGGCATCTGCAAGGTCAACGTCAACACCGACCTCCAGGTTGTCTTCGCCGAGGCCACCCGCAAGTACGTCGAGGCCGGCAAGGACCAGCAGGGCAAGGGCTACGACCCGCGTAAGCTCCTCGCCGACGGCCGCGCCGCCATCGTCGAGCGCACCAAGGAGCTCATCTGCGAGTTCGGTTCCGACGGCAAGGCTTGGAACTAGCTCCACGCGCCGCATGCTAAGGCCACCAACCGCCTTCGCACGTACCGCATAGCTTGACCGGCCGGCCCCTCGAAAGAGGGGCCGGTTTTTTTGTTGCGGGCTGGAAGGGTGGGCGCGGTTCGAACCTTTGACGCTCCAGCTTTTCGTCCGCAGTTCGGACGATTCCTTTGCGGCTTATAGGACAAAATATGTGCCCGATTTTTTGGCATCGACGCAGGTCGACGCCTCTTTTTTTGCTTCCCTTAAGTCTCCTTTGCCGCCGCCGGCACGGATCGCTGAGTTTCGTGAACGATTTGGCGGCGAGCCTAGATCTTTGCGGCCGGCGACCTATCCGTTTGGCCTCCTCGGGGCCTTTTGGGACCCTTTTATGGCCGTCGTGACAACTCGTTCAACTTATGGGGCGCAAATTCGCATTAGGTGAAGTAGAGAGGATTTTTTCGCCATAAAACCCCAGTTGGCGGGAAGGCGAAATGGGCCTCTACTGCCCAAGTCCAAGATTTGCGCCCCATAAGTTGAACGAACTTATCTAACGGACGCTTTCGAGGTGGTTTTATCGGCTGGGCTGGGCTGCCGAGTCCGTTCAGGACGACAATTCGACTGTCTGTCGAGACCTGCGGCCCTCAGCTGCCGGAAGCGCCTATCGTCTGAGCATGGATACGGTGCTGTGTGACATATCCGCTTTCCGGCTCCATCGCACACCTCCGCAGGTGATTGCGATTCTGCCCTCGCTCGCGAGCTCTGCCGCGAGCCGGCAGAGGCTTGCCTTTTCTTCCCATCCCACAACGCGGGAAATCATCGGCCTCCCCGTCCACCGACTATCCTTCGACAAGTCGAAAAGGGGAGGGAGCGGTAAGCGCAACTTCAAAGATCACTTTTGGGATTTTGAAAAGCACCCGATAGCCATTCAGTCGCATCCCGTTGGGTGCGAGGTGACATCGCCGTTGTATACGTTGCTGCTGCTTGCGCGCCATGTCTCATTCGAGCATCTGGTTATGGCGATGTACGAGATGTGCGGCACCTTTGCTGTATTTCACCCGTCAAATACTGTTGAGGCAGAGCTTGCGAGGCTGCAGCCGAATCAGGGCATCGATGGTTTTCCAAGCTGGAAGAGGGTCGTGAACAATGACGGGTCCCCCACAGATCTTTGGAGGCGCGCGCCGCTAATCGAAATCGAGGATCTCGGGAGCTTTGCCGAAGGCCTTGGCGGGCTTCCCGGGCATAGGGCCTTTGCTGCCGCAGCCAGGCATGTTACTGGCGTCACGGATTCTCCCTTTGAGGTCCAAGCGTCGATGCTTTTGGGGCTTCCGCGAAGGCTTGGCGGAGAAGGGTTCAAGGGGCTTGAGAATAACAAGCGTATAAGCTTGACGGCGCAGGCAAGCAATCTTGCTCTTAAAAACACGTGCTTCGCGGACCTGTATCTCGAGGCTCACGGCCGCGTCGCTCCTCTCGATATAGAGTGCCACGGCCGTGGCGTTCACGACGGGGAGCGCGCGAGCATTTCGGATGCGGACCGGGCGACTGCGCTTGAGAGCATGGGCATCAACGTTATGCAGCTCACGTACGGGCAAATTAGCGATCCCGCGCGCTTCGAGGGCGTGAAGTCGCTGGTTGCTGATAAACGAGAAGCCCGTATCGTCAAGAAGAGCCCGGCGCTTCAGGAAAGGGAACTCCGGCTCCGTCAGCAGGTGTTTGTCGACTGGAACACCCTTTGTGCGTGAGAGGTCGAGGGGATGCGGGCGTCTATTTGGCTTGCCGCTTTCGGCATAGAAAAGGGCTTCTCACCCCAAGCACCGCATGGGGTGCGAGTAGAGAAGCCCGAAGACGCTTGGTAGTGTAATGCGCGCGCCGGCTATGGCTGGCGTCCGTTTGCTATTAGCGGTAGTAGACGTCGAACTCGAGCTCGTGGATGCGGGCGTTGTCGGGGCCGGCGTCGATGGTGCTGTGCTCGGCGCTGGTCACTTCGGCCCAGACCTCGCGACCCTCGTTGATCTTGTCGACGATGCTCATGACGGCGGCCTCTTCCTCAGGCGTGGCCGACCAGGGGATGTCGCAGAGCTTCTCGCCGTCGGTGGAGACCACGTCGAGCCAGGCCTCGTCCTTGTCGAGCTCCGGGTCCTGCCTGAAGTAGAGCCGCGAGCCCGGCCCGAGCTCCTCGCGCTGGGTTTCGGCCTCGTCGGGCTCAAAGATCGCCATGAGGTCGGGATCGTCCTCCGCCTCCTTGAACCAGAGGTGGCCGTAGCCGATGGTGGCCACGCTCACGAGGTAGGTTTTCTCGGGTGTCAGCGCCTCGGCGAGGCTGGGCTTGATGAAGAATGATCCGCCCATGGACGCCGCGAGGAGGATGAAGCCCCGCCGGGTTATCTCGTTGCCGTAGTCTTCCATGATTGCCTCCTTCTTGCCGTTGAGGCGATTGTCCTGCTATGTGCGAGCTTTGTCGCGTACGCGTCGCTGGGCGGCATATAACTCGCGCCGCCACGCCTGTCTGCTCTGTTGGCCGATTAATCGGCAAGGATTACGTGGCGCACGTTGGCGGGCTGCCTGATTGGGGCGTAGCGCGACACCGTTCGACCTCGCGCAATTCGTAGTTTTCAGCGTGCCCGTACCCTAATCCGGAAGTTGTGCGGGCGCTGGGCGAAGTGCTGCGGGGGCATCAACTGTTCGCAGGCGATATGGTGAGCAGCTAAATCCCGCCTTCGCAT
>CAVHWW010000065.1:0-15705 GCA_963639715.1 Acutalibacteraceae bacterium
CCGCAGGTGAAAGGCTTAACGAAGCAGTCCCTTACATAGGAGTGACACGGATGGCGAAAGTTGGGGACCGCCCCCACACGCAAGCTTTCAAAGCGCGGCGAGGAGTACATGTCCTTCTCTACCGTTAGGTAGAGAAGGTTGACCAGCTGGTCAACCGCCGGACAGCAGGAGGCCTCATGCAAAAGATTGCAACCCGAGAAGAGCGAGCCGCCGCAATATCCAAAGCCAGAAATAAATTGCTATCCACCCGAGACGCACTAAATAGCAGCGAAGCTCAAGAGCTCTACCTTACGTTTATGTCTAGGTATGCCCAAATGGAAGTCGCCTACAAGTCGCTTCTCGCCGATTACAGTCGGGCACATGGCAAAAAAGTTGTTGAGAACAGCCTAAAGGTCGAACGGGCCGTCATCCCTCGCGTCCTCGCCTACTACTCCATCAATCTCAGCGAAATAGACCGCATCCAGGTTTTTGACGGCAAGCCGAAAATTGGCGAGCGTTGTGCCAGCTAGCCAACCCGACAAGCGCCACATGGCATATGACGGGGCCCCGCCCTTTCGCCCGCAAGGGGGCGGGGCGGGGCCCCTCATCTACTCAACTCTCGCCGCGCACAATTAGCGGATTGCCCTCGCTTCAAGCGCCAATGGCAGCACCAACATCAACAAGCCTGGCGGCGCACAGTCGCCGGCGTTCAGGATACGGACGCCCAGCAAAGCCGCCGAAATCTACACCCCAAGCGCCCTGATAGGAACGACCATCACGCCGTCTTCGCGGCAATAGCTATAGTCGCCGATTCCGGTAAGAACCATGAGGAACGAGGGCGAGCCCGTGCGGCCCTGATCAATCTTCTCCGCAAGGGCCCGCAATGATTCGGCACCCTCGTTGATTGCCGACTCCCCGCCGAGCTTGACCTCAATCAGACCGTAGGAACCATCACGCAAATGGACGATTGCGTCAGCCTCGGCTCCAGCCTTGTCGCGATAGTGCGCAACCGAGCCGCCGACCGCTGAAGCATATACACGCAGGTCACGAATGCACATGCTCTCGAAGATGAGGCCAAAGGTATTCAGGTCCGCGACCAAGTCAGCCGGAGACGCGCCCAGCGCGGCTGTGGCAATGGAAGGGTCGGTAAAGTGCCTGGTCGGTGAAGTGCGGATGGCGGTCTTTGAGCGCAGGTTGGGACTCCATGCCTCAAGATCCTCGATGACGAAAAGCCGCTTCAAGGCCTCTATATATCCGGAAAACGCGGTTTCTCCCAAGGCGGATCCCTGGCTCATATCCTCACGCATGGCCCCATACGTGCCTTGCGACGAACACATCCTCGCGTAGCTTCGAAGCAACTCGCGGGCCGCGGACTCACTGCGAGACACCCCATCCACGCGGCTTATATCGACCTGCGTGATGGCATCAACATAGTCAAGCGCTTGCTGAAGGGCCACGTCACGCTCCTGACTAACAGCCTTTGGCCAACCGCCTCGGCAGACGAGGAAAGCCAGGTCTTCGATATTGCCCTCCTGGGCACGCGCGACGGGCCGTTCTCCCTCAAATAGGGCCTTAAGCGAGACGGCGCCAGTGGAATCACGAGACTCAAGGAGCGACATTGGCCTCATACGAAGCCTGGCGATACGGCCTGTTCCAGAGTGAGCCATCTTGCGCACATCGAGCGGAACGCTCGAGCCCGTCAAAATAAACTGCCCGAACTCGTCGCGCTGATCAACCTCAAAGCGGACCGCATCCCATAGCGACGGGGCGTCCTGCCACTCGTCGATAAGGCGCGGGGTCTCACCTTCAAGCAGAATCTGCGGATTCAGTTCGACCATGCGCATATTCTGTTCGCGAGTTTGCGGATCCTGAAGGAACAAAGTGCTTTGGGCCCGCTGGGCGCAAGTCGTTGTCTTTCCGCACCACTTAGGCCCCTCAACAAGCACGGCGCCCTTGGCGCGGAGGTGAAATGCAAGCAGATCATCACATACCCTAGCGTAGTAATCTTTCAAAATCCCTCCAAGCCATTTACCAGCAGAAACAATATAGTTAACAGCACAACCACGGCAGTTGGCCAATTTTTACCACGGCAGTTGGCTCGATTTTACCACGGCAGTTGGCACGTTTTTACCACGGCAGTTGGCCGGATTTTGGCACGGCAGTTGGCATTTATGGAGCGAAGCCGAGTTCGGACGAGCGAGGTGTGCCCGCGGTTCGCAGCCAAGGTTTAGCGCATCACGAGTCGCAGCCGATGCAAACAAAAGGAGCCTGCATGGGGCAGGCTCCTTAAGGAAAGAAGGTCTATTCAGCTTGCGACGCCTTGCGGCCGCCTCGTCCGGACCACAGTCCGCAACGCCCCGCCTGGCTCAAGCCCACCTTGCGACACCCCGCCCGGTCCGCAGCAGTCCGGGAGGAGACTCGCAAAAGACGGCCGCCTGGAAGCAACGCCGCCGCAGGCAAAGAAACCGCGGGCTACTCCATGCTGGCGCGGACCTCGTCGATGATCTTGCGGACGGCCGCGGCGTTGGCGGCGATCTCGTCAACGGAACCCTTGGTGAGCAGGCCGCCCATGCCGGCGCAGTCGATGCCCTTCTCGATCCACTCGTGGAGGTTCTCGAGGTTGATGCCGCCGGAGGCCATGAGCGGCATCCAGGGCGTCGGGGTCTTGAACAGACCGATGAGGCTCGGACCATAGACGTTAGAGATGGGGAAGCACTTGATGAAGGCCGCGCCGGTGGAGAGGGCGTGGTTGGCCTCGGTCATCGTGGTGCAGCCGGGGGCATAGGGGATCTGGTAGAGGTTGCAGATCTCGGAGACACCCTCGGAGTAGCAGTTGGCGACGATGAACTCGGCACCAGCGATGATGGCCATACGCGCGGTAGCAGCGTCCATGACGGTGCCGGCGCCGACGATCATCTCGTCACCGAACTTCTGCTTGATGGCGGTGATGACCTCGCCGGCGTTGGGCAGGGTGTAGCTGATCTCCATGGCGTGGACGCCACCCTTGACGAGGCCCTCGGCGATCTCGAGGCCACGCTCGATGGTGGGGACGCGCACGACGGCGAACGCGCAGGTGTCATAGAGGGCCTGGGTAATGGCGGCCTTCTGCATCTTCATGATGGTTCCCTTTCGATAGAAGTGCCGCCCGCGTCTCCCCCTTATGGACGCGGGCGGCCGAGGCAGACTAGTTACTCGTGAGCGATACCGTAGTGGTCGAGCATGGCGAAGATCTGCTCGTCGATGCCATCGGCGACCTCGCTGACCGGGAAGCGAGCCGGGCCAACCGGAATGCCGGCAAGCTCAACCGAACGCTTAAGGGTCTGCGGGGTGGAGCCGAGGTGCAGGATGTCGCGGATGGGCTCAATCTCGGCCTGGAGGCGCTCGGCCTCAACTGTGTCGCCAGCCTCGAGGGCGGCCCAGAGGTTCACGACAACCTCGGTAATGAGGTTGGCGGTGCCGGCGATGGTGCCGGAGGCACCCAGGGCGTGGGCGGCGCTGATCTTGCCGTCGGAACCCACGATAAGGTCGACGTTCTTGCCCTCAGCGGCCTCGATGTAGCTCTTGAGGTTCTCCATGTCGCCCGAGCTGTCCTTCATGCCACGGACGTTCTCGATCTGGGCGACCTCGGCCACAACGGAGGCAGGAATGTTCTTGCCGGTGGCCTTGGGAATGTTGTAGAGCATGACGGGGATATCCACGCTCTGGGCCACGGTGGTGAAGTAACCCTTGAGCTGGTCATCGGTGATGCCAAGGAAGTACGGGTTGATGACCGAGAGGGCGTCGGCGCCGATGGCCTCGGCACGCTTGGACATCTCAACGGCCTCGTAGGTGGAGCAGGCGCCAGTGCCAACGTAGACGGGCACGCGGCCGGCGACCTTCTCAATCACGAACTTGGAGAACGCGATGCGCTCGTCGGGGGTACAGACGTGGAACTCGCCGTTGGAGCCAAAGGTGAAGATGCCGTTGACGCCGGCGGCGATGAGCTTCTCGACCAGCTGCTCACCGGCCTCGTAGTTGATGGACTGCTCGCTGTCGCGGTTGAACGGGGTGACCATCGGGACGATGACGCCCTTGAACGTTGCCATTGCGGCCTCCTTGATTTCTCGCAGGCGCCCCAGGCGCCCAGCTTCCGTGCCTTGTTACTTGTGCTTCTTGACGTGGTGCTTCTTCATGCAGGCGTCAATCTGCCCCTCAAGCTCGTCGAGGGTGTCGGCCATGAAGGGCCGGTTGATGCCCACATACTGGTAACCACTCGGGTGGCTCACCCAGTTGCCCCACAAAAGCAGGCGAATCGAATTGCCCTGACGCACGCAGGCGTAGCGCTTGATTTCCTTGTAAGGAACCACCTGCGCCTTGTCCTTGTCGGCCTTCACGTAAATGGTGAGGTCATCGTGGCCAAAGGAGCAGACGGGCGTCTTCTTGGAGTAGCGCGCGAACATCGTGCCCATGCGCTTGGAGACGAACCAAACGACCGTAAGCGCGGCGATGACGATAAGCAGCAGGGCGATCATCCCCGTATAGCTCGCCGCGCCATAGGCCATAACGCCCGCGAAGAGGACGGCAAAGATGATGAGCAGCGAAAAGACGCTCTGCACGAGAAGCCTGGTGCGGTCTTCTTCGATGCAAAGCTCCGCAACGTTCGCCTTGTCGGCGTTTGTCTCAATCTCGTTTGCCATCTGGGTCTCCTTGCGGGTGGTAAAGAAGGGGCGCCCGCGCCTTTGCGCAGACGCCCCCAGGTCATTAGCTCAAGCTACGAAGCTTAGGCAAAGATGCTGCCGACGCCGTAGATGATGGAGCCGATGATGTTGTAGTCGACGTTCGGGAACGAAGCCTCGGCGATTCCGAGGTTGGCGAACGCCGGGTACAGGACGAGCGGGCCGGCGCACAGGAAGATGCCAACCAGGAAGGAGCCGAGCAGGGCGCCCTTCCAGCCACCGTAGGCGTAACCGCAGACGCCGCAGGTGCCGCCGGAGAAGAAGCAGATGCCGGCAGCCGGGATCATGATGGTCTCGGAGCCAAAGGCAACCATGAGGGCCATGGCGACGAGGCCGCCGAGGAAGGAGCCGATGAAGCCGATGATGACGGCGTTCGGGGCGAACGGGAAGATGGCGGGGCAGTCAACGGCCGGGCGAGCGTCGGGGATGAGCTTCTCGGAGATGCCGACGAAGGCCTCGGTGATGGCGGCGATGAACTGACGCACGCCGTAGATCAGGACGGACATGCCAGCGGCGAACTGGAGACCGGCGAGGAAGGGCCAGATCCACCAAACGTCGTTGCCGAAGTAGGAGGTGAAGGGCTTGCCGGAGGCGAGCTCATCGTTGAAGTGGCCGGTGACGAGGCAGGCGATGGTCACGATGTAGAAGAGCACGATCATGAACAGGGCCACGGAGAACACAAAGTCCTTGAAGAGCTTGAAGAACTCGGGGAGCTGCTTCTCGGACTCCTGGGAGGCCTCGGCGTCACCCTTCTTGGCGAAGAGCTTGCCGCAGTAGCCGGCGAAGGCGTAGCCGATGCAGTTGAAGTGGCCGATAGCGATGGAGTCATCGCCAACGAGCTTGTTAACGAAGGGCTGGCACAGCGTCGGCAGGGCGGCGCCGCAGAAGCCCAGGATCACGCCGCCAGCGATGGCGGTGACGACGAACGGGGCGCCAAGCGCGATGAAGACGAGCGCGAGGACGCAGGCGAAGTACAGGAAGTGCTGGCCAGTCAGGAACACGGCCTTGAAGGGCGTGAACTTGGCGAAGACCAGGTTCATGACGAAGCCAAGCACCATGACCGAGGCGACCTCGGTGCCATAGGTGTTGAGGGCCAGGGAGGTGGCGACCTCGACCTGCGTCACGACGCCGTTGACCTGGAAGGCACGGGTGAACATGTCGGAGAAGATCGTGACGTAGGAGCTCATGGCGTTGGAGCCAATGTTGAACACCATGAAGCCGATCATGGTCTTCACGGTACCGGAGAAGACGTCCACGGCGGACTTCTTCTGCAGCAGCAGGCCCACGAGAGCGATGATTCCCATGATCACCGACGTGTCCCTGAGCTGGGCGAGAATGGCATCAAGCATGTTGATTTCCTCTCAGCTGAATCGGACAGAACTACCTATCGGGCGGTGTGCGGCCACCGTCCGTGTAAGCCAAAACAATGTGTTGATTGGGGTAAAGCCCCAGGTAGCTAAGCTACTCGGCGTGCTCCTGGACCCAAGCGGTGAGCTTCTCGGCGATCTCGCCCTTGTTCACGATGTTGGTGATGCCAACAGCGGAAGGAACGCGGGAGTCGGCGGAGAGCTCCTCGGTGAGGTCGCTCATCGTGATGACGAGATCACCGGAGAAGCCATTGATGGAGTCGAGGTTGCCGTGCTCGGTCTCGATGGGGAGGTTGTTCTCCTTGATGACCTGGTCGCACTTGATCTTGAGCATCATGGAGCTGCCCATGCCGGCGCGGCAGCAGACGAGTGCACGATAGTTAGCCATTTTTACTTCCCTTCCTTAGCGTGGACCATGTCCACGACGTCCTTAGGCGTAGCAGCAGAATCGAGCTGGGCGAAGAAGTCGGGGTCGGCAAGAAGCTCGACGAGCGACTGCAGGGCGCTCAGGTGAGCGTCGCTGTCCTTGGCGGCCAGCGGGAACAGGTACTTCACGGGGTCGTTGGCCTCGGAGCCAAACTCCACGGGCTCCTTGAGGGTCACGATGCCGATAGCGCTCTGGAGCGCACCGCACTCAGGGCGAGCGTGCGGCAGGGCCACGTGCTCGGTGAGCACGAAGTAGGGGCCAAGCTCCTCCTTGCCCTTGATGATGTCCTCAACGTAGCCCTCAGTGACGAGGTTGCCGTCGACCATGGGCTGGGTCGCCTTGTAGATGGCGTCCTTCCAGTCGGAGGCCTCGACGTTGAGCTGAACCAGGCTCTCGTTCAAAAGATCGCTGAGCATTACTTCACCCGTCTCTCTTGCGCGTTCGCTTGCCCCGCCCCGGGGTCAAGCCATCTCGCATGCCCCCACGGCATGCTTATACGAACGTTACGTTGACAAGTTTTTCACAGAGGAATCGCAGTTTCGCCACGAATGGGATTGAGGTCCGTTTCCATCGCCACGCGCGCTTGATTTAGGTGTGAGCGTACCGGTTACGCCGGTAAACGGTTTTTGGTCAAACGGTCATTAATTTCGTTTTTATGCGATTACGAACTCGGTTTTACGGACGTTAGACCATTTAGAAAGCGCTGTTATTCCTACTCATAATTTTGATTACCGCTCACGGTATTTATGCATGTTAGAGAAGGCTTTTATGAGTGTTCTATCGTAAAATCTAGGGCGCTGTGTTCGAAACTGAAACGTATAACATTGGCTTTCGTTCATTCGTTCATAAAGGGGATGCAAGCATGCGCAGAAGCGACGCCTTCGTTGCGGCAAGACGTGATTCGATCATGGCCATCCTCGAACGAGAGGGCCAGGTGAGCGTCGCAGACTTGGCGGAGAAGTTCGAAGTTTCTGCCCTCACCATCAGGCGTGACCTTGATTGGCTTGAGTCGCGCCACGTGCTCTCAAGGCAGCACGGCTCGGCCACGCTGTTGAATCCCCTGGGCCGCCCGAGCGGCTCCTCGCGCATCAGAGCAAACCGCGCCATCGCGCGCGAGGCCGCCAAGTACGTGAAGGACGGCGACTGCATCTTCGTGAACGGCAGCTCCACCGCGCTCAACATCATCGACTTCATCACGGCCAGCGACGTCACGGTGGTGACGAACAACTGCAAGGTACTGTTGATTGGCGAGCACCCCAACGTCTCCATCCTGCTCACGGGCGGCGAGATTCGCCCTCCCAAGGCATCGATGGTGGGCGAGCTGGCCATGAGCAGCGTGCGCGGCGTCAACGCCAAGAAGTGCTTCCTGGGCTGTACGGGCGTATCCGTTGCGAGCGGCCTTACCTCTGCCACGGCGCCTGAGCCCGCAGTCAACGCGCTTATGCTCGAGCGCTCCGAGGAGTGCTTCATCGTGGCCGACTCCTCAAAGCTGGGTCTGGCAAGCAGCTTCCCCTTTGGCACCGTTGATGACATCGACGTGCTCATCACCGATACGGGAGCCACCGGCGAGCAGATCTCGAGCCTGCTCGCCAACGGCGTCGGCAGCATCATCCGTGCCGAACCCACCCTCGACAGTGCCGGCAAAGGCGGCGACGGGCTGCTGTAGGGCGGTGCGAGCACGGAGCCGGACGCGATACGGCCGCGCGGAAAGCGTGGACATGACGAGGCCTCCCCTCTCGAATGAGAAGGGAGGCCTCTTGGTTTGGTTCTACTTGGCGAATGCGCTGGTTTACTCCTCCTCGCCCACGGCCACGGGTTCGCGGCCGCCGACGACCCAGCGGTGGTAGGCAACCACGAAGGGGTCGATGTCGCCGTCGGAGAGGACGGAGTCGACGTTGCCGGTTTCGCAGCCGGTGCGCAGGTCCTTCACCATCTGGTAGGGATAGAGCACGTAGCTGCGAATCTGGTTGCCAAAGCCAATCTCGGCCTTGGGGCCGCGCAGCTCGTCTAGGGCCTCGGCGCGCTTCTGCAGCTCAAGTTCGTAGAGCTTGGAGCGCAGGATGCTCATGCACGTGGCCTTGTTCTGAATCTGGCTACGCTCGTTTTGGCAGGTCACCACGATGCCGGTGGGCAGGTGCGTCACGCGCACGGCGGAATCGGTGGTGTTAACGCCCTGGCCACCCGGACCGCTCGCGTGGTAAACATCCACGCGGACGTCGCCGGGGTCAATCTCGACCTCAATGTCATCGGGCAGCACGGGCAGCACCTCAACGCCAGCAAAGGTGGTCTGGCGGCGCTTCTTGGCATCCGTGGGAGAGATACGCACAAGACGGTGCACGCCCTGCTCGGCACGGAGCATGCCGTAGGCGTTCTTGCCCGAAACCGTGAAGGTAGCGCGGTCGATGCCGATCTGTTCGGCCTGGGGCGCGTCGTTGATGGTGACCTTCCAGCCACGGCGGTCGCAATAGCGGAGATACATGCGGAAGAGCATGTCGCACCAGTCCTGCGCCTCGAGGCCGCCCTGGCCCGGCGTGACGTTGACGATGGCGTCGCCGCCGTCGAACTCGCCGGTAAACCAGCTTGAGAGCTCAAGCTCAGAGAGTTGCTTCTCAAGCTCGTCTGCCCCGGCCTCACACTCGGCAAGCAGATCGGCGTCCTCCATCTCACTGCCCAGCTCAAAGGCTGCGCGAGCGTCCTCGAGCTTGGCGTGGGCGGCGTCAATGCCAGCCACGTCGTCCTTGGTGCGAGCAAGGCGGGCCATGGTCTCGCGAGCAGCGTTGGCATCGTCCCAAAAGCCCGGCTCGGCGCTCTGGCGCTCGAGCTCGGCCACGGTGCCGCGGCTCTCCTCGATGTGCAGGTATCCCTCCACCTCGGCCAAGCGCACGGCCAAGGCATCAAGACGCTCGTTCGTTATATCCGCCACGTCTTACTTCCCGTGGCAGTTCTTGAACTTCTTGCCGCTTCCGCAGGGGCAAGGATCGTTGCGGCCAACGCCCACGTAGGGGTTGGGGTCCTCGGCCTTGCGATAAGTGTGCGGCTTGGCGTCAGAAGCCTTGGGCGAAGGAGCAGCGGCGTCGCGGCGCTCGGCGCGTGCGGCAGCCACGGGCTGCTTGGCGCGGGCCTGCGCAAAGACCGACGCGCGGGCGCCAGACTCGCCATCGACCTCAGCGGGGCCGGAGTAGCGCGCGCCCTCAAGGGCGGAAGGAGCGTTCAGCTGGGAGTTGGCGGCCGGCGCAGTGTTGCGGCGGATGTGCAGCATCGTGCGCAGGAAGTCCTCGTACATGGTGTCGACAAGCGTGCTGAAGGCGGCGTAGGCCTCCTGCTTGTACTCCACCAGCGGGTCACGCTGGCCAAAGCCGCGCAGGCCAATACCCGTCTTGAGGTAGTCCATCTCCTGCAGGTAGGTCATCCAACGAGTGTCGATGACGCGCAGCATGACCTGGGAGGAGAGGCGCTGGGTAATCTCGGCGCCAAGGTCCTCGGTGCGCTTGGCATAGAGGTCGCTCACGTACTTGTCGGCCGCAGCCACGACCTCGGAGGTGTCGGCCTCGTCGGCAATCTCGGGCATACCGTCGTCGCCAGTGAGCTCCTTGAGCCAGCCGCGCAGACCCTCGAGGTCCCAATCCTCCACGGCCGTGCCCTCGGGGCAGAACTCACGCACCTCACGCTCGACGGTGGCGCTCGTGACCTCGCTCACGTGCTCGGTCAGGTCCTTGCCGTCCAGGATCTTGTTGCGCTCCTCGTAGATGACCTGGCGCTGCTGGTTCATGACGTCGTCGTAGTCGAGGACGCTCTTACGCATGGCGTAGTTAATCTCCTCGACCTTGCGCTGGGCACCCTCGATGGCCTTGCTGACCATGCGAGCCTTGAGCGGCATGTCGGGCGGCATGTCGGCCTTCTCCATGAACTGGCCGATGCGATCCATGCGATCAGCACCGAACAGACGCATGAGGTCGTCCTCGAGCGAGAGGTAGAACTGGGTCTCGCCGGGGTCGCCCTGACGGCCGGAACGGCCGCGCAGCTGGTTGTCGATACGGCGGCTCTCGTGGCGCTCGGTACCGATGACGGCCAGGCCGCCGACGGCCAGCACGCGCTCGCGCTCGGCGGCGCACTGCTTCTTGGCGGCTTCCTTAGCCTTGGCAATCTCCTCGGGGGAGGCGACGTCGATGGGCGTGCCGGCGGCAGCAAGCTGCTGCTCAGCAAGCTCGTCGGGGTTGCCACCGAGCAGGATGTCGGTACCACGGCCGGCC
This sequence comes from Acutalibacteraceae bacterium, assembly GCA_963639715.1. Taxonomy (GTDB): domain Bacteria; phylum Actinomycetota; class Coriobacteriia; order Coriobacteriales; family Atopobiaceae; genus Parolsenella. Next base: position 10,739 of record CAVHWW010000065.1, read on the forward strand.
ATGTTGGTGGCGATGGTAACGGCGCCCTCGCGACCGGCCTGGGCAACGATCTGGGCCTCACGCTCGTGGAACTTTGCGTTCAGGACCTGGTGCTCAATACCACGCTCGTTGAGCATGCGGGAGAGCTTCTCGGAGCTCTCGATGGAGACGGTGCCCACCAGCACGGGCTGGCCCTTGGCGTGGCGCTCGGCAACATCTGCAGCCACGGCCTCGAACTTGTACTCGATGCTGCGGTAGATGCGGTCATCGTGGTCAATACGCGCGACAGGCTTGTTGGGCGGAATCTCGGTGACAGGCAGCTTGTAAATCTCGCGGAACTCGGCGTCCTCGGTCATGGCGGTACCCGTCATACCGGAGAGCTTGTCATAGAGACGGAAGTAGTTCTGCAGGGTGATGGTCGCCAGCGTCTGGTTCTCCTCGCGGACGAGCACGCCTTCCTTGGCCTCCACGGCCTGGTGCAGGCCCTCGGACCAGCGACGGCCCTCCATGATGCGGCCCGTAAACTCGTCGACGATCTTGACCTCGCCGTCGAGAACGACGTAGTCCTTGTCACGGTGGAACATGTACTGGGCCTTGAGCGCCTGCTGCAGGTGGTTGGCGAGCTGGCCGGAGAGGTCAGCGTAAATCTCGGTACCGAGGCGCTGCTCGATGGTGCGCAGGCCCTGCTCGGTAGCGGCGATGGTGTGCTTAGCCTCGTCCATGATGTAGTCGCCGTCGGGCTCGGCCACGGGGCCGCCCAGCGGGTCGCGCTCGGGCTCTTCGCCACGCGTGAGGCCACGCACGGCACGCGCGAACTCCTTGTAGGTATCGGCGGACTTGGTGCCGGCGCCGGAGATGATGAGCGGGGTACGAGCCTCATCGATAAGGATGGAGTCGACCTCGTCGACGATGGCGAAGCTGTGGCCGCGCTGCACGCGCATGTCCGGGCGGGTGACCATGTTGTCGCGCAGGTAGTCAAAGCCGAACTCGGAGTTGGTGCCATAGGTGACGTCGGCGGCGTAGGCAGGGCCCTTGTCAGCCAGCGGCATGCCGTTCTGCAGCAGGCCCACGCTCATACCCAAGAACTTGTAGAGCTGGCCCATCCACTCGGAGTCACGACGAGCGAGGTAGTCGTTGACCGTGACGATGTGAACGCCCTTGCCCGCAATGGCGTTGAGGTAGCCGGCGAGCGTAGAGACGAGGGTCTTGCCCTCGCCCGTCTTCATCTCAGCGATGGTGCCGCGGTGAAGGGCGATTCCGCCGATAACCTGAACATCGAAGTGACGCATGCCGAGCACGCGGTCAGAGGCCTCGCGGCAGACAGCAAAAGCCTCGGGCAGCATGTCATCGAGAGACTCACCGTCTGCATAGCGCTTACGGAAGATGTCGGTCTGGCCGGCGAGCTCCTCGTCGTCCATCGCGGCATACGTATCGGCGAGCTTGTTGACCTTGTCGGCAATCGCCTTGTACTCCTTCAGCTCCTTGTCGGAGCCGATGGAGAGAATCTTTGAGAAGAGACCGGCCATGGCGTTCCCCTGTTGTCACGCGAGGCTCCGCATAGAGAGACCTCGCCTTTTTTTGCAATCTTTATCACTTTAGCGGTTGGGAACGCCCTTCGCGACCAAGGCGGACCCCAACAAGGAAGCGCCACATTGTCCCTCGTATTACGCAAGGGCTATTTTTGGGCAGTTACCTCGCTCGACGCGCGCTGTCTCGAGGAACCACTGCGCTTGCCTTTCGTCCCTCAAACGACGAGCCGCGTCGGCTCCCGTAAGCATGGCATCCACGAAACGCCTTGACAGCTCCTCGTGCCTGCGTCGATACCTTCCGTCGACATCACTCGACGGAAGGTAGGAACCGCTTCCGTACATACCCTCCATCCGCAGGCAAAGCGATACGGCCTCGTCGTCCGGAATTCTGCGGCCCATCACCTGGCGAGCAACACGCTCAAACTCGTCCACGTCGCAGACGACCAGCGATTCGTCCAGCCATATCTTGCCCTGCTCGCCAACGATGTACTTTAGCTCCGGCAGAGTCTGCCCAATCGTCGACCTCAAAGAGCTCAAAACGCTGTAGAGGCTCTCCCTGCCCCGGATTGGATCGGCGTCCTCCCAAAGCTGGTTTATGGCGTCATGACGCGAAAGCATGTGGCCGGGCGTGAGCGCCAGCATCGAAATGAGATCGCGGGAGCGTCTGCGCCGCCACTCGCGTTCCGAAATTCTCACCCCTCCCCTTCTCACGCTAAAGCCGTCCATAACGCAAACCTCGAGAAGCGGAATGTCGTCTCGTGAACCGCAAGTCCCACCCACGCCGCCTGCGTCGCACCAGCGCCCGGTTATCGCAACGCCTTCCTGAACCACCTGCGGCTGAAGGCGCCTCGGCCTCCAAGAGATCGGCAGTGCATCAGCGAGCCGAGCCCCGCGGCTCCTATCCGCTCTCGCAAGGCAAGCGGCAAGCGCCATGACCTCAACCCTAGGGATTAGCCCGCGCATGGCAACAGACGCGTTAGCCAGGGCCTCGGGGCCATCGTTCCAAACGGCCTCGCAAAGCTGGCTCAAAAGCACAAGGTCAACAGAGGGCTCATCTCCCGCGACCGATGAGCGACGCTCCGCATCGCCGTCTTCCCCCGCAGCCGGCATACGATACCCCGCAACAGCGAAATCTCCCGCTGCCTCGGGACATGGAGCTGGGTTTTCTCCCAAGCTCGACAATGCGGCTCGCTCCACCATTGCCGAGGCGAGGACCACGTCGCTAAGCTCGCTCTCCAGTGCCTGCCGACAGGCGCTTTGTGCACGCACGTAGGCATTTCTGAACGATCCTCCGCAGAGATTTGCGACCCCTATCCCCAAATTGATCCACGCCAGCAGCGACGCTTGGCCAGCCTGCTCGCGCGCCGCCGAAAAGCGCTCGGCACTAAACAAAGAGCAGTTCGCACCTGACGCCACAGACGAAAGCGACAGGATCGCCTCCGACTCCATTCGCATAGAGACCGGAGCGCACCCCTCGAGTACCTCGCGAGCCTTGGTCAGCCTCATCTGGTCACCCGACGCCTCTGGGTCGCCAACAAGGACTCGCAACGACTCGAAGTCGTAGGCCAGCATGGCCGAGAAAACCGAAGGTTCGCCACGCTGTTCTCGAAGCTCCCTTGAAACCAATAGCTCCCTAAACGCTTCCGTAGACCGCCCGTGAAGACGCATCTCGAGCTCACGTCCACGCGCCAGCAGCCTCATGGCCGAAATGCCCCCGATAATCGCCACGCGCTCGTCCTCTTGCCTGTCTACGGGATAACGCCCCGTTCGCTTCACTTCTCCCATGGCCTCTACAAGCCGCAGGTGAGTGAGAACGCGAGCGCAAGGCCCACTAGTGCATTTCTCTTCGTTGCCTCGAACGAGACCGAACCCCGTAAAATCAGGCTCGTTAGGAATGAGGTGGGTTATACCGAGGCCCCTCAGGATCTTGCGAGCCGGCTCCAACTCAGGCGAGCCTTCATCAGAGAAAACCTCACGAATGAGAGCCTTACTCTGGCCCGCATCAATCATCTCGAGCGGAAATTCGGAAGCGAGCATACGCAGGTTCGATTCGTTCGGCAATGCAGACGCAATGGAGGCGGCTCGACCCACCCGCCCGCTCAAAGCAAGCTCACGTATAGAAGCAGAGAGCACAGCCTCGTATCCGCGCGGAAGCGCCGCTAAAGCAGCCGCAACGCTATACGATTCGCAGGGCACAAGCTCAAAACTACCCGCCTCGAGGTCTACGCCAAACAGCGGCGCAGATAGGGCAATCTCTCGCAAGATGTCACGGGACACCCTAATCCCAAGACGCTCGAGCTCTTGCACGTCGCCAAACCCCAGAGCCGCCATGCCACAACGAACGGCCAGTTCTTCCTTGATAAGCTCGGGACGCAGCGCATGAGAGAACAGATCACCTACGACACGATCCCAGGCCGCTCCATAGGGAGTCCCATCCGGCAAGCAGCGAACAGCCCTGAGCACTGCGAGAAGTGAGGTTATTCCATGGGTGCAGCGCCTTGCATCCATAACACTAAACCCGCCGAATAATGACTCCCAAGCGGCATATTCGGAACTCTCGAGCAAAAGCTCCGGCGCTCTAACAACGTGACAAGAAGGCAGAAACTCAAGCATGCTCTCGCAATCAGGGTCGAGCAGCACAACGACCTTGCAGCCCGAGAGCACGCCGTTCGCAATAGCGCGAGACAGCCTTCCGAGCAACGGGTCATCAAGAATGCCGAGGCCATCAATGGAAACAAGGGCATAGCCGCCCTCTCGAGTAATTTCCGCGGCCTCCTTGAAGGCCAACCTCACCTTGCGACAAACCGTCTCCCCGCACAGTCCAGAAACGCGAAGCTCAGTTGTCACGGCACCGCGCTCCCGCAACGTCGAGATAAGCTGCCGCGCGGCAACGTGCCTGCCAAGGCCATACTCGCCACACAAAACGACAAGCCCATCACGCTCAAGAGACGAAATCATACCGTCGACAAGCTTGTGACGAAACACATAGGAAGCGCCAGCAAAGGGGTCGGAATCACTAGATTTCTTGCGCCTTTGAAGGCCATCGCGCTTCTTCACAGAGGACTCGCCATGCTGCGCCGATAGCCGCGCAGCATCCGTCGAAGCAAACACGTGGTACTTGCTCGCATCATCTCGAAACGCCATATGCCCTCCCTAGCAACTAATGGGAAGAAGAGCGTATGACGAGACGTCTGAAAGCTAACTAAAAGTGAGGATATCCGCGATAGACGGTTGTCAGATTAGTGTCAGACAGAAATACCCGAAGCGTCTACCAGCGCAAACACGTGTTAGACCGAAAAATAACGAGAGGTTTTGTCGCAAGATTCTCCGCGAACGGTAGGGCGTTTTCCGAAGAGAGCCACACGGAAAGCGCCGACCAAGACCCTGCAGAGTCTCGCGCCACAAAAAAAGGAGGCCCCCGCAAGGGGACCTCCTCGGCACATGAAAATGCCCGTCGTC
>CAVHWW010000066.1:0-6027 GCA_963639715.1 Acutalibacteraceae bacterium
CCCTGCGATTGGCCGTCGCGGCGACTGAGCGCGTGCCGGAAGGGTGACGGATGCGCTACGCCGCCGGCTGCTGCGGGCTTCTATTGCGACGGCCAGAATTTTTGGCTTGTTTACCTCGAGAAACGAGATTTGAGAAAAAAAGTTTGAATTTCTGCTTGCACAACCCTGGGGGCTTAGGTATATTAATCCCCGCGCTGAAACGCGCACCCCAAAGCTTCGGGCGTTTAGCTCAGGGGGAGAGCGCTTCCCTGACACGGAAGAGGTCACAAGTTCAAATCTTGTAACGCCCACCAAAAAGTCGCAGGCCAGAGGCAACAGTCTCTGGCCTGTTTTGTTATGCGGCGGTGGGGCGGCTTGGGTCGATGCTGCGAGCGACGGCTGCGAGCAGGACGTCGGGCAACGGTGGTCCCGGGCCGAGGCGGCACGCAGCGGTGGGGCAGCTTGGGTAGATGCTGCGAGGCAGCGGCTGCGAGCAGGAAGTTGGGCAACGGTGGCCCCGGGCCGAGGCGGCATGCATCGGCGGGGCAGCATAGCCTCACATGCGAGGCGGCGGCTGCGAGCGGGACGTCGGGCAACGGTGGTCCCGGGCTGAGGCGGCGTGCATCGGCGGGGCAGCATAGCCTCACATGTGAGGCGGCGTGCGGCGTCCGCGGGCTTGAGTTGGGTTGCACTTGCGGGATTGCGACTCTGCGGGGCATCCGGAGCAGCTGCGTCTCTCCCGGTACAACTTCGCACGCGCGGCGGCGGCTTGCGTTAGCATAGAAATATTGCCGAAAGCAACGTTTACCGCATGAGATTGACGAGATTGGGTCGCGTCATGAAGAAAAGATTCCTGGTCTGTGGCATCCGTGGCGCCGAGCGTCGCAACGTCAGTAACTTCTTTGTCTCGAAGGATGACGAGGGACTGCGTTTCTGCGAGGCCCTTGTCTCGGGCGAGGGAGAGGCCAAGAAGATCCTCTCCACCTATGAGATTGACGAGATCATCGTCATTGGCTCGGTTTCGCTTCTGGGCGAGAAGGGCGCCTCGGCCGCCGGCGTGAAAATGGCGCTCAATGACGGCATCGACGTCATGACGGCCGACGTCAGCAACCTCAGCGGCTTCGATTTCTTCCGCTATCGCATGACGCAGTTCACGATGGGCATCAACATCGACCTCGCTGACTCCCTGGACCAGATCGAGCCGGCTCGCCGTGAGGAGCTCGTCGCCTTCGCCCGCTCCCTCGGCACCGATACCTCGGCTTTGCTGCCGGCCTTGTTCGCTGGCAAGTCCGTGCGCTCCAAGTTCGACAAGGCGGCTTCCTCCCTGTCGCTTGAGGACCTCGACTGGCTGTTCCGCTACCTCTTCTGCGAGACGGGCTCCTTCAGCAGGATGAGCCCCCAGAGCCAGAACCTGGCGGTGCCCATCTCCTTCGTGCCCATCTCGTCGTCGCTCGGCTTTGAGGACGTCACGCTGTTCCAAGACCTCATCGCGAGGCTTTTGCAGGAACCCGGCACCGAGGCCGAGCTCTACGTTGACCTCCACGGCCTGCCCACCGAGGCATCCGCCGTCTGCGCGAGCACCCTTTACTCGCTTTCCGACGACCCCAACGCACGCATCCACATCGCGGCGACCGCGAGCGTCCACCACGCCGACCTGCCGGGCTTCTCCTGGGTCGACATGCAGCAGCGCCACTACCGCATCGACAAGCTCATGGCCGGTATTCGCTCCTTCCTCAACAACGGAAAGACCGACATCCTGCGCTCCTATTGGGACGAGGCCAAACAGGCCAATCCCAAGCTCGAGAACCACTACGTGGATGAGATTCTCATGGCCATGGGCTATGTGGACGCGGGCATCTCGCTGTGCAACATCGAAGAGCTTGCGACCGGCCTGCTGGCGCTGCGTCGCCTGCTCAACCACCCCGAGCAGGCGCCCGAGGCCTCCCAGGAGGAAGACGCCTTCGTGGTCATGATGCTGAGGGAGAGCGTGCTTCGCGACTACGGCGCCCTCATGGACGAGACTGGCGGTGGCCTTGACCCCTTCGAGCTCGTGAAGTGGGGCTTTAGCAAGAAGTTCTTCCAGCAGGTCATCACCATCATCGAGTCGCTGATCCCGGCACAGCTCATCGCCCGCGGCGTGCTCTACCCGGCCACCAGCGACGAGGAGGTCCTCGCCTACAAGAAGGCCGTCAACATGCACTACTGGGACGGCCTGCCCTCCCAGCGTTGGACGTTCAAGGACCTCGACCACTACTTCATCAAGTTCTACGCGCGCTTTGCGGTGGACTACCGCAACCGCGCGGTGCCGCCCAACACGCAGTACGCTCGCGCCCGCGTGGCCTCGGTCTTCGGCAAGTCGCTCGAGCAGTTCAACGTCCTGCCGGCTCACTCGCTGCTTACTGACGAGACCCTACTTGCCGACATCCTCGAGCGCTATTACAGCCTCGGCTCGTTCCGCAATACCGTTAACCACGCCGAGCGCGTTGACGACGTGGCTAGCTCGCTGGCTCCTGTCTCGCCCATCTGGAAGCAGGCCGAGACGCTCATCGGTGGCTTCATCGAGTGCTACGAGAAGGTTCTTGACGCCATTGGCGACAAGCGCCCCGATGATCTCAAGCCGCTTGTCCAGGCTGAGTTCAAGGAGTACTTCTTCAACCACGGCCCCAAGTGTGACCCGGACTACAACATGGTTGCGGGCTACATCGCCAACAACCGTGCCAGGCCGCGCCGCCCCAGCTTTGGCCAGAGCACCGGCAATGCCAACGCCGGCAACGCCAACGCTGGCAACGGCGGTCCCCGTGGCGGCAACAGCGGCGCCAACCGCGCGGGCAACGGCAACGGTGGCAACCGCGGCGGTAACGGCAATGGCTCCGGTGGCGGCAACGGCGGTGGCAACGGCAACGGCGGCTTCCAGGGCACGACGAGTGCGCCGGTGCCGGGTGCCCCGGGTGGCGAGAACATGACGGTCACGGTTTCTCTGCCCAAGACGGCACTCGACCAGCTCAAGTCGGCTGGCTCTGGTCCCAAGGGCGGCAAGCAGAAGAAGGGCGAGGTCGTCGTCCGCATTTCCTTCGAATAGGGGAGAGCACGTGGCAAATGAGAAGGCCGCGCGGGCCGTGGCCTTGCGCAAGGAAATCTGGGTCATCGCGGTGCCCGCCATCGTCGAGAGCCTGTTTAACACGTTCTCTTCGATCATCGACTCCAGGATGATCTCGCGCGTGGGGACGAAGGCCATCGCGGCCATCAGCGTCACCAACCAGCCGAGGCTGTTCGTCTACTGCGTGTTCTTTGCGATGAACACGGCCCTTTCGGCACTGGTGGCCCATGCCGTGGGCGCCAAGGACCAGCGCCGTGCCAACGGCCTCCTCGTTACGGCGATGCGGCTGACGGTTGTGGCCTCGCTTGTGCTGGGCGTGCTATGCGCGGTCTTCGCCGGGCCCATCATGCAGATTTGCTCTGGCCAGGCCGACACGATGGACCTCTCGGTGAGCTACTTCCGCATCCTGATGGGCGCGACGGTGTTCAGCACGGCTTTCATGCTGATCAACGCCTCCCTTCGCGGCTGTGGGTGCACCAAGGTCACCATGCAGACCAACATCGCCTCCACGCTCGTTCACATTGGCCTGAACTTCCTCATCATCGAGGGGCGCTTTGGATTCCCGCGCCTCGGCGTTATCGGCGCTGGTATCTCCACCGTTGTTGGTTGGGTCGTGGCACTGGGCATCAGCCTGTACAAGCTGGGTGACGCCGAGCAGTTCGTGAGCCTGCCCTACATCATGCGTGAGCGCGTGCGCGCCAGCCGCCAGGCTGCTCAGGAGCTTTACGCGTTGTGGAAGAACATCTGCCTGGAAAACGTCCTCACGCGCGTAGGCTACCTGCTCGCCTCCATCATGACGGCGCGTACCGGCTCGCTCGACACCTCCATTTATCACGTCACGCTTAACCTCATGAACGTGAACTTTGCCATCGGCGATGGCCTGCAGGTCGCCTCGGTGGCACTCGTGGGCAAGTCGGTTGGCAAGGGCGATGTGAGCGACGTGCGCCTCTACACCAAGACGATCTTCATGGCCGGCATGGGCTGTTCGCTCGTGCTTGCGCTGCTTTACGCGGCCGGCGGCAACTTCTACTACGGTCTGTTCTCCGATGAGGCCGAGTTTGTAGCCCGCGGTTGCATAGCCGGCTTTATCGTTGCGGCCATGACGCCGTTCCAGGTGCCGCAGATCATCTTTAACGGCGTGCTCAAGTGCATGGACTGCACCAAGCAGACGCTTTACATCACCATCTTTACGGTGACCTTCCTGAATGTGGTGCTCGACTACGTGCTGTGCTTTGTGCTGGGCTTTGGCCTGTGGGGCATCATGGGCGCCACCTTCGTCACGCAGGCTACGCGCGCCATTTTGCTCGAGCTTGTCTACCGCAAGCGCCTCCCCGAGCTCGAGGCGAGCATGGCGTAGGGGCCCGATTTGGGTCCCGTTTTGCTCTGAATGTCACTTCGGCCGACTTTTCGGCGACTTGTGGTGGGAGGGGCAAGTAGTCCCTTAAATAGGCAACTTAGTTACCTGCGGTTTTGCAGAACGAAAAATGGGGGACTACTTGGCCTGTTGGCATTAAGTCGCCGAAAAGTCGGTCGAACGCGCATTTCTGTCCCCTGGCCGCCACTCGGGCCGCGATTTGGGCTCAAGTTTGCCTGACAAGAGCGTATCCATGACTTTCGTTAGGCGGATAACGTAATTTGTACTACGCTGAACTAGTTGAATAACCAATGGCTGGGCAACGGGTTTTGCGCGGTTGGCCGGATGGCGGGCGCCGTCGGGCCGAAGATGACCAGCGGCCGGATGCCGGGCCTAGATGCGAGGATGATATGAGCGCAGCGCGCGTGACGATGAAAGACATTGCCGCCAAGGTCGGCGTCTCGGTGAACACGGTCCACAAGGCCATCTCGAACAAGCCGGGCGTCTCCGATGCCGTGAGGGCCGAGATCTTGGCCTGCGCCGAGCAGATGGGCTACCACCGAAACGAGAGCGCCTCCATCCTGCGCAGGCGTGACCTGCGCGTTTGTGTGTGCCTGCCCTCCGACAAGCAGGAGGGAAGCTTCTTCTTCGCCTATCTCTGGCGCGGCATCAAGCGCTATGCCGAGGAGAACATCGACCACGGCATTTTGTTCGAGACTCGTCCGTATGAGATGGGTTCCTATGCTGCGTGCCTCGCCGAGCTCCGCGATCAGTGCCGCGAGGGTCAGGCTCCCGATGGTTTGATTGCCTATGTGCCTGTTGAGGCGGGGACAACCGAGCTTCTGACCGAGATTGCAAGCCTTGGCGTCTCGGTGGTGCTGCTTGATGGCGACCGTCCGAACACGGGCCGTCTGGGTGCTGCGGTGGCAGGTTATGCCGAGGCGGGCAACCTCATGGCCGAGCAGGCGCTCAACCTGCTCTCTGTGGCCGATGGTTCCAAGAAGATCCTGCTGTTGGCGGGCGACCCGCACACCGACTCCCACGCCGATGTGGCCCGCGTCTTCCACGAGCGCTTTGCCGAGCGGGGCCTCGACTACGCGGTGCGCGACCTCTACGGCGCCCACGGGCAGGTTGAGGAGTTGCGCAACAGCCTTCGCGCCCTGCTGAGCGCCCCAGACGCGCCGAGCCTTGTGTGCAGCGTGTTCGCCGTGGGTTCCGAGCTTGTGGCCGATACCCTCGTTGAGCTCGACCTTGTTGGCAAGATTCGTGCCGTCGCGAGCGACCTGTTCCCCGAGAACGTCATTGCCTTGCGCCGCGGCGTCTTCACCAACATCGTCTACAAGGACCCGGTGGGTATGGCCTACGGCGGCGCAGCCATGCTAGGCGACTACCTGCTCAGGGGGCAGGCTCCCGAGCAGAAGGTCCTTCGCGGCTCTGCCGACCTGGTCTTCCGCAGCAACCTCGACCACTACTGCCAGATGGCGGGCGTGGAGCTCTAGGACGTTATTGAAATTCGAGCGCATTCACGGGGCCGTCCTTTGGGCGGCCTTTCTCGTGGGCAGGCGGCCTTGCTGACCTGGCGCACGTGTCGGATTGC
>CAVHWW010000067.1:0-3431 GCA_963639715.1 Acutalibacteraceae bacterium
GCTTGTGGAAGCCCTTCTTGGCCATCCAGGCGACCCAGACGACGGTGCAGACGATAGCAACGATCTTGCCGGGCATCTCCATAACGGCCTCATAGGACTTGGGGATGCCGAGCGAGTAGACGATGAAGAAGGACAGGCACGCAGACCAGCAGGCGGCAGCGAGCTTCATGAAGGCGTACGGAGCCAGAACCTTGCGGAAGGAACGGTTGCGGAAGGTGGAAAGGACATCGATGACGAGCTTCTTGACGGCCTGGCCAACGCCCTCGATCTTCTCCTGGGCAACCTCTTCGGGGCCACGCTCCCAAGTGGAGCAGTACACGACGATGAGGGAGACGGCCATGATCGCGGCGTTGATGGACGCGATGATGAAGTAGGGCTGGGGACCAGTCTCGCCGAAGAGGCCAAAGCCAAAGCCAACGAGCGTTGCCATCAGGAAGCCGGAGACATTACCGAAGATGTGCTTGTAGCCGGTAAGGTAGGTGCGCTCCTTATAGTCATCGGTCATCTCGATGGTAAGCGGGGCGAGGTTGGAAGAAGCGAAGGTGTACGCGATGTTGTACACGATGTACAGGAACAGGTAGTACGGGAAGCCGAAGGGCGTAACCGTGAAGATCAGCGGCTCGGCGATCATCATCGGAATAGCGATGAGCAGCCAGAAGCGGCGACGGCCGAACTTACGACCAATGGCGGTCGAATAGAAGTTGTCGGCCACGAAGCCCAGGACCGGGGCCAAAAACGCGTTCAGGTACACGGCGGCCGCAGCGACGGCAGCTGCCTCAGCGCCCGAAAGGCCACACTCCGTAGACAGGAACATGACCATGTAGCTGTGGGTGAAGGTCAACGCGCCGGAGTTGAGCATGCCGCCCATACCAAAGCCCAGGCGGGTCCAGAACGTGATCTTCCTCTTCTTTCCCAACTTGTTGAACATTGGAGCTTCCTCTCCTAGTCGGCACCAATTGCGACGGGATGCACCCTTCAGGACAACCTATCGCGACTTACAAGGTGAACGATTACCTAGTATCGCGGAAACCCCTCAACAGGTGAACGTTCACTTGCCTTTTCCCCGTGAGCGGTACCGGTTTAGCGGTGAGCGTTACCTTCACCTTACATGAATGTTACGGACATCGGTAAACCGGTTTTAAGCTGCGGATTAAAGGTCTACGAATCAGAAGTCATTTTAGGGATGCAGACGCTTGCGACCGCGGCGAACCCTTGAGCGGCTCGCCTGCCACAAGGCAACCGCGCCCCAGCTTGCGAAAGCTTCCCTCACTCGAGTGGAGCATCTTGCAGATAGGCTACTCGCCGTGCAACCGCTTCACCTACGCCGCAGCAAGACATAAAAACCCGCCCGGGCAGGGGCTCTCCCCTACCCGGGCGGGTACGCATGGGTGATGGCAATACGCCGCCTTAAAGACATGCCCTTAAGCAGCCGCCCTCTTTCCAGAAAGGCGAAAGCGCCGTCCTCCTGGAGTCAGACGCGTCGCAGCCTTAGAGGCAGACGCCGTCCTTCCAGATGCTGATCTCGTGGCAGCCGCGACGCTCGGCCGAGGTGAGCTTGCCGCTCGCCGTCTCGAGCACCAGCTGCCACAGGCCCTGGGCCGCCTCGTCGATCGTGGCCTCACCCGTGGCGGCAACGCCGGCGTTGAAGTCCATCCAGTTGGCCTTGTGGTCACAGAGGCGCTGGTTGGTGAAGACCTTCAGCGTGGGCGCAGGAGCGCCAAAGGGCGTGCCACGGCCAGTGGAGAACAGGATGACGTGGCAGCCGGCGGCGGTAAGCGCCGTGGTGGAGACCATGTCGTTGCCAGGGCCGCAGAGCATGTTCAGACCATGCTTGGTGACCTGGCCGGCATAGGGCAGCACGTCCACGATGGGCGCGGAGCCACCCTTCTGCACGCAACCGCAGCTCTTGTCCTCGAGCGTGGTGATGCCGCCGTCCTTGTTGCCGGGGCTGGGGTTCTCGTAAACCACCTCACCATGGCTGATGAAGTAGTCCTTGAAGCCGTTGAGCATGTCGGCAGCGGCGTTGAACACGTCCTCGTCCACACAGCGGTCGAGCAAGATAGACTCGGCGCCGAACATCTCGGGCACCTCGGTAAGCACAGAAGTGCCGCCGCGGGCCACGACCATGTCGCTCACGCGGCCGATGGTCGGGTTGGCCGTGATGCCGGACAGGCCGTCGGAGCCACCGCACTTAAGGCCGATGACGAGCTCGCTCGAAGGAATCGGCTCGCGCTTGGCCTGCTTGGCAAGCTCAGCCAGCTCGGCCAGGATCTTGTGGCCCTCGACCTGCTCGTCGGCAACGTCCTGGCAGGTGAGGAAGCGCACGCGCTCGGGGTCGTACTCCCCCAGCTCGTCGAGCACCTGCTGGTGGGTGCAGTTCTCGCAACCAAGGCCCAGGAAGAGCACGCCGGCTGCGTTGGGGTGGCGAGAAAGCGCCACGAGCAGACGGCGCGTCTGGGCATGGTCGGCGCCGGTCTGCGAGCAGCCGAAGGGGTGCGGGAAGTAGTAGACGCCCTCGAGCGTGCCGCCCACCAGGTCCTGGGCACCCTCGCACATGGCACGGGCAACCTCGTTCACACAGCCAACCGTGGGGATGATCCACAGCTCATTGCGCGTGGCAGCGCGGCCGTCGGCGCGACGGAAGCCCTCGAAGCACTCGGGCTCAGCGCTCTCCACCACGGGGTGCGTGGGGTTGTAGCTGTACTCGACCTCACCGGAGAGGTTGGTCTTGACGTTGTGAGTGTGCAGCCAGCTGCCGGCGGCGACATCTGCGGTCACGTGGCCGATGGGCAGGCCGTACTTGATGACATCTTCACCCTCGGCAATGGCACGCACGGCCATCTTGTGGCCCTGCGGGATGTCCTCGGCGGCGGCCACGGGACCCACGCCCGGAACGTCCACGACCGTGCCCGCGGCCAGCGGCGACAGGGCGACGATGACGTTGTCGGCCGGGTTGATCTGGATGGTGTTCAACTTCTAACCCCTCAGTTACTCAGCCTGAGCAGCGGCGTAGGCAGCCTTGGCGCCCTGGGTGCGGACAACGGCGAGCATGCTGGCGACGAACTCCTCGAGACCGGCGATCGCGGTGAGGTCCTCGCCCCACATCTGCTCGTTGGTGAGCACGGCGTGGACGAGCTCGGCGTCGGAGTCGCCGGCGTGGTCGGCGTAGAAGTCGAGCACGAAGGCATCGTCCTGGGCCACATAGGCGGCACCGTCGGCGCGGACCAGGTGCAGGCCATCGTCCTCACGGCCAGCAAGGCCGGTGGTGTAGAAGGCGATGAGGGTGGCGAGGGAAGTGGCCAGGCAGCGCGGGAGCTTGCCCTCGGCGGCCACGTAGTCCTTGAGGGTCGGCAGGTCACGGGCGCGCCACTTGGCGGTGGAGTTCAGGCAGATGGAGAGCAGCTGGTGGTCGATGAAGGGGTTGTCGAAGC
>CAVHWW010000068.1:0-12139 GCA_963639715.1 Acutalibacteraceae bacterium
GCACCACCTTGCCAAGGTGGGGGTCGCGGGTTCGAACCCCGTTGTCCGCTCCATGAATTTGAGGGACCGGCCACGTGCCGGTCCTTTTTTGTTCGAGCGATACGGGTGCGTGATGTGGGGCCATGCGATGCGGGGCCTCGCACATGGCTACGGATGCGTCAGACGTATCTGCCTGCGAGGTTCCCAGCGCCGCGTACGGGCCCCTCAATTCAATCGCAGGCCTCTTACCTGCGGCTTTCCAAAGGCTTCTTGTTCAGAGGGCGAAGGGAACCTCGCGTACAGCTACGGATGCGTCAAACGTATCTTCCTGCGAGGTTGGGAACCTCGCGTACAGCTACGGATGCGTCAGACGTATCTGCCCGTGAGGCTGGGGCCTCGCCTTTGACGGGGAGATGACGCCTCGTCTCTGCTAACTAGCCAATCGATGCGGGCGTGGCTGCGGGGCAGGAACAGAAGCGCCACTACGTCCCTGCTAGCTGGTTGGTGGATGTGGGTACCATAGGCTTGAGTCTGCGGCATGCGGCCGCGGCGCCGTCCGCCTAGCTTGGAGCTGCCTTGGTAACCATCCTGCTCATCGTGCTTGCGCTTGCGCTGGTCTACGTTGTCGTAGGCCATGTCGTGCGCGCGATGGGCTACCGTGCGGCCAAGGGCCGCAGCTTTCGCAAGCTAGCGCATCGCGGCGTCTCCGCAGACGTGGCGCGCACGGCCGATGCCGTCATCATCGACCGACAACGGCGAAGAAGCGCCAAGCGCCACCATGACCCGGCCTACGCCAACCTCAAGACGCAGCCCAAGCCCAAGCTTTCGAGCGAGCAGGTTGCCGCGCTCAAGGACGCCCGCCTTAAGGTGCGTGACGAGTGGCTCGAGACCGCGCATCCGGGCCTGTACCACTACGTCATCATCTTCATGGTGGCCAGCGTCGCCGGCCTTGTGCTCGAGATGGTCTGGATGTTCATCTCGTCGGGCCGTACCGAGCTGCGCGTTGGCCTCGTCTGGGGCCCGTTCTCGCCGCTCTATGGCTTTGGGGCCTGTTTGCTCACTATGGTGCTGTGGAACTTCCGCACCGCCTCCAACCTCCACGTCTTTGCGGTCTCGGCCTTGCTCGGCGGGGGCCTTGAGCAGACCACGGGCATGCTTATGGAGGACCTCTTCCATGCGCAGTCGTGGACTTACCTCGGCCTGCCCGATGCCATCACTCAATGGATCGCCTGGCGCTTCATCTTTGCCTGGGGCGTGCTGGGCCTTGTGTGGTGCCGTGTGGTCATGCCCGAGGTGATCTATCGCATTGGCGAGCCGACGAACCGCACGCAGGTGATCATCGTGGCGCTGCTCACGGTGTTTCTTGTGCTCGACATGCTGGCCACGGTGTTTTGCTTCTACCGCAAGACGGCCCGAGACGCCGGCATCCCGCCCCATAACGCCGTCGAGGTCTACGTGGACGAGCGCTTCAACGATGACTTTATTGCCAACCGCTTCCAGAACCTCGTGGTGGGCGCCGATTTGGAGCCTAACAAGTAAGGCTTGAGTCTCTTTCATATGAGTCACGGTCGCATCTGCATGCCTTGCGTCACAATGGGTAGGAAGACCGAGAGCGGGCGCGGCGGCTGCCGAGGCCGACCGTCCATTCGGCCGTACGGTGGGAGCCGTGCGGAGAAGCACCAACCTAAGCGTCGGAATCCTTCGGCGCCCGGAGATAGGAAAGAACATGAATCAGAACCAGTGGCAGGGCAACGGTCAGAATGGCGTTGAGCCCTACTCGCCGTTTGGCGCCCAGCAGAGCCGCACCGGCAATGCCGGCGAGCTCTCCATCCGTGCCTACGGTCTTGCGCTCACGGGCCTCGTGCTCGCGGGCTTCCTCGTGATGGGCATTTGCGCGAGCCTGTTCACCAGCCCGCAGTTCATCTTCGCCTTCATTGACCACTACTTCGCCATCTCGCTTGGTAGCTGCGTTTTGTCTATCGTGGGCATCATCATGATGGGCGCCGCCAAGAAAAGCGAGAGCGTGGGCCTGTCGCTTGCGGGCTATGCGATCTTCGTTCTGTCCTTCGGCTTCACGGCCTCGGCGATCACGCTGTCCTACACCTCGCAGACCATCTCCACGGCGTTTCTCGCCACGGCTGGCATCACGGCTGTCTTTGCCTGCCTGGGCATCGCGTTCCCTAACATCTTCGCCAAGATCCAGGGCGTGCTTGCGGGTGGCCTGCTCGCCGTGTTGCTCGTCTCTGTGGTGATGTCGCTCATGGGCGTCTACACCACGGCCATCGACTACGTGGTCATCGTCATCTTCTGCGGCTTTATCGGCTGGGACTTCTACAAGGCCATGGCCGATGAGCCCACCGTGGTCAACGCCGTCTACAACGCCTCCCAGCTCTTCCTTGACATCATTAACGTCTTCGTGCGAGTCCTCTCCATCGTGGGTCGCCGCAGGGACTAGTCCTTCGAGAGGGACAGCAAGCTGCCTCGAATAGTGGGTGGGTTCGGATGATTCCGGACCCGCCTTTTTTTGTGCGCTGCCAGAAGGGGAGGGGCGCGTCTCGCCGCACGAGCACGGAGCAAGGCTGGCGCTGGAGTGCTACACTGTCCAACTGATAAACGGGGGCTGGCGCATGCCGGCTGAGATAGGGCCTAGGAAAGCGGTCCTGACCGTCAACCTGATCCGGGTAATGCCGGCGTAGGAACCATAAGCTTCGCTCGCTTGGGCACCTACGGAAAAACAACGTGGGTGCCTTTTTTGGTGCCCGGAAGCGCGGCCTTAGCGATGTCGCGCGGAAAGGAGCGAGTTTGAACTGCTCAATTGCCATCCAGTACCTGCCCATGGACGCAGCTGACGATGACGCGACCTGCGCCGCCGTCGATGCCGTGATCGACTACATCGACTCCACGGGCATCGACTACTTCGTGGGACCGTTCGAGACGGCCATCGAGGGCGACTACGAGAAGTGCATGGAGATCCTCAAGAACTGCCAGCTCGTGGGTGCCGCCAACGGCTGCAAGCACGTCATGACCTACGCCAAGATCAACTTCAAGCCCGAGGGCGACGTCATGAGCACCGACCACAAGATCGGCAAGTACCACCCCAACGACCCCGAGTTCGCCAAGTCCGACGAGGCGGCCGCGTAGCATGGCCGATTGCGTGTCTGATAGGATGCCCAGCTCGAACGAGCCGGCGATGGAGAGCGCGGCGGCCGCCCAGCCTGGTGTGGACGTCGCTGCCGGCCAGCCCGGTGCGGGCGCCGCGGCTGCTCAGCCTGGTGCGGACGTAGCCATCCAGCCTGCGGGCGCCGCAAGCGCCCAGCCCAGCCCCGCCGCCTCCGTGCGACGTGGGCCCCGTAAGCCGTCCAAGCGCGTGGTCGCCCCGACGTGCGCCGTGGTGGGCCTTCTGCTCGTGTGGCAGTTCGTCTGCATGGCGGGTCTCGTGCCCAACTTCATGCTGCCGAGCCCGGTGGAGGTCGTGCAGGCACTCGTCAAGGACTTCGCCCTGCTCATGAGCCACCTGTGGACGACGCTTGCCGAGGCGGCCATCGGCCTTGCCATCGGCGTTGCGGTGGGCTTTGCCTTTGCTGTCCTCATGGACAAGTTCGAGACCTTCTACCTGGCCTTTGACCCGCTGCTTACCGTCAGCCAGACGGTGCCCACCGTGGCTATTGCCCCGCTTTTGGTGCTGTGGTTTGGCTATGGGATGCTGCCCAAGGTCCTGCTCGTGGTACTGGCGACGTTCTTTCCCATCACGGTGGCTTTGGCCGGCGGCTTTCGCTCGGTCGACCAAGACGAGATTGACCTGCTGCGCACGATGAACGCCAGCGAGTGGCAGATTTTTCGCTATGCCAAGCTTCCGGCTGCGGCCGAGCAGTTCTTCAGCGGCCTGCGCATCAGCGCCACCTACGCCATCGTGGGAGCGGTCATCTCGGAATGGCTGGGCGGCTTCACGGGCCTCGGCGTCTACATGACACGCGTTCGCAAGAACTTCGAGTACGACCGCATGTTCGCGGTCATCATCATCACCTCCGCGCTCTCGCTGGCCCTCATGAAGGGCGTCGACGCGCTCGAGCGCCTCTG
The DNA here is from genome assembly GCA_963639715.1 of Acutalibacteraceae bacterium. Lineage (GTDB taxonomy): Bacteria > Actinomycetota > Coriobacteriia > Coriobacteriales > Atopobiaceae > Parolsenella. The sequence goes on from CAVHWW010000068.1 coordinate 4,057, forward strand.
CATGCCCTGGAAAAGGGCGGAAGGAAACGATAAGAAATGAAGAACGCTTTCCCCTACAACATGATGTTCTCGCGCCGCGCCTTCGTGGGCGGCTCGCTCACTGCGGCCGCCTCGCTCGTGCTGGCTGGCTGCGGCAACTCCGGCTCTGCCAGCTCTGCGGCAACTTCCGGTGATGCCGCCGAGAAGACCAAGGTCACCTTCTGCTTGGACTACACGCCCAACACTAACCACACGGGCGTCTACGTGGCCAAGAACCTCGGCTACTTTGACGAGGAGGGCCTTGACGTCGAGATCGTCCAGCCCGCTGACGGTACGGCCGAGGGTGCCATCGGCACCGGCCAGGCGCAGTTCGGCATCAGCTACCAGGATTACATCGCCGCTGCCTACGACTCCGGCAACACCGGTCTCACCGCCGTGGCCGCCGTCATCCAGCACAACACGAGTGGCATCATGAGCCGTGCCGAAGACAACATCACGCGCGCCAAGGAGATGGAGGGCCACGTCTACACCACCTGGGACATGGCGGTTGAGCAGGCCACCATCAAGCAGGTCATGGAGAGCGATGGCGGCGACTACTCCAAGCTCAGCATGGTGCCGTACTCCGTTGATGACGACGTGGCTGGCCTCAAGGCCAACATGTACGACTGCGTGTGGGTCTACGAGGGCTGGGCTGTGCAGAACGCCAACGTCCAGGACTACCCGGTGAACTTCTTCGCCTTCAAGGATATGGACCCGGTGCTCGACTTCTACTCGCCGGTCGTTGCGGCCAACACCGAGTGGGTCGAGGCCAACCCCGAGGCGGCCAAGGCCTTTATGCGCGCCGTGAAGAAGGGCTACGAGTATGCCGTCAACAGCCCCGACGAGGCGGCCCAGATTCTGTGCGAGGAGGTCCCGGAGCTCGATTCCGAGCTCGTGACCGCCAGCGCCGAGTACCTTGCCAGCGCCTATACCTCCGACGCCGACAGCTGGGGCGTCATCGACCCCGAGCGCTGGAGCGCCTACTACCAGTGGCTCAACGACAACTCGCTCGTGGAGAACCAGCTCGACGTCAACTCCGGCTACGACCTGACGTACCTGGCGTAAGGTTTTAGGATGCGCGGCGCCTGGCACCACGGCTTTGTGGCGTCGGGTGCCGCGCGTATGGTTTGGACGTGGGGCGCCTGCATGAGGTTGCCGGGGCGTCCTGCACGAGGTTGCCTGACTCGGGTGGCTGAAGCGGACTGCCTGGGGTGCCGCGCGAGGGCTGCCTTATTCGGGCGGCCGATGCGGGCCGTCTGGGGTGCGGCCCGGCGTACGAGTGGTATGGAACGTGGGACTACACGCGCAAAGGCGGGAGCTGAGGACGGCTTGCCCGCAGACGAGAGGGAAGACATGGCACAGCGACGAGATGCGGCGGGCGTTCCTGCCCTCGAGGCGCGCGGGCTCACGTGCGCGTGGGATGACGAGTCTGACATCGTCCGAGGCGTCAGCCTGCGCGTGGACGCCGGCCAGACCATTTGCATCGTCGGCAGGTCGGGCTGCGGCAAGACTACGATTTTGCATGCGCTCTCGGGCCTCGCTCGCCCTCGTGAGGGCGAGGTGTTGCTCCACGGGCAAGATATCAGCGGCGTGCCGGGCCGCGTCTCCTACATGCTGCAGAAGGATTTGCTGCTCCCGAGCCGCACCATCCTCGATAACGCGATTCTGCCGCTCGTCATCGCCGGCGAGTCCAAGGCCACCGCTCGTGAGAAGGCCCGTCCGCTTATTGAGCGCTTTGGGCTTTCTGGCTGCGAGGACAAGTGGCCAAGCGAGCTTTCCGGCGGCATGCGCCAGCGCGCCGCGTTCCTGCGCACCTACCTCATGGGAAATGACGTCGTCTTGCTCGACGAACCCTTCTCGGCGCTCGACGCCCTCACTAGGACCGACATCCGCCGCTGGTACTGCGAGATGTCCGCCGAGCTGGGGATTGCGAGCATCGTGATCACCCACGATGTGGACGAGGCCGTCCTTATGGCGAGCCGTATCTACGTCTTGCGCGGTGAGCCCAAGGCTGGCGTCCCGAGCACCATTGCCGGCGAGGTGGAGATAGACCATGACTGCGGAGAAGGCCCCTTCGACCTCACCGACGAGTTCCTCCGCGCCAAGCGCGAGGTCATGGCTCTGCTGGGGTAGGCCCTACCACCTGGAGCGGTAGTCAGACGGGAAGTGGATGTCGGCTTGGTGGCGAATCTCGTCCATGACGGCGAGTGAGTTAAAGGTCACGAAGTCATAGCTCTGTAGCGCGCCGCGCACGGCGATGCCCTCGCCCCACAGGGTGTCGATGTTCTCCCAGCGTGTGAGCGTGAGAAAGTCTCGCAGCTCGTAGATCATGTTGTTCTTGCACGGCGCAATGGGCAGCTCGCGCGTCTTGGCGCCGACGTTGGTGGTGGCGGTGGAGGCCGCGCCGCGGATGGCCTTGCCGCGCGTCATGACGCTGACGTGCTGCGGGGTCGACATGGCGTCGATGGTGATGGTGCCGTTGTCGCCCTCAATCTGCGAGGGGAGCAGGTCGTTGGTGATCTTGGAATAGGCGAGCTCAACGACGAGGCCCGGGGTATCGGACTCCTTGCCGTAGGTGCACAGCACGGACCCCGCGCCGTCGATGATGCCGCCCGTGGTCTCACAGCGGGCGTCCGAGATGAGGGTGGGGGCGGCCACGATGCGGCTCGGGCGGCCAAACAGGGCAATCATGGGCTCGACGGTGTAGACGCCGATGTCCATGAGGGCGCCGGAGGCCATCTTGGCGTCAAAGATGTTGGTGTGGCGTCCCGCCTTCACGTCGTCATAGCGTGAGGAGTACTTGCCAAAGCGGAAGGTGGCGCGGCGCAGGGTGCCAATCTCGGGCAGCACGTTGAAGATCTGGGCCCAGGCCGGGTCGTGGACGGGGCGCATGGCCTCGAGCGCGATGACGTGGTGGAGCTCGGCGGCGGCGTAGAGCGACTGCGCCTCAAAGCGGTTGGAACAGGCAGGCTTCTCAACCAGCACGTGCTTGTCGGCGCGGATGCAGGCGAGGGCCTGCTCATAGTGCAAGGCGTTGGGGGAGGCGATGTAGACAGCGTCGACTTCCTTGCAGTTCACGAGCTGCTCAAAGGAGGAGAAGGGGTGCGTGCCGCCGTGCTTCTCGGTGAACTCGCTTGCCATCAGGGGGTTTCTCGAGTAGGTGCCCACGTAGGTGATGCCCTCCACCTGCTTGGCCGCGTCGATAAGGTCGTCGCTGATAATGCTGGTGCCGATGGTGGCAAGGCGCAGGGTGTCCGACATGTGGCTCTCCTTCATGAGTACGTACGCTATGCACGATTCTACGCACGCACGGTGCCGGGGGAGCCTGCTCATTTGCGAACGGCGGGGGTTTCTTTGAGGGTTGCGCTGGCGGACGGCGTGCGCTATGAGAGACGGCTTGGTGGCGTGTGCGATGAGGGGCAAGGCTGTTTGCGTGGCGGCTGCTTGAGCGGATACGTGCTACGGGGTGGCTGGCAGCTCGCGTGGAAAGGCTAGGGGAGTCTTCGGGGGGCGCCTGTTGTTTGCGCAGCTACGCGGCCCGTTGCTCAAAGCAGCCGTTGGGGCCGACATATGGCCTGGCCGCTAAACAAAAAGGCCCGGGATGCTCTCCCGGGCCTTACAAGTCAGATGGAGCCAGCTACCAGACTTGAACTGGTGACCCCCGCTTTACGAGAGCGGTGCTCTACCAACTGAGCTAAGCTGGCGACTCCATGTGATGCCGGGCGCAAGCGCCCAACAGCAAGAAGTAACTATACCGGAACCCCATTTACCCGCGCAAGCCCATTTCGAGAAATTCCTTTGCCACGTTGCATAGGTAGAATTGTGCTAAATCCGATTCTTCTAATTGGCGGGGGTTTATGCGCGGCGGTAGCGCGGCCGGGAAGGGCCGCTTTCATGTATGGAAGGTCCTTGCCTTCTTGCTGGTTTGCGTCTTGGCAAGGGGCTGCTCGGGTGGCGCTTCTACTACGTCTGGGGCCGAGCGGGGGACGGCTGCTACAACGGTTGCCAGTGAGGTGGCCTCCTCCGCTACGGCCGCAGCAACGACGGCTCCTGCCACAACGGCTGCGACAACTGAAGCAACGACTGAGGAGGCGGCTACAGAGACGCCTGCCGCTACGCTGGACCTGGCGAGCATCCCTGCCTACTCTGGCTCGCCCTATGTGCGACTGTACGACAATAAACCTCAGTTCAGCGATGCCGATAAGGCGCGCGGGAGCTTTGAGGAGTACAGCCCGCTCGATTCGCTCAGGCGCTGCGGGGCGGCATTTGCGCTTATCGGCACCGAGACGATGCCCACCGAGGAACGCGGCAGCATCGGCATGATCAAGCCCAGCGGCTGGCACACCGTGCGCTACGACGGCCTGGTGGACGGCAAGTACCTCTACAACCGCTGCCATCTCATTGGCTACCAGCTTGCCGGCGAGAATGCCAACGAGCTGAACCTCATCACGGGGACGCGCTACCTCAACGTGGAGGGCATGCTGCCCTTTGAGGACGAGGTGGCGAGCTATGTGGAGCGCACGGGCAACCACGTGCTGTACCGCGTGACGCCCGTGTTCGAGGGGAGCAACCTCGTGGCCTCCGGCGTGCAGATGGAGGCGTGGTCGGTCGAGGACGAGGGCGCTGGCGTGAGCTTCAACGTCTGGTGCTACAACGTGCAGCCGGGTGTCGTCATTGACTATGCGACCGGGGATAGCTCGCTGGCTGAGGGCTACTCGACCGATGAGTCCGCCGGTTCGGAGTCGGCGGCCGGAGAAGTCGGTGGCTCAACCTCGACGGATGGTACCGAGCATAGTTACGTGCTCAACACCAATACCAAGAAGTTTCACCTGCCCACCTGCGGTTCCGCCAAGAAGATCAAGGCCAAGAACCGCGAGGACTTCACCGGCACCCGCGACGAGGTGATCGCTCGAGGCTACGAGCCCTGCAAGGTTTGCAATCCGTAGAAGTTGGCTACCCAACCAGCACGCGGCCCGTCATCTGCATGGCAACTATTACGAGTGCAATCGCTCCTACGCAAATCACCAACGTGGCGATGCGGCCGCGCTTGTCGCGTTGAATCCCAAGCGCGAACGCGAAGATCGAGCCAAAGCACAGCAGCGCCGTGAGCAGGTGGAACGGCGGGTTGCGCAGCATCATGAGCGCGTAGGCCATGCCGATCAGCGCCTGCAGGGCGCAGCCCAGGCCAAGCACCACCCAGCCGAGCGGGTTCTGCTTCTGGATGTAGTAGGCGATGAAGCCGCCGGGCAGGGTGAACAGCGTGGCCGGGCCCCAGATGCTCAGGTAGTACTGCAGGGCGGCCTCGGCCGTGATGCCGTCCAGCGCGACCTCCACCAAGTAGCAGATCGGCTGGCTGATCAGGAAGAAGACGAAGATCTTGAGCGCCGACTCCCAGCTCTTCTTGCAGTTGGAGGCGATGATGAAGGCGAAGATCACCCAGCACTCCTGGGTGGTGGCGATGTCGCGGAACGAGGTGCCGTTGGTGATGGGCAAAGACCCCATCACGCCGGTGTAGGCGCCTGCGGCAAGGGCGAGCAGGACAACGAACAGCCAACTCATCTTGAGCCCGCCGAACAGCTTTTTCAGAACGCTCACGTGTTTCTCCTTCAAGGTAGCGCACCGTTCGGTGCGCGTTTTTTCGCCTAGCTATCGTAGCGTTTGTGGGCGCGCTTCCTTGTGTCCAGCGTGTTCGATTCGGCGTGTTGCATGACTTGGACGGAAGGCCCGAGTCGGGACGAGCATGCCTTGTGGCGATTCGGGAGTTGGATGGAATCCGGGGGCTGGATGGAACCGGGAGCTGGAGGGAATCCGGGAGCTGGACGGGTTTGTTCCGGCAGCCGAGTGCCGCGAAGGTCGTCGGTTGCGTTGCGCTGCGCGGGGAGGCGCGCATCAAGCTAACGGCCCATAACGCTCGCGCCACGCTCACGGCTTTGCGCGGGCTCGCATCAAGCTGACAGCCCGTAACGCCCCGCCATGCGTAGGCTCGCATCAAGCAGGCCGGCCGTAACGCTCCGCCACGCCCACGGCCTTGCGCAGGCACGCATCAAGCTAACAGCCCGTAACGCCCCTGCCGCGCCCGCGGCTTTGCGTGGGCCCGCATTAAGCAGGCCGGCCGTAACGCTCGCGCCACGCTCACGGTCTTGCGCAGGCTCACGTCAAGCTAACAGCCCGCCTCGCTCGCGGCCTTGCACAGGCTCACGTCAAGCTAACACCCCGTAACGCCCCCGTCGCGCTCGCGGCCGCCTGCAGCCCCTTTGCTAGAATGGGCAACCGTGTGAAAACCTCGAGCATGGGAGATGCGGATGACGCGCCCTCAGAGTATCGATTGCGTCCTGTTCGACTGCGACGGCGTCCTTGTTGACTCCGAGCCCGTCTCGGCCCGCCGCCTCGTGAAGGTGTTTGCGGCGCTCGGCGTGCCGGCCACCTTCGACGATGCCATGACCCTGTGCGGCACCGACGGCGTCAAGGAGACCCCGCTCGTTGCCGCCAAGTACGGCAAGACCCTCACCAACGATGAGCTCAACGCCAAGCAGGTCGAGATGCGCGACGAGGGCTTGCTGCCGGAGACCATCTACCTCGAGTCTGACCTGCAGCTTATTGACGGCATTCGTGAGTTGCTCGTCCGCCTGCGCGCCTCGGGCGTGCGCACGGGCCTCGTCTCCACCACGCGCTCCGCGCACATCCTTATCCTGCTCAACCGCTTTGGCCTTACCGGCCTGTTCGACGTCATCGTCTGCGGCGACATGGTGAACAACCGCAAGCCCAACCCCGAGCCCTACCTCACGGCAATGAGCAACCTCGGCGTTGAGCCCACCCATGCTGTGGTGGTGGAGGATTCGCCCACTGGCATCGCCGCCGGCGTGGCCGCTGGCGCCTACGTGCTTGGCTTCACCGGATCGAGCGTGGTGCAGGACGTGAGCGCTGCAGCCGAGGAACTGCCGAGCTTCGCTGCCTTTGACCTGGTGTAGCGCATGGGACAGAAGGGTTCTTCGCGTCTGCTCGACGCTGAATGGTTTAACAAGCTGCTGATTGTGTGCTGCGCCCTTGCTTGGGGCTTCTCGTTCTTCGTCATGAAGGACGTGACGGCGCTCTTCCCGGTGTTTTGGCTGCTGCTCGTGCGTTTTGGCGTGGCGAGCGTGCTCATGTTCGTCGTCTTCCGCCGCCGCATTTTGGCCAACCTCACCCGCCCCATCATGAAGACGGGCGTGGTGCTTGGCGCGTTTTATGGCCTTGCCTACGTGCTGCAGACCTACGGCATCGTCTACACAACGCCGGGGAAGAACGCCTTCCTCACGGGTGTCTATTGCGTCCTCGTGCCGTTTTGCGCCTGGGCGATGGGCCGCGGCAAGCCGAAGCGCACGAGCATTATCGCGGCGCTCGTGAGCTTGGTGGGCGCGGGGCTTGTGGTGCTCGACAACGGCCTGCCCCTCAACGTCGGCGACGCCCTCACGCTGGGCTGCGCAGTCTTTTACGCGCTCGAGATGGTCATCGTTTCGGACGAGGGTCGTGGCAAGGACGTCTGGGCGCTCACCTTCTGGCAGTTCCTCACCATCACGGCCATCGTAGGCGTGGGCTCGCTTTTGGTGGAGCAGCCGCCTTCGCTCGAGCTCTTCACGCCTGCCAACATCGGCGCGCTGCTGTTCCTCGCGGTCATCTGCTCGTTTGCGACGCTTGCGGTGCTCAACTACGCCCTCACCAAGGTTGATCCGGCAGCTGGCTCTCTGCTCTCCTCGCTCGAAAGCCCGAGCGGTGTGGCTTTCTCGGTCGCCTTTGGCTACGAGGCCCTCACGCCCAAGCTTCTCATCGGCTTTGCCCTCATCTTCTGCGGCATCATCTTCTCCGAAGTGGGCGACAAGCTTCTCGAGAGGCTCCCTGGCGGCAAGTAGGGAGTGGCTGCCCATTCAGCCGCATTGATGCGTGCGGCTGCAAACCCCGCAAACGCATCCGAACGCTGCAACCGGGTCGTTGCATGGGGTTGCAAACCCCGCAAACGCATCCGAACGCTACAGACGGGTTGTTGCATGGGGTTGCAAACTCCGCAAACGCATCAGAATGCGACAAACGG
>CAVHWW010000069.1:0-8201 GCA_963639715.1 Acutalibacteraceae bacterium
AGCACGCGACGGATGCCCCAGACGAAGGGCTGGAGGTCGGCGTCGATGAGCAGCTCCTCGTTGCGTGTGCCAGAAGCCACCGGGTCAATGGCCGGGAAGATGCGCTTGTCGGCTAGCTCGCGATCGAGCTTGAGCTCCATGTTGCCGGTGCCCTTGAACTCCTCGAAGATGACCTCGTCCATCTTGGAGCCCGTCTCCACAAGAGCGGAGGCCAGGATGGTGAGCGAGCCGCCGTTCTCGATGTTGCGGGCCGCACCCAAAAACTTCTTGGGCGGGTAGAGAGCCGCGGAGTCAACGCCGCCGGAGAGAATGCGGCCGGAGGCGGGGGCGGCCAGGTTATAGGCTCGCGCAAGGCGCGTAATGGAGTCGAGCACCACCACGACGTCACGGCCCATCTCGACCAGGCGCTTGGCGCGCTCGATCACGAGCTCGGAGACAGTGGTGTGGTTCTCGGCCGGCATATCGAAGGTGGAGGCCACGACGTCGCCCTTGATGGAGCGCTGCATGTCGGTAACTTCCTCGGGGCGCTCGTCAACGAGCAGACAAATAAGGTAGACCTCGGGGTTGTTGGCCGCGATGGACTCGCAGACACGCTTGAGCACGGTGGTCTTGCCGGCCTTGGGCGGGCTCACGATGAGGCCACGCTGGCCCTTGCCGATAGGCGCCACCAGGTCGATAGCACGGCCGGTAATGGAATCCTTGCCGTGCTCCATTCGAAGGCGCTCGTTGGGATAGACGGGCGTAAGGTCACGGAAGCGCGGACGAGAGCGAATCTCCTCAGGCGCAAGACCGTTGACGCTCGAGACCTTCTGCAGCGCCGGGTACTTGTCGTTGGGGCGGCTCGGACGCACGGTGCCGCAGATCCAGTCGCCACGGCGAAGGCCAAGGTGCTTGATGAGCTGCTGGGGCACGAAGGCGTCGTCGTCGCCAGCCATGTAGTTGGCGGTGCGCACGAAGCCATAACCCTCGTTGGCGATGTCAAGCACGCCGGACGCCTCGCGGAAGCCCTCGGCGCGGGCAGAGGCCACATAGACGGCCTCGACGAGGTCGGCCTTTCGAACGCCCACGTACTCCACGCCGAGGCCGGCCGCCTCGTGGCGAAGCTCGGCCACAAGCATCTGCTGCAGGTCTTCGCGGGAAAGGCGCGGCATCACAATCTGGGAATTACCACCGCCGTTGTTGTTGTGACGGTTACGGCGACGGTTGTTGTTATTGTTCGAGCCAAACTGGCGCTGGCCGTTCTGCTGAGCCTGGAAGCCACGGCCGGGGCGCTGCTGACGATCGCGCTGGCGACCCTGGTTGTTTTGCTGGGAAGAGGCACCATCGTTGGCACTACCAGCTTCGTTGTCGCGATCCTTGCGAAAGCGCTGACGACGGCGCTTGGACGAGCTCTCCTCAGAAGAGCCGCCATCCTGCTTTGAGGCGCTGGCGGCCACAGGAGCGGCAGAGGCTCCGCTCTCAGCGGCAGCACGGGGCTCCGCAGACGGCTTGGGGGCCTTCTCGCCCTTGGGAGCCTTAGGAGCCTTCTCCCCTTCGGCACCGGCAGACTTAGGCGTTTTCTCGGCCTCGGCGGCCTTGGCCTTCTTGGGCTTAGGGGCATCAGACGCAGGCGCATCAGCCTTGGGCTTTGCGGTCCTGGGCTTCTTCAACTTGGCGGGCTTGACCTCGCTTGCACCAGAATCGGCAGCGACCTCGCTCTTGCGGGGACGGCCGGGGCGGCGCTTCGGCGCTGGAGTGGACTCGGTGTTTTCTTCTGCCACTGAAATTTCCTTAACGTCAGGCGAACAATTCGCCTCTCAACCTGCGCGGATAGATTGCGCGGAACGCGGCCGCGAATACTGGTTGAGAAAGAGTGGATTATGCGCCATAAAGCGGCGCTACAGGGCCATGCAGCCCAACAGGGCAGACTATAGCACGTATGCGCAGGCAAGACGTGTGAGAACCTGCGAGTTTGTGCTCGGGCGCAAACTCGCAGCTATGCGTTTCTCGTTCCTATGCGTTTCTTGGACGACGGACACGCATGGCCTCGATGCGCTCGATAAGAGCGTAGGCGCACTTGCGCCCCTCCTCGGTGAGGGCAACCGGCAGGGCATGCCCCGAAAGCTGGTCTTCCCTCATGCGCGTGACCAGGCCGTTTTTCTCGAGCGAGGTGACTGCCATTGAAATGGTGGGCTGCAAAAGGCCGAGGCTACCCACCAGCTCGCCCACGCTCGAGCACCGCTGCTCGATGCTCGCGGCAAGTCCGATCAAGACAAGGTCGGCAGACGAGACCGACATGGTGCCCATCTCGTCGATGACGAGCTGGATGCGCTCGGGCGCACAGCGCGCAAGCGGCATACCGCTTTTGATGTGTGAGCAAATGGCCTGCGTAAACTCAGCCACGCACTGGCGTCCCTGCTCGGTAAGCGAGCAGCAGACGCTTCTGCGGTCTTCGGTTCCCGACTCGCGCGAAATGAAGCCGAGGTCGGACAGATGGGCTGCCCTGTGGGTCATGGTAGGCCTGAGCACGCCTTGGTATTCAGCAATCTCCGAAGTCCTCAACGGGCGCCCGAGATTGCCGAGACGACAGACGATGGCCAGCTCCTCAAAGGTGATTCTCTTGTCAGCAGGCATCTCTTGTCTGGCAAGCCCAAAGGCCCGACGGACGGATAGATACTCGCGAACGTTCACGAACGAACCTCCCCGAATAGTTTTTCTTATGTATCTAAAGGATACGCCAAACGGAACTCTGAAAAAGCTTAATTTAGGGACTATTTCAAGAAAAAATACGCCGCCCATCCTGCGGAAACAGAATGGGCGGCGCATAAGTCCACGTTTCAGACAAATGTTGCAAGCGGCCAAAAATAGGCCATGAGCGGCTAATTGTTTCATATCGCGAATGAAATTAACGGACATTCCATTCGAATATAAAAACAGCCATTCCCAAAGACGAACAACCACAAAAGCGAGCGGCTACATCCTCTCGGGCGCGGTCACGCCGATGAGGCTGAGGGTGAGCGCCAGCACACGGCGGCAGGCATCGCAGGCGGCCAGGCGCGCAACGGAGACCTTCTCGTCCACCGGACGCCCCTCGCTGGGCAGTACCTGGCAGACGGTATAGAAGGCGTGGAAGGCAGCAGCGAGCTCAGCGGCGTAGTGCGTGAGACGGAAGGGCGCACGGTCGCGGGCGCAGCCCTCCACGAGCTCGCCGAACTCGCCAAGCTTGCGAGCAAGCGCGGCCTCGGTGGGGTCGGTCAGCACGGAGAGGTCGCAATCGAGAGAGCAGGCCTTCGCGGCGACCTCGTCCATACCGATCTTGGCGGCTTCCTCGGCCGTGACGCCAGCGGCGCGACGCAGAATGGAGCAGATGCGCGCGTGGGCGTACTGCACGTAGTAGACGGGGTTGGTGTTGTCCTGGCGCTTGGCGGCCTCGATGTCGAAGTCGATCATCTGGTTGGAGCTCTTAGAGACAAGCGTGAAGCGCGTGGCGTCGGCGCCCACCTCGTCGAGCAGCTCGCGCAGCGGAACCATGGTGCCCTTGCGCTTGCTCATCTTCACCGGCTGGCCGCCACGAAGCAGGTTCACGAGCTGGCCGAGAAGCACCTCGAACTTGCCCTCGTAGCCAAGCGCGTCGGTAGCGGCACGCACGCGGGCGATGTAGCCGTGGTGGTCGGCGCCCCAGACGTCGATGACGAGGTCAACGCGCTCGTACTTGTTCCAGTGGTAGGCCACGTCGGAGGCAAAGTAGGTGTAGGCGCCGTCGGCCTTCACGAGCACGCGGTCCTTGTCGTCACCGAAGTCGGTGGAGCGGAACCACAGCGCGCCGTCCTTCTCGTAGAGGTAGCCCTGCTCGCGCAGCTTGGCGAAGGCACGCTCAACCGGGCTCGTGCCCTGCTCGTCCTTCTCATAGAGGGAACGCTCGGAGAACCACTGGTCGAAGGTGGTGCGCATGTCCTCGCAGGTGTGGGAGATGTCCTCGAGCATGAGCTTGTAGCCGCGCTCGCGGAAGCTGATCATGCGCTCCTCAGCGTCGGCCTCGACCCACCTGGTGCCGTCAGCCTCCATGAAGTGGGCGGCAAGGTCGATGATGTAGTCGCCGCCGTAGGAATCGGCGCCGAGCTTGGCGCGGAAGGCGTCCATGTAGGGGTGAGAGTCGGGGTGCTCGTCGGCCTCGTCGCCCACGAAGGCCGACCAATCGGCGATGAGGGCCTCGTGAGCCGCATGGGCGTCAACGCCGCGCTCGTCCATGATCTGGGCGAGCTGTAGGTAGCGCTCGGAGACCGAGTTGCCGAAGGTGTTCATCTGGTTGCCGTGGTCGTTCACGTAGTACTCGCGCTCGACCTCGTAGCCGGCGTGCTCAAGCACGCGGGCGAGCGAGTCGCCCAGGGCGGCCCAGCGGCCGTGACCGATGTGCAGCGGGCCCACGGGGTTGGCCGAGACGAACTCGACCTGCACGCGCTGGCCGGCGCCCAGGTTGGAGCGGCCAAAGTCGGCACCCTGCTCGCGCACGGTGCGGAAGACCTCGTTGCCGGCGGCGGTGGAAAGGTAGACGTTCACGAAGCCGGGGCCGGCGACCTCGACGTGGTCGACCTGCTCGCAGGCCGGAAGGTGAGCCACGATGGCGTCTGCGATGGCGCGCGGGGCCATGTGGGCGACCTTGGCGCTGCGCATGGCCACGGTGCTCGTCCAGTCACCGTTAGCGGAATCGGCCGGACGCTCGAGCCCGAGGTCAGCGACCTCAAACTCAGGCAGATCGCCTGCGGCCTGCGCCGCCGCGATGGCCTCACGAACCAGCTTCTCGATCGTCTCGACCACGATACGTCCCTTCCATGAGGAAGCGGCCCCGTGAAGGGCCGCCAAATTACAGCTAGGATGCCGCGCAAAGCGGCTGATTGAGTGTAGCAAAAGCGCAGGAGACGCGCCTAGCTTGGCCTATGCGCCGACTACGCCACACGCAAGCGCCACGACACGGAGTCAAGCACCGGGTTCTGGCGACGACTGCGATACGCGAAGCCCCGCAAACAAGCGAGGCCCCCGCGGCAAACGCGAGCACACGCGCGCCGTGCCATTAAGCCGTGCCTAGCTTGCCTGGGCGGCACGCTCCTGCTTGGCCAGGCGCACGCGCAGCTCGGCGAGCTGCTCCTGCACGCCCACCGGATAGAGTTGCGGATTGAGGAAGCGCCTCACGGCCGGGTCGAGGTGCATAAGCGCCTCGCGGCAGGTGCGCTTGGCCTCCTCCAGGCTCGTGGGCTCCCCCACGCCGTGGCCCTTCTCGACCATCTGAACAAGCAGCTCGCGGCCCTCATAGGCACTGAAGTCATAGCTCGTCTCGGAGTCGGTGACGTTGACAGCGCGCGCCGGGTTGGCGCCCTGCATGGTCTCGTCGAAGATGACGTCGCCCACCGGGCAGCCCGAATCGTCCACATAGCGCATGACCTGCTGGATACCGGGGATGGTGCGCTTGTAGGCCACCTCGGAGAGCTTCATGGTGGGACGCCACGCCTCCTCGCCGGCCTTGCGCACGGCCGCCAGCTTGTAGACGCCGCCCAGCGAGGGCTGCGGGTCGCAGGTGGCGAGCTTGGTGCCCACGCCAAACGAATCGATGGGAGCGCCCTGAGCAAACAGCGACTGGATGGTGTACTCGTCGAGGTCGTTGGAGGCGCTGATCTTCACGTAGGGAAGGCCGGCGGCATCAAAGGCCTCGCGAGCGTACTTGGAGAGCTTGGCAAGGTCGCCCGAGTCAATACGCACGGCAGCCAGGCGCTCGCCCTCGGCCTCCATCTCCTTGGCGACCGTGATGGCGTTGGCCACGCCCTGGTGCACGTCGTAGGTGTCCACCAGCAGCACGCAGTTCTTGGGCATGGAGCGCGCGAAGGCGCGGAAGGCCTCGAGCTCGGTTGGGAAAGCCATCACCCAGGAGTGGGCGTGGGTGCCAAAGACCGGGATGCCGTAGATCTTGCCGGCCAGGCAGTTGGAGGTGGAGCTGGCGCCGCCCACAAAGGAGGCGCGGGCCACGGCCAGGCCGCCGTCGGGGCCTTGGGCGCGGCGTAGGCCAAAGTCGGAGACAGCGTGGCCTTCCGCCGCCTGCACCACGCGGGCGCACTTGGTGGCCACAAGCGTCTGGAAGTTCACGAGGTTGAGCAGGGCCGTCTCGATGAGCTGGCAGGCTGCCATGGAGCCCTGGACGCGCACGAGCGGCTCGCGCGGGAAGACGACCTCGCCCTCCGGCACGGCCCAGACGTCGAGCTCGGGCGTAAAGTTGGCAAGCCACTTGAGGAACTCGGGCTTAAACAGGGCGCCACCGCCGGGAGCCTGGATGCTACCCAGGTAGGCGATGTCCTCCTCGGTGTAGCGGAAGTTCTCCACCAGGTCTGCAATCTGGCCGGTACCGCAGGCCACGGCATAGCCGCCGTCGAAGGGGGTGTCGCGGAAGAAGACGGTGAAGCACGCCTCGGCGTCCATAAGGCCGTTTTCCCAGAAGCCCTGAGCCATGGTGAGCTCGTAGAGGTCGGTGTTGAGCGAGACGTCGGTGGGCTTAGTGGCATCCGTCAAAGACATGAGTTTGGCCCCCTAGCCGCGAAAGGCGCTGCCGCCGAAGAACTGCACCACGAACCATGCGATAAGCAGGGCCACAAAGAGCAGCACGAGCTTTTGGGCGAGCGGCATCTTGAGGTCATCGTCGGGCTCCATGTACTCGCGGGCGCGCTCGCGGGCAGCGGCATCGCGGGCCTCCTGCTCGGCCTCGGCCTGCTCGGCGCGAAGGCGCTCGAGCTCGGCCTTCTGCGCGGCGTCTGCGGCCGCGCGCTCACGGGCGGCTTTCTCAGCACGAAGGCGCTCTAGCTCGTTGCGCTCCTCGTCAGTGAGCGGCGCGTTCTCGTCTGCCATGGTTGCTCCTTAGGTTTCGCCCGCATGGGGCGTCATATACATACTGGCTCGATAGTCTACCCGTTTGTGAGCGCCGGGCTTGTCGGCTTGGACGGCATGACCCATGCGCTCAAGGGACCCGGGCATACGAGACGCCCCGAATACGAGAAAAAGGTCCCAGACGGCACGCGGCAAGCAGCCGGCCGCACAGGACGGGGCCTCAAAGCGCCATGCGGAGCTACGCCCCTACTCTCCTTCGGCGCTTCCCAACGCGGGGCCGTCGACCCCGGTTGCGTCGAAGGCGGGCACGAAACTCTCAGAAACGGTGCCGCCCTGCTGCCACCACAGGTGCTCAAAGCCGAGGTCATCAGCGTGGTCGAGCACGAACTCGTACTCGTCGTTGGAAAGGGCATGGGACAGCTCTCCCCCACGCTTTCTGCATGCCTCGTTAGGCGTGTACTGGTTCATGACGGAAAGGTCAGCATCGTTTCCGGCGAGGTCCCACACACGGTCGAGGACGTCGAGCGAATCGAGGGCGTGACCGGGCAAGACGAGGTGGCGCACGATGATGCCTTGCAGCATACGGCCGTCTTCGCTGATTTTGCGGCCGCCCTTGTGCCTAAGTTGCTCGAGCATCCTCGCGAGGGCCGTGTAGGCAACCTGCGGATAGTCCGGCGCCCCGGAGAGCTCACCGGCCAGCTCGCCACTTGCGTATTTGAAGTCCGTGAGCCAGACGTCGACGACCTCGCCAAGCAGCTCAACGGTAGCGGCCGTCTCGTAGCCGCCGGTGTTGCAGACAATGGGCAAGTCCATACCGGCCGCCTTTGCCATGCGGACGGCCTCGACCACCTGGGGTGCGAAGTGGCCAGGCGTCACGAGGTTGATGTTGAGGGCGCCTTGCTCGGCAAGCTCGAGCATAATCTGGGCCAGACGACTAACGCTCACGTCATGGCCAAAGTTGCCGGAACTGATCTCAGCATTTTGGCAAAAGACGCAGCGCAGAGTACAGCCGGAGAAGAAGATGGCGCCCGAGCCCGCCTCGCCCGAGATGGGCGGCTCCTCCCAAAAGTGCAGGGCAGCGCGGGCCACGCGCAGCTTGTCATTGGCCCCGCAGGCCCCGCGGCGGCCACGCGAGCGAGCGACCCCGCACCTGCGCGGGCAAAGATGGCAACTCTCGTAGGCGGCGCATACGTCTTCCATGCCCATCCCCTCTCAAGGCAACTGCGCAGGCGCCAGATACAAAAAGAGCGGGCCACAACGTGACCCGCTCGGCAATTCCTGGTGGAGACGAAGGGAATCGAACCCTCGGCCTCTGCCATGCGACGGCAGCGCTCTCCCAGCTGAGCTACGTCCCCAGG
>CAVHWW010000070.1:0-8155 GCA_963639715.1 Acutalibacteraceae bacterium
CAGCCTAGGAAAGAGTGAGTATGGCTCGCATCCAAGACATTCCCTTCAATGCCGTGAAGCAGGTGGCTGACGGCGCCCGTGCGGCAGAGGCGGCCAGGCGCTCCTGCGTTCGCATCTCTGTGGTCGTTGAACAGGGGGCACCTTCTGAGCTTGTGTATGCGCTCAAGGACGCGCTGATGCCCGCAGCCTCCACCGGCCTTGTCCATGTCGAGGCCCTAGGTAAGGACACGACCGTTCGCGTGAATCCGGGAGCCGACCTTGCCATTGTCGTCGCCGGTGAAATGGGCAAGGCGGCATCCGCATCGCGCGCCTTCATGGCTGCAGGTGTTCCGTGCGCCATCGTGGTTGAGACGAGCGTTGAGGCCCCTGCTCCTGCGCAGGCGAGCGGAGCCGCCCTCATTGCCGCCGCCTCGAGCGAGGTGCTCCTCGAAAAGCTCGCCGATTGGATGGCCCAGACCTGCAACGCCGACATCGCGCTTGCCACGAACTTTGAGTTTGTTCGCAAGGCCGTGGCCCATCGCTGTGTGGCAAACAGGAGCGCCCAGAACGCTGCGGTCGCGCTGCTTCCGCTTGGGAGCGCCGACATGCCGGTCATGACGGCCAACCAAGCCTTGATGGCCCTCGACATCGCAGGTGCCTACGGCAAGGGTGCAACGGTGGAGCGCGCGGCGGAGATGGGCGCGGTCGTGGGCTGCGCGTTCGTATCGCGCGCAGCGGCGCGCTCGGCCTCTAAGGTATTTCCTGGATTGGGCCTTATTGTGAAGCCTATGGTCGCCTTTGGCGCCACCACTTTGCTTGGCCGAGGCCTTACCGTAAGATTCGAGGCGGAGAAAGCGTGGAAAGAGCGTTCACAACCGCAATTTTCTCGTTGACGCGGCATTTTAGCTAGCGTATTATTTCCAACTGTTGCACTCACCACAGCAATGAGAGGCTCTAACATGTACGCAATCATCACGACTGGTGGCAAGCAGTATAAGGTTGCCAAGGGCGACGTCCTCGACGTCGAGAAGCTCGATGCGCAGCCTGGCGACGAGGTCAAGCTCGACGTTCTGATGCTCAACGACGGCAAGAAGGTTCTCGTCGACGCTGACACGCTTGCCAAGAAGAAGGTTACCTGCAAGGTCGTTGACCAGCACAAGGGTGACAAGGTGCTCGTCTTCAAGTTCCAGAAGCGCAAGCGCTACTCTCGCAAGAAGGGTCACCGCCAGAACCTCACCCGCATTGAGGTCACCAGCATGCCCCGCATTACCTCTACGGCCAAGAAGGCCGCAACGACCGAGGACGCCGAGTAGGCGCGTCCCTTAGTTTCTACTAGATAGGCAGGTAGTCTAATGGCACACAAGAAGGGTCAGGCTAGTTCTCGTAACGGCCGCGATTCTGCAGCTCAGCGACTCGGCACCAAGGTCTTTGGTGGCCAGTCCATCAAGACGGGTCAGATCATCGTCCGTCAGCGTGGTACGCACATCACCCCCGGCGAGAACGTTGGCCGCGGCAAGGACGACACCCTGTTCGCCCTCGTTGACGGCACCGTCGAGTTCGTGAAGGGTGCTAAGCACTACGTTCACGTCCGCCCGGCTCAGGAGGCTTAAGGGCTTCCTCGAACCCATTTGGGTACAGACAGGACCCTCGGCCACATAGCCGGGGGTCCTTTTTCGTAAGAGCGACAAGAGCTTGGAGAAGTTCTCATGTCCCAGTTCACCGACATCTCTCGCATTAACGTCAAGGGTGGCGACGGCGGCGCTGGCTGCATGTCGTTCCGCCGCGAGGCCTTCGTTCCCAAGGGCGGGCCTGACGGCGGCGACGGCGGCCATGGCGGCGACGTCGTGCTGCAGTGCGACCCCCAGCTCTCCTCGCTCATTGACTATCGCTTCAAGCACCACTTCCGCGCCGAGCGAGGAACGCACGGTCAGGGTGCCAGGCGTCACGGCAAGGATGGCCAGGACCTCGTGCTTCGCGTTCCCTGTGGCACTGTCGTGACCGAGCTTGACCCCGAAACCATGGAGCCGCTCTACGAGGTCGCCGACCTCACCCGCCCCGGTGAGCGCGTCATCGTGGGTCCCGGCGGCACCGGCGGCAAGGGCAACATCCACTTCGTCACTTCCGTACGCAGGGCCCCGGCCTTCGCCGAGAAGGGCGAACCGGCCTTTGAGCACTGGATTCAGCTCGAGATGAAGCTTATGGCCGACGCCGCCCTCGTGGGCATGCCGAGCGTTGGCAAGTCGTCTCTTATCGCCCGCATGAGCGCCGCTCGCCCCAAGATTGCCGACTATCCGTTCACCACGCTCGTGCCCAACCTCGGCGTAGTCAAGGCGGGCGAGGCTGGCTCGTTTGTCGTGGCTGATGTCCCTGGTCTTATCGAGGGAGCCAGCGAGGGTAGGGGACTGGGCCATGAGTTCCTTCGCCATATCGAGCGCTCCGCTCTCATCATGCACGTCGTGGACCTTACGGGTGGCTATGAGGGTCGCGACGCCGTGCAGGACTATCTCACCATTAACCACGAGCTTGAGGCCTATGCGCCCGAGCTTGCCGAGCGTCCGCAGATCGTCGTTGCCAACAAGGCTGACATGCCCGAGACCAGCGCGGCCCTTGCTGCCCTTCGCGAGCAGGCGCAGGCAGACGGCCACCCGTTCTTTGCCGTCTCGGCCGTGACCGGTGCAGGCATCGACTCGCTGGAGGCCTCTTGCGCCGAGCTCGTCGCAAAGCTGCGTGCCGAGCGCGAGATCGCTGAGGAGCCCGTGCGTGACGAGGTGTGGGAGAACCGCAGGCAGCGTCGCGATAACGCTATCCGCGTCACCAACCTTGGTGGCGGCGTGTGGCGTGTCAGTGGCACCACCATCGAACGTATGGTCATCAAGACCGACTGGGAGAACGAGGAGGCCATCGCCTACCTCCAGCATAGGTTTGACCGCATGGGCCTCGACGACATGCTTGCCAAGGCAGGCTGCAAGACTGGCGACACGGTGCGCATCCTTGGCTATGACCTCGAGTACTCCGGCGACGACGTCGACGAGTTCTTCGAGCTTCACGAGTCTGAGCCCGAGGTCTTCTTCGACGACGACTGGGACGAGGATGACGACGAGGTCGTTACCGTTGGCGCCATCGCCGAAGAAGCCGAGTCTGAGGTCAATGAGGACGAGGACGCGTCGGATGCTTCTGACGAGGCAGGCGAGGAGTAGCCGTGGGCAAGCTCATCGTCTTTAAGGTCGGCTCCTCCACGCTCATGGGCGCCGACGGGGAGCTTGACCTTGAGTTCGTGCGCTCCCTATGCGCGCAGATCTGCGAGCTGAGGCGCGCCGGTAACAAGGTCGTGCTCGTCTCGAGTGGCGCCGCCGCTGTTGGGCGCTCCCTGCTGGGCTTCTCCGAACGCCCTAGTGACATCCCCACGCTTCAGGCGTGCGCCGCTGCAGGACAGACGACCCTCATCGAGCGCTACGCCGAGGTTTTGGCAGGTGAAGGCGTTCGTTGCGGCCAGGTGCTTCTTACACGTGGTGACGTGGTGGACCGCACCGGTTACCTCAACGCAAGGAACACCTTCGAGCGCCTGCTTGAGCTCGACGTTGTTCCCATCGTCAACGAGAACGACACGGTGAGCGTGCGCGAGTTCTCCTTTGGCGACAACGACATGCTCGGCGCCATCGTGGCCTCGCTCATCGACGCTGACCTTTACGTCATCCTCTCTGACATCGATGGCCTCTACACTGCCAATCCCGAGACTGACCCCGAGGCTCGCCTTGTCGAGCGCGTCGAGAAGGTCGATGCGAGCGTTGTCGCCATGGCCGGCGGCGTTTCGAGCAGCTATGGAACTGGCGGCATGGCTACCAAGGTTAGGGCCGGCAGGGCCATGATCGCGGCAGGTATCCCGATGGTTATCTGCAGGGGGAGAAGTCCGCGCGCCCTTCTCGACGCAGTCGAGGGAAAGGGTCCGCACACGAGCTTTGTTGCGCCCGAAGGCGCAGGCCATGAGCAGGCAAGGAAGCTCTGGATCGGTCTTGCAGGCGTTTCAAAGGGCTCCGTCACCATTGACGATGGGGCGGCTCGCGCCCTTGAGCGAGACGGCGCGTCATTGCTCCCTGTGGGCATCACTGAGGTCGAGGGCGACTTTGCCGCCGGAGAAACCATTAGTGTTACAGATGCGTCCGGCACCCTCGTCGCGCGTGGCATCTCACGCTATTCTGCAGATGATCTTCGTCGCGTTCGCGGCCTGAAGCTCGACATCATTGCTCGCTTCTGGCCCGATCGCGCCGATTGTCCCGCCATCCACAGAGATGAGCTGCTCGTCTTCTAGCGCAGGATTGCCTGCCGCCCTCATCCTCGAAAGGGGTCCATATGTCAGAGGCACTTGAGAAGGCCCGTTTGGCCAAGGCCGCGGCTACCGTGCTTGCGCAGGCAAGTGCGAGCCAGCGTACCCGTGCTATCGAGCTTGCTGCCGAAAGCGTCAAGGAGAACCAGCAGGCCATCCTCGAGGCTAACGCCCGCGATATGGAGCGCGGACGCGCCAACGGCATGAGCGAGCCGCTTCTCGACAGGCTCATGCTCAACGAGGCCCGTCTAGACGGCATCGTTTCCGGGATGCTCGAAGTGGCCGCGCAGGCCGACCCGCTAGGGGAGGTCATTGGCGGTCGCACGCTTGCGTCCGGCATTCGCCTTACGGAGGTCCGCGTCCCCCTCGGCGTCGTCGCCATGGTCTATGAGGCCAGGCCTAACGTCACGGCAGACGCCATCTGTCTCACGCTTCGCTCCGGCAACGCCGTTGTGCTTCGTGGCGGCTCGGCTGCCCATGATTCCTGCGCCGCACTCGCCCAGGCTTGCAGGGAGGGCATCGAGAAGGCTGACCTGCCCGCAGACTGCGCAACCATCATCCTCTCGCCCGACCGCGAGGAGACGCTTGCGCTTATGGGCGCCAACGGCCTCGTCGACGTCCTTATCCCACGTGGTGGCCACTCCCTCATCCAAACCTGCGTGCAGCAGGCCAGCGTCCCGGTCATCCAGACGGGGGAGGGCAACTGCCACGTCTACGTTCACGCGAAGGCCGACCTCGACATGGCGACCACAATCATCAAGAACGCCAAGACGCAGCGCCCCGGCGTCTGCAATGCCATCGAGACAGTTTTGGTGGACGATGCCTGTGCCGATGAGTTCCTGCCCATGCTTGCTCGTTGCTGCAAGGAGTGGGGCGTCGTCATCCACGCGGATGAACGCGCTCTTGCTGCGTGCCTGGCCCAAGGCCTTGAGCTTGGCACCCACTGTGCCGCTGCAACCGACGAAGACTGGGCTCGCGAATACGGCTCCCTCGACCTCGCGGTGCGCGTTGTTGCCGACCTTGATGAGGCCGTGGAGCACGTTAACACTTACGGCACGAAGCACTCCGAGTGCATCATCACCGAGGACTTAGCCGCTTCCGAGGCCTTCCTTGCGCGCGTTGATGCCGCGGCGGTTTATGTGAACGCAAGCACCCGCTTCACTGACGGCGGCATGTTCGGCCTCGGTGCCGAGATTGGCATTTCCACCCAAAAGCTGCACGTAAGGGGCCCCATGGGTGCAAGCGCGCTCACTACTAACAAGTGCCTCCTGCGCGGCGACGGGCAGGTTCGTGCATGACCCAGGCTATGAATGAACCGCAGGTGGTGGAAGGGCTGGCGCGCCTCGTGGATGACCTCCCTAAGCTCGGCCAGGATCCTTCACGCACCTATCGGCTTGGCGTCATGGGCGGCACCTTCGATCCCATCCACAACGGCCACCTCGTAGCTGCTGAGCAGGCAGCTCATGACCTCAAACTCGACGTTGTCGTCTTTGTGCCCGCGGGAAGCCCAGCCTTCAAGCAGCAGCGCAAGGTCTCCTCTGCCGAGGACCGTCTCGCCATGACGCTGCTTGCTACGGCAGACAACCCACGCTTCCTCGTGAGTAGGGTAGAGGTCGATAGGCCTGGCATCACCTACACGGTCGATACCCTGCAGCTTCTGCGTGACCACTATCCCGCCAATGTTGACCTCTACTTCATTACCGGCGCAGACGCCATCAGCGACATCCTTCGCTGGAGGGACGCCGACCGCATCGCATCGCTCGCGCATCTCGTCGGCGCCACGCGTCCGGGCTATGACCTCGAACGAGCCCGCGCGAGCCTTAGCCAAAGTGGCCTCGACTTCCAGGTCCACTACCTGGAGGTGCCGGCGCTTGCCATTTCTTCAAGCGACCTGCGTGCCCGTGTGGCAAGCGGCCAATCCATCCGCTACCTTACGAAGGATTCGGTGCTCGGCTACGTTGACAAGCGCGGCCTTTATGACGTTGCACAGCCGTCCTACGTTGCCCCCGACGCGCTCGGGCTCATGGGCGGTATGAGCGAAGAGGGGATGTAAGCATGGGAAAGAAGCATCCTGCCATCACCCTCTGGAAGGATGGCACTCCATCGTGGCTGCCAAGCGAGCTGCCTGCCTATACGGTGAATCAAGAACTCGCTATCGCGCGTTACGAGCATGACCTTGCTGAACACCTAGCGAGCAAGCCGAAGCGCCTGAGGCACTCGCTTTCCGTTGGCTATACGGCTCAGCAGATGGCGCTGGCTTACGACTACGACCCTTACCTGGCGCGCGTGGCCGGCATTTTCCATGACTGGTCCAAGCTGCTCTCACGTGACCAAGGCATCTCACGAGCCACTGAGCTGGGAATTGACCTGAGCGTTGAGCTCGAGCTTGTTGAACCCTTGCTACATGGCATGATTGCCGCCCGCGAGCTGCCCGAGCTCTATCCCGAAGTTGACCCGTGCGTATGGCAGGCGGTTGACAGGCATACCCTCGGCAACGCCCATATGAGCGACCTCGATATGCTCGTGTTTGTCGCAGATGGAATCGAGCCCTTCCGTAAAGACGCCGAGCCCATCGAGCGTCAGCGTTCTCACGTAGGCGAGCTATCTTTATCGGACCTGTATTGGGAGTCATTCTCTGACGGCATCTCGTATGTCGTCGATACGCGGCGCTATCTGTATCCCGGAACGCTCGCCATCTATAACGAAATTGTCCTTTCGCGCAAGAACCAAAAGAACTAGGAGAGATATGTCTGAATCCATTGAGATCGCCCGTACGGCTGCACTTGCCGCCGATTCCAAGAAGGCCGATGACATCGTTGCCCTTGACCTTGCCGGCCTGTCAGACGTCAGCGATGCCATCGTCATCTGCACGGGCGCCAACTCTCGCCTGAGCGACTCGGTCGTCGACGAGGTTGAGGAGCAGGTGCGCCTCCAGCACGGCATCTCGCCCATCTCCATCGAGGGCGGGGCAGACGGCCGCTGGATTCTCATGGACTTCGGCAATGTTGTCGTCCACGTCTTTTCTCCCGAGGCCCGAAGCTACTATCGCATCGAGCACCTCTGGGGAGACGCCCCTGCCATCGAGCTTGGCCTTGAGGATGAGTAAGGGCCTCAACGTGCCCATGCACGAGCTCGTAGGCTAGAAGCTCCCAGCAGCCTTGAACTCCAAGGTAAATAGTCTACATATGAGGACGCCTAGGCGCGGATTGCCGTCCTAGGCGTCCTCCTTGTTCTGGCCTTGGGTATTCGTGGTGGCTCCACGCAGCCGAATGTCTCTGCCAAAGGACACGGCGTTCTCACCAAAGCGCTGCTTAAGCTCATCGGTGGTGACATGGAGCTTGCGCATCGCTTCGCGCTTCTTCGTCTCGTTCTCGTCTTCAAAGAGGTTGAGTTGGTGCAGGCCCTTCTCCTCGAATGATGAGATGCCCACGCCAATCAGACGCACCGGAATGTTCTCATTCCAGATCTGGCCAAACAGCTTCCTGGCAAGAGGGGCGAAGGCGGCCTCGTCGTCCACGGGTTCGTCGAGCTTTGCCTGGGTGGACTTTGAGGTGCAAGCATCTTGCTTGTAGCGCACCGTGAGCGTGGTGCCTGCCAGTCCCTTCTTCCGCAACCTGCGGGCCACCATCGCGCATAGCGCGTCAAGGGAGCTGAGAATCTCTTCTTTGTCGGTGAGGTCTTCAGCAAAGGTGCGCTCATTCGAGACGGACTTCGGATCGTCCTTCTTGTCCCAGGCGGCAACAGGGCGCCTCTCGGATGCGGCGGCGCGAGCCTGAAGCGTTGGCCCGGCAACTCCCAGTTCCCTCTCAAGCAGCCTCGTGTCGGCTCGAGCGAGCTGGCCCAAAGTGTGGATGC
>CAVHWW010000071.1:0-3402 GCA_963639715.1 Acutalibacteraceae bacterium
GAGGCAACCTGCTTGATGGCGCTCTTCTTGGAGTCGCCGTTGGGCAGCGGCACCTCACGCGCCGGGTCCTCGCCGCCCTCGCCGGTGTTGGAACGGCCGTGCAGGCGGTTCATGGCGATGGCCAGCGTCTCGTGGGCCTCCTTGGAGATGGAGCCGTAGCTCATGGCGCCGGTGTTGAAGCGCTTCACGATCTCGGAGACGGGCTCGACCTCGTCAAGCGGCACAGGCGTGCGGCCGGCGGTGTCGAACTCCATGAGGTCACGCAGGGTGACGGCGCGGCCACCACGGTGGACGGTGGCGCTGTACTCGCGGAACAGGTCCATGTCGCCCTCGGCGCAGGCGCGCTGGAGCAGGTAGATCACCTTGGGCTCGATGAGGTGCTCCTCACCGCTCAGCGGGCGCCACTTGGTGAGGCCCAGGCTCGGCAGCTGGTTGGGAGCGGGGCTCTTCGCAAGCGCGAGGGCCGCGTCGTAGCGCTCGTTCTGCTCGCGGGCCACGCCCTCCACATCCAGGCCGCCCACGCTGGTGGTGGTGCTGGTGAAGTAGCGGTCCACAAGCTTGTCGTCCAGGCCGATGATCTCGAAGATCTGGGCGGAGTGGTAGCCCTGCATGGTCGAGATGCCCATCTTGGACATGATCGAGACAATGCCGCCGGTCACGGCGCGGTCGTAGTTGGCCACGGCCGTGTCGCCGTCGAGGTCAATGTCGCCCTTGGCCACCAGGTCGCGGATGCACTCGTGGGCCATGTAGGGATAGATGCCGCTGGCAGAGTAGCCAACGAGGCAGGCAAAGTCGTGGGCGCAGACGGCGTCGCCGGTCTCCACCACGATGTCGGCAAGCATGCGCACGCCGGTGCGGATGAGGTGGTTGTGAACGCTGCCGAGCGAAAGCAGGCTCGGGATGGGCACCTCGCCCTCCCCTGCGCGGTCGGAGATGACGACGATGTTCACGCCCTCGCGCACGGCGGTCTCGATGTCGTGGTCGAGCTTGGCAAGCGCAGCCTCAAGGGCGCCCTCGCCAGCGTCGCGACGGTAGGTAGCGTGGAAGACCTGCGTCTTGAAGCCCACGCGGTCGATGGCCACGATGCGGTTGAACGCATCGTGGGTGAGCAGCGGGCCCTGCAGGCGCACGAGGCGGCAGGTGTCGCGGCAATCCTCGAGCAGGTTGCCGTGGTTGCCAAGGTAGAGAACCGAGCTCGTCACAAGGCTCTCACGCAGCGCGTCGATGGGCGGGTTGGTGACCTGGGCGAACAGCTGGTGGAAGTAGTCGAAGAACGAACGGGTCTTCTTCGAGAGCACCGCCAGCGGGGCGTCCACGCCCATCGAGGCCAGCGGCACCTTGCCGGTGGCGGCCATCGGGCGCACGAGCTCGTCGACGTCGTCGTAGTGGTAGCCGTGCTTGGCCATGCGCTCAGTGAGCGACAGGCCCTCGTCGGGCTCGGGGCCAAACTCGCTCGCCTCGGGCTCGCGCAGGTCGTGGATGTCGAGCGTCTCGTCGCCAAGCCAGTCGCGGTAGGGCTTCTCGTTGGCGTACTTATCGCGAATCTCGTCGTTCCAGATCACGCGACCCTGGGCCGGGTCGACCTCAAGCATCTCGCCGGGGCCGAGGCAGCCGGTACGCAGGATGTTCTCGGGCTCCACGTCGATGGTGCCCACCTCAGACGACAGGATGATGCGATCGTCGCGGGTGACGTAGTAGCGCGCCGGGCGCAGGCCGTTGCGGTCGAGGGCGGCGCCGAAGATGGTGCCGTCAGTGAAGGCGATAGCGGCAGGACCGTCCCAGGGCTCCATGAGCATGGACTGGTAGGCGTCGTAGGCGCGGCGCTTGTCCGAGAGGTTGGGGTTGTGGTCCCAGGGCTCGGGAATCATGAGCGTCACGGCACGGTCGAGCGGGCGACCGTTCATGGTGAGGAACTCGAGCACGTTGTCGAGAATGGCCGAGTCGGAGCCCTCGCGGTTGATGATGGGCAGGACCTGCTCGAGCTCGCCCTGCAGAACCGGGCTATAGAGGTTGGACTCGCGGGCGCGGATCCAGCTCACGTTGCCACGCAGGGTGTTGATCTCGCCGTTGTGGATGATGTAGCGGTTGGGGTGCGCGCGCTCCCAGGAGGGCGTGGTGTTGGTGGAGTAGCGCGAGTGCACGAGGGCAAGCGAGGTCTCCACCGCGGCGTCGGAGAGATCGGTGTAGAAGCGACGCATCTGCGTGGCCACGAGCATGCCCTTGTAGACGATGGTGCGCGAGCTCATGGAGCAGACGTAGAAGATCTTGTTGGCGAGCGCCGGGTTCTTGTCGGCGGCGCGCTCGATGGTGCGGCGGCAGACGTAGAGCTTGCGCTCGAAGTCCTGGCCGGCCGGGCAGTCCTCGGGGCGGCGCAGGAACGCCTGCAGGATGGTGGGCATGCAGGCGCGGGCAGAGTCGCCCAGATCATGCGGGTCGACGGGCACCTCTCGCCAGAACATCAGCGGCACGCCGCACTTGGCGCAGCCCTCCTCGAAGGTGCGCTTGGCGTCGATCACGCCCTGGGGGTCGTCGTGCGGGAAGAAGAGCATAGCGACGCCGTAGTCGCCCATGCCGGGCAGCAGCTGGCCCTCCTTCTGCGCCTCCTTGCGGAAGAAGCGGTGCGGCACCTGGAACAGCACGCCGGCGCCGTCGCCGGTGTTGCGCTCGAGGCCCTTGCCGCCACGGTGCTCGAGGTTTACGAGGACGGACAGCGCGTCGTCGAGGGTCTGGTGGCTGCGAACGCCCTTGAGGTGGGCGATGGCGCCGATGCCGCAGGCATCGTGCTCAAAGCTCGGCTTGTAGAGGCCCTGGGGCGCGTAGCCCTCGGCGTAGGAGCGCGCATTGGCGCCGCCCGCCGCAGGCGTCACGGTGCCGGCGAGAGACTTCTCGCTGGTGCATTCACGGACCGCGCTAGGCTGCTGGTGAGACTCCATGATGATCCTTCGTTGTTGTGGTCATGCCGCCTACAAGCGCCCTAGCTGCACGTATATGCTCTGAGCAGGCGATTTTCCCCGTCACCTGCCCATATAGTGGGCAATGGCGCATCGTAAGCTTTCGCAACTCTACGGGGCCGATATGTCGCGATTGTTACGGCCACCAAGGCGAAAGAAACTCGAAACAAAACGCCTAGAAACGCGACACGCCGCAGCAAACATTCCGCAGCAGCAAAGCGAACGAAGCCCTCCTGCGCAGTTGAGCGAGGACGTTTGCAAGGCGTATCCCCCGCCCTCGGGCACGGGATACGTCAGCTGGCGCATCCTACGCCGTGAGGTTCGCCTTCTCATGCTCGCGCGCATGGTCCATCCAGTGGCCAAAGCGGTAGTAGATGATGAACGCGATGCCGGTGGTGACCCACGTGATGGGATAGCTAAGCATCGCCATGTGCAGGGTGTGGTCGAGCGG
>CAVHWW010000072.1:0-4213 GCA_963639715.1 Acutalibacteraceae bacterium
TCCTCTTTCGCGGCCATCTCGGGCAGGGAAAACCCCTACTGGTTTGTTGAGGGGGATCAGGAAACCCTGCTGGTTTGTTGGAGGACGCTGAAGAAACGGGCGGGCGTCCCAACGGTTTGTTGAGGCGGAAGATTCCGCCAGTCTGTCCGGAACACCGGCGGCACCGCCCAACCAAACCAGGCCCCACGGGAGCCGCACCCCAGCTCCCAAGTACTTCGAAGGTTGATGAACGCGCGCCCACGGGCGCTGAAGAAAGGCAACAACATGCGTATCTCTTACGAGTGGCTCGGCTCGATGGTGGACCTGCCGGAAGACCCGAAGGTCCTCTATCGCGAGCTCATCCGCACGGGCACTGAGGTCGAGACCATCGAGAAGGTCGGCGCTGACCTCGAACACGTCGTGACCGGCCAGGTGCTCTCCAAGCAGCCCCACCCCGACTCTGACCACATGTGGGTCTGCAAGGTGAGCGTTGGCGAGCGCAACGTTGACGCCGAGGGCAACCCGGTGCCGCTGCAGATCGTCTGCGGCGCCCAGAACTTCAACGAGGGCGACAAGATCGTCGTCGCCATGATCGGCGCGGTGCTGCCTGGCGACCTCAAGATCAAGAAGAGCAAGCTACGCGGCATCGAGTCCTGCGGCATGAACTGCTCCGAGCGCGAGCTTGGCCTGGGCGGCGACCACTCCGGCATCATGATCCTGCCGGCCGACGCCCCCATTGGCGTGGACTTCACCGACTACCAGGGCACGAGCGACACCGTGCTCGACTGCGAGATTACGCCCAACCGCCCCGACTGCCTCTCCTACGTGGGCATGGCGACCGAGGTGGGCGCGGTGCTCGACGAGGACACTCACATTGAGCTGCCGGCCATCCAGAAGGAGGAGGGCCCCAAGACCTCCGACCTCGTGGATGTCGAGATTGCCGACACCGAGCTGTGCTGCCGCTACGTCGCCCGCGTGGTGCGTGGCGTGAAGATCGGCCCGTCCCCGGAGTGGCTCGCTCGCCGCGTCATTGCCGCCGGTAGCCGACCCATCAACAACGTCGTCGACGTCACCAACTACGTGATGTACCTCACTGGCCAGCCGCTGCACGCCTTTGACCTCGGCAAGCTCTCCGAGCGCGACGGAAAGCGCCACATCGTTGTGCGAGCCGCCCGCGACGGCGAGCTGCTGACCACGCTCGACGGCCAGGAGCGCGAGCTCACCTCCGACATGGCCGTCATCACCGACGACGGCGAGCGCCCCGTGGGCCTGGCCGGCGTCATGGGCGGCCTCAACTCCGAGATTGACGACACCACCGTCGACGTCCTTCTCGAGAGCGCCTGCTTCGACAAGAGCCACATCTCGCGCACGAGCCGCAACCTCAACCTCATGAGCGAGGCCTCCATCCGTTACGAGCGCCAGGTCGACGCGGCCAACTGCGAGGAAGTCTCCGACATCGCGGCGGCCCTGTTCGAGAGCTGCTGCGGCGCCACCGTCTGCCGCGGCCGCGTGGACAACTACCCCGTGCCCGTCGAGGCCGCGCGCATCAGCCTGCGCGGCGAGCGCGTGCGTGCCGTGTGCGGTGCCCCCATCACCGACGCCGAGATCTCCCACCTGCTCGAGCGCCTTGGCTGCGCCGTGGTGCCCCAGCGTGGTACCAGCGACTTTGAGGTCGTGGCGCCCACGAACCGCCCGGACCTCACCCGCGAGGCCGACCTTATCGAGGAGGTCCTGCGCCTGTGGGGCATGGACCGCGTTGAGCCTACGCTGCCGGCGGCCAAGAACCACCACGGTGGCCTCACCGTTGACCAGCAGCGCAGCCACCTCATCGGCCAGACGCTGCGCGCCTGCGGCCTGTCCGAGACCTTCACCTACTGCTTTGCCGAGGACGGCGACCTTGAGCGTGCGGGCATCAGCGAGCAGGGCCGCGGCGTGGCCGTGCGCATCATGAACCCGCTTCTGGCCAACAACTCCGAGATGCGCCGCTCGATTCTGCCGGGCCTGTTGCGCTCGGTGGCCTACAACCTCGACCACGGCGTGGAGAACGTCACCCTCTACGAGCAGGGACGCGTCTTCTTCGGCCACGAAAACCGCACCCTGCCCGACGAACCGCGCTACGTCTGCGGCGTGATGAGTGGCGCCTGGGGCCTCGACGGCTGGAACGAGAAGCACGCCAAGGTCGACTTCTTCGACGCCAAGGGTGTGGTGGAGCGCCTGCTTGGCGCACTGCGCATCACCAAGGTGCGTTTCAAGCCCTGCGACCCCGAGGTCTACGGCTGGCTGCAGCCGGGCCGTTCGGCCGAGGTCTACGCCGGCGGCGAGCTTCTGGGCTGGGTGGGCAACGTGCACCCCAAGTCGCTTGCGAACTTTGGCATCAGCGCCGACGTCGTGGCCTTTGAGCTCTCCGAGCCGCACCTGCTGCGCCTGGCTGTGCGCGAGCTGCCCTACCGCGACGTGCCGACGCTGCCGGCCATCACGAACGACCTGGCCATTGTGGTTGACGAGGACGTCACGGCCGAGGCCCTCATGCAGCGCCTGACCAGCGCCGGTGGCAAGCTACTCGAGAGCGCCCGCCTCTTCGATGTCTACCGCGATCCGGTGCGCGTGGGCGTGGGCAAGAAGTCCATGGCCTTTGAGCTGACGTATCGCGCGGCCGACCGTACCCTCACGAGCGAGGAGGTCGAGAAGGCCCATGCCAAGCTCGTGAAGAAGGTCTGCGCCTCCACCGGCGGCGAGGTCCGCGGGTAGGGGAGCGCTTCGGCGGCGGCAAGCGCCGCGGGTGCGGGAGCGACCCGGCGGCGGGTTCGCTGGCGATAGGGCGTCTCCCCGATGACGAGCGCCCTGGCGGCGACACCTGTCGGTGCGGCGCTACGAGAGAACTAGGGGCGGCATCGGTGGTTGTCGCTCACCTACATCGCAGTCTAAGGCGCCGCCGCAGCATATGTTGCGGCGGCGCTTTTGTGATGCGGCTCGTACCCAACTTGTGGGTTGCGGGCGTTCGACTCGGCCGGGGGCGATGCTTGTGGGGCGTCGGCGCATAACCTGCCTGGGTTTGCCGCCACACCTGGGGAGCCAGCTGCATGCCGTGCCTGCCGCTTTGCTCGCGGGGCTGGCATTCGCGCCGCCATGCGCCGTCGCTTTGCCATCACGTGACGTGTGGGCGGCATCCACGCGCCGCGTGCTGGCGCCCTATAGCTTAGTGCTGTCGCCCCGCGCCGTCGCCCCGGAGGGGCCGCGCCGCTTTGCCATCACGTGACGCTAGGACGGCATCCGCGCGCTGCGTGCTAGCATGGGTGCCATGCCTAGTTGGAACGTACATACCGCGCACGTGCAGCGGCTCCTTGCCGAGGGGCCGGCCAGCTCGTTTGGCATTCGCGATGTGGATGCGTTCTTGTTTGGTAACTACGTGCCCGACGTCTATATCGGCTATATGCTGCCCAACCCTTCGGGCATCCTGCCGTACTCGCCTACGCACTTTGCCGACCCCTGCGCCATCCCCATACCGCGTGATCAGGAGTTTTGGGACCTCTACGTGGAGCCTGTGACACCACTGCCGTCCGACGTGCCGCTGGGCCCTGCGCCCATCACGGTGGAGGAGGGCGTGGAGATCTCCCGCGCGGGCGGGCGTTTTGTGCTGCCGCCGAGCGAGGCCGAGCACGAGCGCGTGCGAACCATGCTTGCCGAGCCGGGCTACCGCGCGAGCGATGTGGTGCTGGGCGCGTGGGCGCATCTTGCCTGCGACCATGCCTACAACGAGGCCACGCACGCCTGGCTTGCCAAGTACCACGTGCCGGCGGGGGAGCGCACGAGGATTCGCAAGCAGGGCGACTTTGACCTGTTCGGTCGCACGCTGCCCATCACGCTTACCGGCGAAGCAACTGACGAGGTCATTGCCCAGGCCGCGGCATTCCCCCAGTACGCGGTGCGCGAGGTCGACGTGCGCCGTTCGCTTGAGGTGGCCCGCGGCATCGTGGAGAACAACCGGGCCAACCACATCGAGGGCACGCCAGACTATAGCCTCTTCACCTCCGAGTTTTTCGAGGGCGTCTTCGAGCACGCCACCGAGATCCTGGTCGATCGCCTCTCCGCCTACGCCAAGCGCGTGAGGAAATAAGGCTGCCGACTTCGATGTGGCTATAGCGCGCTGACCTTGGGATGAAACTGATACCCGTTGCTCCAATAACCGAGAAAAGTTGCTATTTCGGTTGTTCAATAATCTTGAAAAGTCCCGAAT
>CAVHWW010000073.1:0-5465 GCA_963639715.1 Acutalibacteraceae bacterium
CGATGACTCCACGAGTGCCGTCGACATGGCTACCGACGCCCGCATCCGTGAGGGGCTTGCGGGACTGCAGGGGGTTACGAAGGTCATCGTTGCCCAGCGCGTGGCCTCGGTGGCCGACGCCGACCAGGTCGTGATTCTCGACAACGGGCGCGTGCATGCAGTTGGAACGCCTGCTGAGCTTCTTGAGAACGACCCAATCTACCAGGAGCTTTATCGCACGCAAGTCGCGCAGGGAGATGAGGCCTAACATGCCAGCCTTTACCACCAAAGACGGCTTTAAGAAGCCTCGCAACCTTGGCGACACCGTGCGCAGGCTGCTCGCCTACATGGGTGCCGCCAAACACATGCTCCTTTTTGTGGGCGTGCTCGCGAGCGTGAGCGCCGCCTGCCAGCTCGCCGGCACCTTCATGATCAAGCCCATCGTGAACTGCCTTACCGACGCAGATGTCAGCGGCTTCACCGGCGGCGTGGCGTTTGCGGCCTTTGTCTACATCCTTGGCGCCTGCTGCGCCTTCGGCTATACCCAGGGCATGGTGAGGGCAGCCCAGCGCGTGGTCACCGACATCCGCCGCGACTTGTTTGACCACCTTCAGGGCCTGCCGGTTTCCTTCTTTGATCGCACGCGCACCGGCGATGTCATGAGCTACTTCACCAATGACGTCGACACCGTATCCGAGGCGCTTAACAACAGTTTTGCCAACATCATCCAGGCCGCCATCCAGGCGGGCGGCACGACGGTGCTGCTGTTCGTTCTCGACTGGCGCCTTTCTATCGTGACGCTCGTCTGCGACGTGGCGCTTGTAAGCTACGTGCGCTTTGCGGGGCGCAAGAGCTCGGGTTTCTTCTCCAAGATGCAGGGCTCCTTGGGTGAGCTCGACGGATATGCCCAGGAGATGTGCGAGGGGCAGAAGGTCGTCCAGGCCTATAACCACGAGCAGGACGCCCTTGAAGATTTCCGAGGTCTTAACGAGGGCCTGAGGCAAAGCGCTACCTCTGCCCAGACCTACGCTGCCACCATGGTGCCCATTACCGTGGCCCTTACCTACACCAACTACGCCATTGTGGCCGTGCTGGGCTCCGTTCTGGCCGCCAAGGGAATGGCCGACCTTGGAAGCTTGGCCAGCTACCTCGTGTTTGTTCGACAGGCAGCCATGCCCTTCAACCAAGTGACGCAGCTTGGCAACTTCCTTTTGGGCTCCCTTGCCGGTGCCGAGCGCATCTTTGCCGCTATGGACCTCAAGCCCGAGGTGGACGAGGGCGAGATTGAGCTTGTTGGCTCTGGCGAGGGAGAGGGCAAGGCCTGGTACTGGGTCGGTCCGGACGACTCTCGCGCGCCGCTTCGCGGAGACGTCCGCTTCGATGACGTGACCTTTGGCTATAGGCCCGAGAAGAACGTCCTCGCCAACCTGACGCTGTACGCAAAACCCGGGCAAAAGATTGCCTTCGTGGGCTCCACCGGAGCGGGCAAGACCACCATCACGAACCTCATCAACCGCTTCTACGAGGTCAACGGTGGCACCATCACCTACGACGGCATCGATGTGCGAGACATCGACAAGGCGAGCCTTCGCTCGAGCCTGGGCATCGTCTTGCAGGACACGCATCTTTTCAGTGGCACCATTGCCGACAACATCCGTTTTGGCAAGCTCGATGCCACCGACGAGGAGGTGCGGGCCGCCGCCAAGACGGCCAACGCCGACGGATTCATCTCGCGCTTGCCCAAGGGCTACGACACCATGGTCACAAGCGACGGGGCGAATCTCTCCTCAGGACAGCGCCAGCTCATAGCCATTGCGCGCGCAGCCGTGGCCGACCCTCCCGTGCTTATTCTCGATGAGGCCACAAGCTCGGTCGATACCCGTACCGAGGCCCTTATCGAGCGCGGCATGGATGCGCTTATGGCGGGCCGCACGGTGTTCGTGATCGCGCACAGGCTCTCCACGGTGAGAAATGCCAACGCGATCATGGTTCTCGAGCATGGTCGAATCATCGAGAGGGGAACCCACGAGGAGCTGCTTGCCGCCCACGGCCAGTATTGGCAGCTGTACCATGGGATGAAGGAGCTAGGGTAGGCGTCGGCTGGGCATGCGGCGCCGCAGTGTATGGACGGGGCGCGACGCATGGCCGCATTGAGGTTTCGAAAGACGAGGATTCGCGAGGGTTCGGGGCTGTTCCATGGCGTGAATCTCTCGGGTTGGCTCGTGCTTGAGCCTTGGGTTACGCCCTCGTTGTTCGCTGGCACCGGTGCCTTTGACGAGTTTGAGCTCGCGGAGGCCGTCGAGCATTCCCGCTACGAGAAGATGCTTGCGCGCCACCGCGAGGAGTTCATCGGCGAGCAGGATTTTGCCCGCATCGCCTCGCGTGGCTACGACGCCGTTCGCCTGCAGGTGCCCTGGTTCGTCTTTGGCGAGTCGGGTCCTTTGCGTGGGCCTTCGGCCGGATGCCTTCGCTATGTTGACCTCGCCTTCGATTGGGCGCAGGCGGCGGACCTCGACGTTCTTCTCGACATTGCGCTTATGCCCGGCCAAGACTCGCTGTCTCCCGCGAGCTTCTTTGGCGAGGAGGAGAGCCTGCGCAACGCCGTCATTGAGGTTGCCGCCGCGCTGGCCTCGCGCTACGAGGGCCGCTCCAACTTCATGGGCATTCAGCCCATCGACGAGATTCGCGCTCGCAAGAGGCGCGGCTTGCATGTCGAGGAAGGCGTGCCGCCCCACCTCATCAGGAACTTCTACCGCGACGTCTACGAAGCGGTGCGTGAGGCGGCCGGCTCGTCTGTCGTGATCGTCTTTAACGACGCGGGCGCGCCTTCCGCTTGGCGCGGCTTCATGTCGCCCTCTCGCTACGAGAACGTTTGGCTCGACTGCCACGTCTACCACTATTCCGAGGCCATGAACGCCGCCGGCCCTGCTGGCGTGCGTAAGCTTGTCGAGGACTCGCGCCGCTATGTTGCCGAGGCTCAGAAGAGCGGCCTGCCCGTCATGGTGGGCGAGTGGTCGAGCGCCCTTCCCCTGGCCGACGCCGGCATGACGCCCGAGGGGCGCATAGCCCTCGAGCGCGTCTATACGGCCGGACAGATGGGCGCCTTTGCCGGGAGCGTTGGCTGGTTCTTCCAGACCTGGAAGACCGAGGGGCGTCTCTCGAGTTGGGACGCCCGCGTTGCCCTGTCCAGCTTCGAGAACGGGATGTTCGACTAATGGATTTGAAGAAAGACCTGCTACGCGAAGCTGGGGAGGCCGGGGGTTCCGCTCTGGCACATGAGACTAGGGGACACGGCTGCGAAGGTGGCATGCTCTCGCTTGTGGGCACGCCCATTGGCAACCTCGCCGATGCCTCGCCTCGCGTTCTTGAGACTCTACGCCGCGCGGACGTCCTTTTGTGCGAGGACACGCGTGTCACCTCAAAGCTGCTCGCGCGCTTTGAGATTCGCGTTCCGCTCGAGCGCTGCGACGAGAATGTGATCGCTAGCCGCGTCGAGAGCGTGGTTGCGCGCGTGGCGTCGGGCCAGCGTGTTGCCTTCGTGAGCGACGCCGGCATGCCGGGCGTCTCTGACCCCGGCCAGCGCCTTGTCGACGCCGCACTTGATGCCTGCCTGCCCGTTGAGGTCATCCCCGGACCGAGTGCCGTTACCTGCGCCCTTGTGGCAAGCGGCCTTGCCATGGACCACTTCTTCTTCGAGGGCTTCTTGCCTCGGAAGGCTGGCGAGCGTGCTCGCAGGCTGGCTGAGCTGGCGCCCGTTCCGGGAGCGCTCGTGTTCTACGAGAGCCCGCATCGCGTCGTGGCTTCGCTTGCCTCGATCGCTGAGGCCTTCCCGGCCCGCCGCGTCGCCCTCGTGCGCGAACTCACGAAGCTTCATGAGGAATGCGTGCGAGACCTTGCGCCCGCGCTTGCGAGCGCCGTGGCCGAGCGCGAGGAGTTGCGTGGCGAATGCGTCATTGTGGTTGAGGGACCAAGCGCAGACGAGCTTGACCAACTTCGTCGCGCTTCGGCGGCTGGTCCTGACACCCTCGAGGAGGCTATTGAGGAAGGCTTGGCGGCAGGGGAGCCCAAGAGCGCCTTGGCCAAGCGCCTCGCCAAGCAGTTCGGATTGTCCAAATCCGAGGTGTACGACAAGCTGCTCGGCTAGCTTCGCTTTCTCATCTACCTGCTTTGATTTCTTGCGCGAGTGGCGCCGTTTGGCGCCGTTCGCGTTTATGTTCCGCATCGTCGTCGCTTTGTGCGCAAAGGGTCTCGCAGACCCGCCTGCTGCAGGCCCGGCTGGCAACCTTGCGATACAATGGCCGACGGCTCATTCGCCTGCGCCCGCCTTTTGGTGAGGCGCTTCGTTAAGAAGAGGTTCAACACATGGCAGACTCCAAGCCCTCGTACTTCGTTACCACGCCCATCTACTACGTCAACGCCGATCCGCACCTCGGCACGGCCTACTCGACGATTCTTGCTGACGTCCAGGCCCGCTTCCGTCGCGCCGCCGGCTATGACGTCAAGTTCCTCACGGGCATGGACGAGCACGGCGAGAAGGTCGCCGAGGCTGCCGCCAAGCACGGCATGACGCCGCAGGAGTGGACCGACTCCCAGGCACCTCACTTCAAGGACCTCTGGAGCAAGCTCGAGATTTCCAACGACGACTTCATCCGCACCACCGAGCCGCGTCAGCACAAGGCGGTGCAGTACCTGTGGGAGCGCATGAAGGAGTCTGGCTACCTGTATAAGGGCAGCTATGACGGCTGGTACTGCGTGCCCGACGAGACCTACTTCACCGAGACCCAGGTCGAGAAGGGCGACGAGGAGTACGGCAGCGAGGGGCAGCACCTCTGCCCCGATTGCCACCGCCCGCTCGAGCGTGTCCAGGAGGAGAGCTACTTCTTCAAGCTCTCTGCCTTCCAGGACAAGCTGCTGGCGCTCTATGACGAGCACCCCGAGTTCGTCCAGCCCGACTTCCGTATGAACGAGGTCCGCACCTTCGTCGAGGGTGGCCTGAACGACCTCTCCGTCTCGCGCACGAGCTTTGACTGGGGCATCAAGGTCCCCTTCGACGAGGGCCACGTCACCTACGTGTGGTTCGATGCCCTTCTCAACTACATGACTGCCGTGGGCTATGGCGTCGACTCTGACGAGGCCCGCTCCGAGCTTGCCTTCCGCTGGCCTGCCAACCTGCACGTTGTTGGCAAGGACATCATTCGCTTCCACTGCGTCATTTGGCCGGCCATGCTCATGGCCATCGGCGAGGCCCTGCCCGAGCACGTCTTCGCTCATGGCTTCCTCACCGTCCGCAACGCCGAGACGGGCGCGGCCGAGAAGATGTCTAAGAGCCGTGGTAACGCCATTGCGCCGGCCGACGTCATGGAGCTCCTCGGTGTGGAAGGCTACCGCTATTACTTCATGACCGACGTGGTGCCCGGCACCGACGGTGCCATTTCCTTCGAGCGCATGGAACAGGTCTACAACGCCGATCTCGCCAACAGCTGGGG
>CAVHWW010000074.1:0-16959 GCA_963639715.1 Acutalibacteraceae bacterium
CATCCGGGTGCAGGTTGGTGTGATCAACAAGGCGAGCGAGGTCATCGAGGGCGTACGAACGAGACATGGAGCGCTCCTTTCGAAGGAATGCCGCTGACAGGCGGCTTTACTAGGGCTGACTATACTCGCCTTCAAGCAAAGTGTAAATAAGTAATCAAAGTGAATAGCAATTTGTTCTACCGTTTGCGAAAAACGGTCAGCCGTTTGCGTTTAGCGCTTAACCCGTGCCGGAATTGTGATTGAATGGTGGAGCATTGAGCTTAGGTAAGCGATATGTATGTGACAAATAGACATATGGCGTACCGATTAGGCTCCCTCCCCATCGAAAGGCAGCAGATGAACATCCTCCTCGTTTCACATGGTCAGCTTTGCCAGGGCATGAATGACGCCTTCCACATGTTCTCGCCCACGGCAACCTGCGTTCACGCGGTGAGTCTCACCAACGAGGGCGGCGTCGACGTCTTCCGCGCCGAGCTTTCCGCCAAGCTCGAGGAGCTTCTCGCTGAGGGCGACGTCCTCATCTGCGCCGACCTAAAGGGTGGTACTCCCTACAACGAGTCCTATGCCCAGTTCCTTACTAACCCCGAGCACATCCGCCTCGCCGCCGGTATGAATCTTCCCATGCTGGTCGAGTCGGGTGCTCTTGCTTCTTTCGGCGGCGAGCTCGAGGCCGTGTACCAGGCCGCCCTCACTGCCGGCGCCGATGGTGTTACGGGCACCGACCTGCCTGAAGATAGCTCGGACGACGACGAAGAAGATCTTTTCTAGAGAAGGAGTAGCAATGGCAATTACGCTCGCACGCATCGATGACCGCGTGGTTCACGGTCAGACGGTCACTCGTTGGGCTGCCAGCAAGCCCTGCAACGCCATCCTCGTCATCAGTGACGTGGTCGCCGCTGACGAGCTTCGCAAGAAGGTTCTGAAGGCTGCTGCCGGTTCCCTCAAGCTTGGTATTTACACCATCGAGCAGGGTGTCGGCGCACTCGAGAAGGCCAAGGAGAGCGCTAAGAACTTCTTTATCATTGCCGACTCTGTCGAGGAGTTCGCCAAGCTCAAGAAGGCCGGCGGCGACTTTGGCTCCGTGCTGAACGTCGGCAACCTGAGCGGCACCCGCCCTGGCACCAAGAACCTTGGCAACGCCATCTGCCTCACTGCTGAGGACGTCGAGTGCTTCGACTACCTCGAGTCTCAGGGCGTCAAGATCGAGTTCCAGATGACGCCCGAGAATGGTGTTAAGAGCTGGGCCGACTACAAGGCTAAGTACCAGTCTGCATAGTGCGGCTGGTAGGGGATAGGAAAGAAGGAGAAGAATTATGAGCAGTTTGTTCTTCCCGGCGCTGGCATGCGGAATTCTCTGCTACCTTGGCGCCATCGAGTGCGCCAACCCGCTTGGCACCACGGGCAGCTTCTACTGCCTGGGTCGTCCGCTGGTTGCCGGACTCCTTGTCGGCCTCGTCTTTGGTGACGTGACGCAGGGTGTTCTCTGCGGCGTTGCCGTCCAGGCCGTCTTCATCGCCAACCTCTCCACGGGTGGCGCTACCAACTCCGAGATTACGTACGCCTCCTACGGTGGCATCGGCCTGGCCATGGCCACCACCAAGGACCCGGCCGTTGCCGTCACGCTCTCCGTGCTCATCGGCAACACCTTCGGTCTTCTGTTCTACAACCTGACCTGCGCCGTGTTCTCCGCTTTCAACCACAAGGCCGAGGAGGCCGCTGCCAACGGTGACGGCAAGGGCATCACCACCTGGCACATCGTCATCCCGCAGATCTGCACCTTCCTCATCCGTTGCGTCCCGGTCTTCCTCGCCATCTACGTCGGCCAGGGCTTCGTTGACGCTGCTCTCGCCAGCGTTCCCGAGATCGTCACGCACACCATCTCCGTCCTCGGCGGCGTCCTGCCCGCCCTCGGCGTCGCGCTGCTGATGAACATCGTCATCAAGGAGAACATCCACATGATCTTCTTCCTGTTTGGCTTTGTTCTGCTCGCTTTCGCCGGCCTTGACACCATTCCCGTTGTCTTCATCGCTGCCGTCGTTTGCTACATCATCTACGTTGCGTCCGGCAAGGCCCCTGAGGCCGCTGCCCAGACCTCGAGCGACGAGGCCACCTACGAAGACGCCGACCTGTTCTAAGAGAGGAGAGACTAACAATGGCTGAAGAGACCAAGGCTGCTGAGAAGCACCTCACTAATCAGGACCTTAACAAGCTGTGGTATCGCTGGCAGGTGGGTTGGTTCTCCTCCCGCTCCTACGAGAAGCTTGAGTCCCACGGTTTTGCGTGGTCCTACGTTCCCTTCGCGGAGAAGTACTACAAGGACGACCCGGAGGGCAAGGCTCGCCTGCTTTCCCGTCACTCCGAGTTCTACAACACTGAGCCCCAGGTAGGCACCCTTATCAACGGTATCGTTGCCTCCCTCGAGGAGAACATCGCCTTCGGCGGCGACGTTCCCGAGGAGCTCCCGACCACCGTCAAGACGACCCTCATGGGCCCGATTGCCGGTATGGGCGACTCCATTATTCAGGGCATTATCGTCCCGACGCTGCTTTCCATCGGCATGAGCCTTTCTGCCAACGGCAGCCCCGCCGGCCCGCTGTTCTACATCGTGACTTGGCTGATTCTGGGCATGGCCCTTTCCTACGGCATGTTCCGTTATGGCTACAAGATGGGCCTGGGCGCCATCGACACCTTCGTTGGTGAGAACTCCCAGCGCATCATGAACGCCGTGAACATCCTCGGCATCATCGTCGTTGGTACGCTTGCCGCCGGCAAGGTCTCCCTGTCCACCCTGGTCCAGGTCCCCAGCGGCTCTGAGACCATCGCCCTTCAGGACACCCTCGATGGCTTCTTCCCGTGCCTGCTCCCGCTCCTCGCGGTCCTGGGCACCTGGTTCCTGCTGAGCAAGAAGGGCTGGAGCGCCACCAAGGTCCTGCTCGCTCAGATCGTTGTGGTCATCGTCCTGTGCGTCATCGGCTTCTGCTAAGTTTTGCTTCCAAGCAATCTAGCTGAGCAATAATGGGGCTTGGCCTACCTTCGAGGTGGGCCAAGCCTTTTGTTTTTCACTGGCCATGTCTGTAAAGGAGACAGAATGGGTCCTCTATTCTTCAAGCCGATTCCCTTCGAGACGGTTTGGGGCGGCACCGCGATCAAGAAGTACTACGGCTACGACTGGATGCCTGATATGACGGGCCAGGCTTGGGCCTTCGCCGCCCAGGGCGAGAAGTCCAACGTTTGCGAGACGGCTCCCTTCGAGGGCAAGACCCTCGGCGAGCTGTGGAACTCTAACCCCGAGCTCTTCGGCGATACCGACCGCGAATTCCCCCTCATCATCTCGATGCTCTGCCCGTGCGATGACCTTTCCATTCAGGTTCACCCCGACGAGGAGCACGCCAAGGCGATGGGCTATCCCTACGGCAAGAACGAGGCCTGGTACTTCCTCGAGGCTGCCGATGACGCCAGTATCGTCTTTGGCCACAACGCCACCGACGAGGCCGACCTGCGTTCCTACATTGACGAAGGTCGCTGGAGCGACCTTCTGCGTCACCTCAAGGTGAGGAAGGACGACTTCGTTTACCTGCAGTCTGGTCTTCTCCACGCCTGTGGCAAGAACGTCATCGCTTACGAGGTCCAGCAGTCCACCGATGTGACCTATCGCTTCTATGACTACGACCGTACTGACGCCGCCGGCAACAAGCGCGAGCTCCACCTCGAGCAGGCTATTGGCACGCTGCACTACGATCCCGAGCTCAACACCGAGACCTACGATGCTCACGTTGTCGCT
This sequence comes from Acutalibacteraceae bacterium, assembly GCA_963639715.1. Classification (GTDB taxonomy): domain Bacteria; phylum Actinomycetota; class Coriobacteriia; order Coriobacteriales; family Atopobiaceae; genus Parolsenella. The sequence goes on from CAVHWW010000074.1 coordinate 3,782, forward strand.
AGTGGCGGCTGCGTCCGCACTACCTACATGGACAACCCGTCCTTCCGTATCGAGAAGATCCAGATTGACGGCGACGCCTACGAGCTTTGCGAGGATACCTACGAGCTCGTGAGCGTTGTACGCGGCGAAGGAACGGCCAATGGTGTCCCCGTTAAGGTCGGCTCTCACTTCCTCGCGCCCAAGGATTGCCCTGTTACCATCGAAGGCAACCTGACCGTGATGATGACGACCGCCTAGGCTAGCAATAAACGCCTGGTCAAACTTGCAATAGAGGAGTGATTACATGCTACTTCTGCCTTCGATGATGTGTGCCGACTTCGAGCGTCTTGGCGAGGATACCGAGGAGCTTTGCCTCGCTGGCGCCGATGGCTTCCATCTTGATGTCATGGACGGTCATTTTGTCCCGAACTTTGGCCTTGGCCTCGGTGATATTCAGACCATCTGCAAGCACGCAAAGGCCCACGGCCTCAAGTCCGACGTGCACCTGATGGCCAAGGATGCTGATGTCATGCCCGAGCTCTTTGTTAAGGCCGGCGTTGACATCATCTATCTGCACCCGGAGGGCGAGACGATTATCAACTCCACGCTGCAGAAGATTGAGAAGCTTGGCGCGCGCCCCGGCTTGGTGGTTGACCCGGCTCTCACTTTCGCTTCGCTCGAGCACGTGCTTCCTGTTGTTGACTACGTCATCGTCATGACCGTGAACCCCGGCTTTGCCGGCCAGAAGTACCTTGATCACGTGACGCCGAAGATTTCTGAGTTTGCCGAAGCCAAGGACAAGTACGGCTACAAGCTCATTATCGATGGCGCTTGCTCGCCCGAGGTCATCAAGAAGGTCTCTGACCTTGGTGCCGATGGTGCCGTTCTGGGCACGAGCGCCCTGTTTGGCAAAGACCGTTCGTACGCCGAGATTCTTTCGGAGCTTCACGCTTCCTGCTAGTATTAGCAGCGGAAACGAGCGCGGGCACTGGCCTTACGGTCGGTGCCCGCTTTTTCTTATCAGCTTGAACTGAAGGGGCGATGACGTGGGCACGCTGTACACCTCCATCAAGGATGACCTCCTCGTCAAGATCAAGAACGGTACCTATGCCGAAGGTGACATCATCCCCTCCGAAGTCGACCTTGCGAAGGCCTACGGGGTGAGCAGGCCCACCATCAGGCAGGCCCTCAGCATTCTTGCAAACGAGGGATACCTCGATAGGCGCAAGCGTCGTGGCACTGTGGTAGCCAACCCCAACGCAGAGGCGCGCAGGCATGTTGCCCCGGACTTCGGAAGCCATACCATGAGGGGCGTGCAGAGCTTCGAGGACGAGATTACATGGACGGGCAAGAAGGTCGAGACCATGCCGATCATGGTCAAGGAAGAGCCCGCCACCGAAGAGGTCGCCAGGGCACTCGATATTGGGGTGGGGGCGAGCACCTACAAGCTCGTGAGACTTCGCTACGTCGACGGGGTCCCGAACATGTTTTGCGAGAACTACATCCGTGCCGATCTCTATCCTGACCTCATTGAAGGGGTGGATTTCTCCAAGGTCCGCCTGTATGCCCGTCTTCGCGAGGCGGGCCGACCCATTCGCATGCTGTACCGCCGCATCGACGTCATTAAGGCCGATTCCTCGATAGCTATGCTGCTTGATGTGTCGGTTGGGGACCCGATGTTCTTCCTTACCACGAGTGGCCGTGATGCGCAGGGCAATGTCGTGGAGTATTCGGTCTCAACCTATCGCGGTGACGCCAATACGTTTGAGTTCTCCGTTGCCGACCCCGGCTTTTATCCGCAGGATGAGGACGAGAGCCTGATTGGCTAACTGGCGGGTCTAGAGCCCGGCCACTTGCTCGCGATACTCGTTGGCCTTCTCCTTGTTACCAAGGGTTTCGTACTGCTTGGAGAGCAGGTAAAGCAGGCGCTGCTTGGTGGGCTCGTCGGCCGTCTCGAGCTGGCCTTCCATCTCGTCGATGAACGAGGTGTTGGCTTCGGCCAGGACTAGGTAGAGCTTCTTGAGCTCGGGCGCCATCTTGGAGAGCTCGTCCCTCTTTTCGATGCGGTCGAGCATCTTCTTTGCGTTGGCCTTGTCGCCGTTGCGCAAATAGAACTCAAAGGCCTTGATGAGCAGGTCGGGCAGCTGGGTCTCGGCGGGATTGAGCGCGAAGAGCGTATCGATGGACTCAGAGGCTCCCTTGACGTCGCCCTTGGCATCATAGGTGCGGAACTGCATGTAGATGCGGTTGTACTTGGGATAGAAGAAGCGGGCGTACTTGCCGTCGAGATAGGTCAGCAGCTCATCGTATTTGCCGCTCTCGAAAAGGCCGGCCGCCTTTGAGAAGGAGCGGTGACGGGCAATTTGATCGGCTGCTACAAAGACGATGATGAGGACCACGGGGATGAAGTAAAGGGGATTGAGCTCCATGTTTATGTCCAAGGTTCGGGGCTTGTGAAAATATGTTTAGTATAGCGCCGACCTCGCATGTGCCTTTATGCCACTCGGTTAACGAGCCCTTTGGACTGTGATGCCTGCTATTTTGTCCCCTTGACCTGGTGACTTTATATGTAATTAAGAACCTGGGCATTTCGTTTTTCTTTTTGCTCTATATGTAAAGAAATAGGGTTGGTTCGACGGCTCGCCCCTTGGCCTAATTGGCGCTGCGGAGGGGCGAGCATTTTGTAGGGTGAAATGGAAGCCTTATACAAGACGATAAAGAATGAGCTCATAAAGCTCATCAAGGGCAACGTCTACCAAGAGGGCGAGGAAATCCCCGCGGACGACGAGCTTGCGATGACGTATGGCGTGAGCCGTCCCACCGTGCGTCGCGCGGTTCAGGAGCTTGTTGATGAGGGCTACCTTGAGCGACGCCCCTACCATGGCACCACGGTCCGCCCGATGAAGATTGAGCAAGCTTACACTTCGGTGCTGCGTAGCTTCAACGACGAGATGCTGAGCAGCGACCACATCCCGAAGACGCGCGTGCTCAACGCCCGCTTGGACCGCGCGAGCAGGCGCGTCGCGAACATGCTCGATATCGCCGATGGAGCGGAGACCTTCAAGCTTGTGCGTCTGCGCTACGCCGACGGCCATCCAAACGTCATCGTTGAGACCTACGTCCCCCTCGACGTTTATCCCAATATCACGAAGATTGATTTCACGAGCAAATCGCTCTATGCGTTCTTCCAGGATTGCGGCAAGCCGGTGGCGTCGGCGAGCCGACGCTTGGAGATTGATAGCGCGGACTACAACATGGCTGCCCTGCTCGACATTCAACAGGGCGACCCCGTCTACCGCTTCACCACCACGGCTCGTATTGAAAGTGGCCGGATAGTTGAATACTCCATCGCAACTTATCGTGGACGCAGCAACGCCTTTGTCTTCGAGACGTCCACGACGAGGCTGGGGCGCCTTTCGCTTGAGTAGGGTCGCCCCTTCCTTCTGCCTGTCCTTCCGCTCCTTCACCTACCGTTCACCTGGGGAAAATGTAGCGTCTGCAGGGTAACGGTCGCCGTCTGCCGTTCTTTACCTGCCTTTCCCTGCGCCTCCTACCAAACTGTAAGCCAGACAAACACTTTGTTTGGACTTTACGGCGGAAGCGAGAGAGCCGCCGCTTGGCGTCTGCCCGTTGGGGGGGCGAGCAGACAAAAGGGAGAAGGAGAGAAAATGGCAGAAGCAACAAAGCCGCGAGGCGAGGAAGAGCTCTACAAGCTCGACGGCAACCCCTCGCTGGCGATTACGTTCCCACAGGCGATGCAGCATGTGCTCGCCATGCTCGTGGGTAACATCACGCCCCCGATGCTCATCGCAGCCTCGCTTGGCCTTTCCGCTGCCGACGAGACCATGCTTATGCAGTCGGCCATGATCATCGGTGGCCTTACCACGCTGCTGCAGCTCTACCCGGTGCTCGGCTTTGGCATGGGCCTGCCCTCCGTCATGGGCGTGGCCTTTGCCTACATGCCCATCCTCACCATGATCGGTGTCCAGTACGGCATTGCGGCCATCTTTGGTTCGCAGCTCGTCGCGGGCTTTGCCTCGATTTTCATCGGCATGTTCATGGAGAAGATCCGCAAGTACTTCCCTCCCATTGTGAGCGGCACGGTCGTTGTCTCCATCGGTCTCTCCCTGTATGAGACGGCCATCAACTACATGGGCGGCGGCTCTGCGGCCAAGGCGGCCGGCACCTTTGGCTCCCCGCAGTTCTGGGCGCTTGCCCTCATCACGCTCGTGGTGACGCTGGGCTGCAGCCTCTTTGGCAAGGGCATCCTCAAGGTCTCGGGCATGATCGTCGGAATTGCCGTGGGCTACGTCGTCGCCCTGTTCATGGGTAACGTCATCAGCTTCGACACCGTGGCGGCCGCGAGCTGGTTCTCGCTTCCCGTGCCCCTGCACTTTGGCCTCGAGTTCCACCCAGACGCCATCGTCCTCATGATCTTGATGTACGTAGTCCAGGCCGTGCAGACCATTGGCGACGTTTCCTCCACCGCCATGGGCGGCTTTGGCCGCGACGCAACCGACAAGGAGCTCGGCGGAGCCATCAAGGGTCAGAGCATCTGCGGCATGATCGGCGCCCTCATCGGCGGCATGCCCACCGACCCCTATAGCCAGAACGTCGGCCTCATCTGCACCACCAAGGTCGTTGCCAAGCGCGTGTTCCGCATGGTCGCCATCGTCATGATCGTGGCCGGCGTCTGCCCCAAGTTCTCCACGCTCATGGCCACCATCCCGCAGCCGGTGCTCGGCGGCGCCACGGTAACGGTGTTCGCAGCTATTACGCTCTCGGGCATCGAGCTGCTTACCGAGCAGCCCTTCACCTACCGCAACAAGATGATCATTGGCATCTCCCTGGCAATCGGCGTGGGTATCGGCACCGTGCCCGAGATCCTGCAGTTCTTGCCGCAGATCGTGCAGAACATCTTCGGTAGCTCGCTCGTGGTTTCGTTCCTCGTGGTCTTCCTGCTGAACCTCGTCGTTCCCGAAACCGAGGCCGACAGGGCTCCCGAGGAGTAGGCCGAATCAAAGCACCTCAGACAACTGACTCGTGGGCGGAGCGGTGAGATGCCGCTTCGCCCTTCTTTTTGCTCGTCCCCTGCAGCGCCATTCGGCGTCATGGGGCACAGCGGGGCCGTTCGAACCGCTTTTTTACGCATGCGGAAATCTATAGGCATTTAATGGTCGCATGGGTACGCAGCTAATCTACATGCATGTTTATTGCCTTTGCGTAGGGCCGCTCCCGTAAAAACATGCTTTCTGCGCCTATTGGGGCAACGCGGCTGGTAGGGTTTAGAGCTATGCGTTTGCTTGCTAGGCGTGGCCCTGTGGCCCCGCACACAAACGAGGGGAGAGCCCTATGTGTGGAATCGTTGGTTATACCGGCTCTGACATAGCGAAGAGCATTCTTGTTAACGGCCTCAAGCGTATGGAGTACCGCGGATACGACTCCGCCGGCGTCGCGCTGGAGGTCACCGACGGCCAGGACACGAAGATCGATGTCGTGCGTCGCGTGGGCAAGGTCTCGGGCCTTGAGTCCGAGCTTGAGCACATGAGCGCCGAGGCCACCTGCGGCGTCGGCCACACCCGTTGGGCCACCCACGGCAAGCCCTCTGTTGCCAACGCGCACCCGCATGTGAGCTGCGACGAGCGCATCGCCGTCGTGCACAACGGCATCATCGAGAACTTCCAGGAGCTTCGCGAGGAGCTGCGTGAGCGCGGCCACGAGTTCAGGAGCGATACCGATACCGAGGTCTTCGCCCACCTCATCGAGGAGGCCTACGAGGCCGCCGGCGACCTCATGGCCGCCGTTCGCGAGGCCTGCACCCACGTCATGGGCGCCTACGGCCTGGCCGTTGTCTGCGCCGACGAGCCTGGCGTCATCGCCGTGGCCCGCAAGGACTCGCCCATCATCATTGGCCAGGGCGAGACGGGCGCCTACGTTGCCTCCGACGTCATTGCCATGATTGACGCCACCCGTGACGTTGTGGTGCTCGAGGACGGCCAGTTCGCCAAACTCACCCCCGCTGGCATCGAGTACACCGACGCCGAGGGCAACGCCATCTCTCCCAAGGTCACCCACGTCGACTGGGACATCGACATGGCTGAGAAGGGCGGCTACCCCGACTTTATGCTCAAGGAGATTCACGAGCAGCCGCGCGTCGTGCGCGACACCCTCGTGGGCCGCATGAACCCCAACGGCGAGCTCGCCATCGACGAGCTCGGCCTGTCGCTCGAGGAGCTCAACCTCATCGACCGCGTCTACGTCATTGCCTGCGGCACGAGCTACCACGCCGGCCTCATCGCCAAGAACCTCATCGAGAGCTGGGCGCGCGTTCCCTGCGAGGTCGAGGCCGCCAGCGAGTTCCGCTATCGCGACCCGATCATCACCCCGACGACCCTCGTGGTCGCGGTCTCCCAGTCCGGCGAGACGGCCGACACCCTGGCCGCCATCCGCGACGCCCGCATCAAGGGCGCCAAGGTCTTCGGCATCACCAACGTTGTGGGCAGCCCCGTTGCCCGCGAGTCCGACGGCGTCATCTACACCAAGGCCAACAAGGAGATTGCCGTTGCCTCCACCAAGAGCTTCATCGGCCAGGTCGTGAGCCTCACGCTGCTGGCGCTGCTGCTTGCCCAGGTGAAGTACCGCCTCACCGCCGGTCAGGTCCGCATGCTCTTCCAGGAGCTCGGTGACACTGCCGAGAAGATCCAGCACATCCTCGACACCCAGAACGAGGCCGTCCACGAGGCCGCCCTTGCCTGCAAGGACGCCCAGTCGGCTCTGTTCGTGGGCCGTGGCATGGGTTCGGCCATCTCGTGCGAGGGTGCCCTCAAGCTCAAGGAGGTCAGCTACCTCCACGCCGAGGCCTACTCCGCCGGCGAGCTGAAGCACGGCCCCATCGCCCTCATCGACCCGGGCTTCCCGGTCATCGCGGTGGCCACCAAGAGCCCCACCTACGAGAAGACGGTCTCCAACCTCAAGGAGTGCGAGGCCCGCGGCGCCAAGATCATCGCCATCGCCACCGAGGGCGACGAGGAGATCACCAAGATCGCCGACCACGTGATGTGGGTCCCCAACGTTCGCGACGCCTTCAGCCCCATCCTGGCCACGGTGCCGCTGCAGCTGCTTGCGCGCGACGTTGCGCTGCTGCGCGGCTGCGACGTTGACCAGCCTCGTAACCTCGCCAAGAGCGTCACGGTGGAGTAGCGCTTCGCTTGCAACTTTGATGTGGGTTACGCCCGTCCGGGCAGGTGACAGCCGCGAGTCGTTTGCGACTGTTCACCGGCCCGGACGGGTTTTTGTTTGAGCTATGCGCAATAATGGCGCGCTAGCTGTTAATTGAATCGAGAGATACGGTGTCCCTATGAGCAACGCCCAGCACGGCCATGGCATGTCGATCAACGAGGCGGATGCCGCCGAGCTTGCCAAGGTCGATGGCAAGCCCTCCATCCACTCGACGCTGCCCCTCGCCATCTGCCATGTCGTGGCGATGCTCGTGGGCAACATCACGCCTGCCATGCTTGTGGCCGCCTCGGTTGGGGTGAGCTCTGCCGAGGAAACCACGCTGGTGCAGGCGTCCATGATCGCGGCCGCACTGGCCACGCTGCTGCAGCTCTATCCGGTGCTCGGCTTTGGCGTGGGCCTGCCCACCGTGATGGGCGTCGCCTTTGCCTATGTGCCGGTTCTGACGACCATCGGGCTTGCGCATGGAATCCCGGGGATTATGGGCGCCCAGCTCGTGGGCGGCGTTGTGACTATCCTCGCGGGCTTTGTCATCGAGAAGGTTCGCAAGCTCTTCCCGCCTGTTGTTACGGGCACGGTGACGCTCGCCATCGGCTTGTCGCTGTACTCCACGGCCGTGAACTACATGGGTGGCGGCTCTGCCGCCAAGGCGGCCGGCACCTTTGGATCGCCAGAGTTCTGGCTGCTCACCAGCGTCACGCTTGTGGTCACGCTCGCCTGCGGCATCTGGGGCAAGGGCTACGTCAAGGTCTCGGGCATGATCATCGGTATCTTCGCGGGCTTTGTGCTTGCGCTGTTCATGGGCCACGACCTCGTGAGCTTCGAGGGGGTGCGCAGCGCCGCGTGGCTTTCCTTGCCGCGCCCGCTCGGGTTTGGCATCGAGTTCTACCCGGACGCCGTGGTGCTCATGTCGCTCATCAGCGTCATCCAGTCGGTGCAGATCATCGGCGGCGTCTCGGCAACCACCGTGGGCGCCCTCGGGCGAGATGCGGAAGGTTCCGAGCTCGGCGGCGCCATCAGAGGCCAGGGCCTCATCGCGGCCGTAGGAGCGCTGTTCGGCGGCCTGCCCACGAGCACCTTCAGCCAAAACATCGGCATAATCTGCACCACGAAGATGGTCTCCAAGCGCATCTTCGTAGTGGCCTCGGCCATCATGCTGGCCGACGGCCTCTGCCCCAAGATTTCGGCGCTTATCACCTGCATTCCGCTGCCGGTGATCGGAGGGGCCACGGTCACGGTGTTTGCCATCATCGCCGTTTCGGGTATCGAGATGATCTGCGAGCAGCCCCTGACCTATCGCAACAAGATCATCGTGGGCCTGTCGCTTGCCCTGGGCGTGGGCATCGGCGCCACGCCCGAGATTCTGCAGTTCCTCCCGAGCACGGCCCAAAGCATCCTCAGTAGCTCGGTGGTCGTCTCGTTCGTGGTGTCATTCCTCTTGAACATCATCGTGCCCGAGCAGGAAGCCGACCGACCTGTGAAAGGGTAGCGCGGCCATTTAGGCATCCGGACGCTACCTGCGCTTCGTCTTGAACTTTTGCCAAGCTTTATAGCCAGGAGGTGGCAGCGCTCTGCTCTCGGCCGGAAAGCTTGGCAGCGTGGCGTGTCTAATTCGTGCCGCTCGCGGTAGACTTAATGAGTTACCGAGAGGCTGGGGAAGCGCATGGCACTGGCGGGAGTTGGCGTCGACATAGTCGAGATTTCTCGCATGGAGAAGATCTTGTCGCGCACGCCGCGCTTTGCTCGTCGTGTCTTTACCGACGAGGAGCGCCAGTACTGCGAGCAAACCACGCGTCCTGCGGCTCACTACGCCTGCCGCTTTGCCGCGCGCGAGGCGGTGCTTAAGGCGTTGGGCTGCGGGTTTGGCAAGGGCGTCAAGCTCGATGACGTAAGCGTCAGCGCTGACGCCGCGGGCAAGCCCCAGGTGGTCCTCAAGGGCCGCGCAGCCGAGATTGCGCACGAGAAGGGCGTGCTCTCGGTGGCTATCTCGCTCTCGTTCACGCGAGAGATGGCGGTTGCCAACGCCGTCGCAACGACGGCCGAGACCGCACCAAAGCAAGATGAGGCCCGCGACCCGCGTCGCGAGCTGGCAGAGTCGTTCAGGGAGGCCCGCTCGATCATCGACGAGCTCGAGCGCGTCTCAGACGGAAAGTGAGTGGGCATGCAGCCGGTACTGAACGTTGAAGACATCAGGTCTGTCGAGAGGCGCCTCGCCGATGTGGGCGTGAGCGTCTCTGAGCTTATGCATCGCGCCGGCGACGCCGCCGCGCAGGAGGTCCTTCGCCTGGGCGAGGTCTCGCGCGTGGTGGTACTTGCCGGCTTTGGCAACAACGGCGGAGACGGCTGGGTTGCCGCCGAGAACCTCAAGGCCGCAGGTATCGACGTCCGCGTCGTGACGCCTTGCGAGCCCGACCAGCTCCACGGCGACCTTGCGCCCATGGTGGCACGTGCCGCGATTGAGGCTGGCGTGCAGTACCTCGTGGGCCCGAGCCGTGGCGAGCTCGACCGGCTCATCGCTGGCGCCGACGCCGTGCTCGACGCCATGCTGGGCACTGGCTTCCACGACGCCCCGGTGGCGCCCTTCTCCATTTGGATTGACGCGCTCAACTCGTCTGGCTCTCGCGTCGTGTCCGTTGACGTGCCCAGCGGCCTTTCTGCCCAGACTGGCCTGGCTCCCGGTGCCGTGGTGGTGGCTGACGTCACGATTACGATGCTCGCCCTCAAGCCCGGCCTGCTCTCTGATGACGGCCGCGACGTTTGTGGCTCCATCGTGGTGGCGCCTCTGGCCGAGCAGACGTCCAAGCTCGTCTTTGAAGCCGACCCGGTGGCCTGGCGCTGCGAGACGGCCGACTACATCAGCGTCCTCGCGCCTCCTACCTGCGTGGTCGATAAGTACACGCGTGGCAGCGTGCTCGTGGTGGGCGGCTCCACGCGCTTCCCGGGTGCCGCCATCATGGCCGCCAAGGCCGCGGCCCGCGCCGGCGCTGGCTACGTGACCCTCGCCGTGCCCGAGCCCGTGGCCGACATCGCCCGCGCCCACCTGCTCGAGATTCCCGTGGTGGGGCTGCCGGCAGACGCCGATGGCACCTTCTCCAGCGCCGCTCGAGCCCAGGTGGCAGAGCTTGCCGCCCGCCGCAGTGCGGTGCTCGTGGGCCCGGGCATGTGCGTGACCACCGGCACCGTGGGCGTGGTCTCCACCCTGCTCGAGAGCGAGACCTCCCTCGTCATCGACGCCGACGGCCTCAACAGCCTCGCGCGCCTCACCAACAATGCGCTCGACGAGTTCCCCGAGCTGCTGCGTCGCTCTTCTCCGCTTGTGCTCACGCCGCACCGTCGCGAGCTCGGCAGGCTCGTGGGCCTTACGGGCGACGCCGCTCCGGCCACGCTCACCGCGGCCCTCGAGGCGGCGCGTCGCATCGTGTGGGCCGACGGCGGCAGTGAGCTCGTGGTGGTTGCCAAGGGCACCGCTACGGCCTGCGTGGGCGTCGAGGCGGCCCTGCTGCCCAAGCCCGGCCCGGCCTGCCTGGCCACCGCCGGTTCCGGCGACGTGCTTGCCGGCATCACGGTGGGCCTGCTCGCCCGTGGCGTCGAGACCGAGAACCTGCCCACGCTCACGGCGCTCGCCTGCGAGGTGCATGGCTGCGCGGCCTCCTTCGCGCAGGAGCACTACGGCACGAGGGGCGTCATGGCAGCCGATATAATCGACTCGATTGGCCTTGCGGTTGACGCGGTCGAGGACCGCGCGGCCTTTAGCGGGGCTGACGTCGCGCCCGAGTCTGAGTAGGGCGCAGGTAGTAAGACTTTGCCGGCGGCGGGGCGCAAGACCCCAAAGCCGGCTTCGATACGGGGGCGCATTCCCATGGTTCAGCACAGGTGTCCGGATACGCGTTGGTCTTGGGTCGAGATTGACAAGGGCGCGCTGCGCCGCAACACCCGCGCCTTCAAGGACCTGCTGGAGCCGGGCGTGCGCATGATGGCCGTCGTCAAGGCCGACGCCTACGGTCACGGTGCCTATGAGTGCGCCAAGGTCATGCATGCCGCCGGCGCCGACCAGTTTGCTGTGGCCACGGTGAACGAGGGCCTGGCCCTGCGTGAGGCGGGCATCACCTGGCCCATCCTCATCCTCTCCGAGCCGCCCATGGAGTGCGTGCAGACCCTCATCGAGCACGACCTCATGCCGAGCATCTATACGCCCGAGTTCGCGCTTGCCTATGGCGAGTGCGCCGCGGCCTTCGACACGGTGGGCAAGTACCACCTTTGCGTCGAGACGGGCATGACGCGCATCGGCGTGGATTGGCGAGAGGCGCTCGAGTTCCACCGCGGCATCGACTTCCACCGCGGCCTTAGCTGCGAGGGCACCTTCACCCACTTCGCCACGGCCGATGTGCCTGGTGACTGGACCTTTGGCCAGCAGTACCGTCGCTTCACCGAGTCGGTGGCCGAGATGCGCGCCGCTGGCGTCGAGTGCGGTTTGGTGCATTGCGACAACACGCCGGCGACCATCCTTTATCCCGATACCCACCTCGACATGTGCCGTGTGGGCGTGGGTCTCTACGGCATGCAGCCGGCCGAGTCCACGCGCCCCCACATCTCGCTCGACCCGGTCATGAGCGTGAGGGCTCGCGTCACTCGCGTGATCTATCCGCCGGTCGGCTCTGGCGTGAGCTACGGCCAGGTCTTCTCCGTGGCGCGCCAGAACGTCCAGATTGCGACGATTCCGGTGGGCTATGCCGACGGTCTCTCCCGCACGCTGTCGGGCAAGATGGACGTGCTCGTGCATGGAACGCGCTGCAGGCAGGCCGGCAATATCTGCATGGACCAGTGCATGTTTGCGGTGGACGTCAACCCCAACCGCGCCCTGCGCCCCATCGGCGAGGTGGAGTACGGCGACCTCGTGACTATTATGGGCGCCGACGGCAACGAGCGCATCACGGCCGAGGAGCTGGCCGATTTGCGTGGCACCATCAACTACGAGGTGACGTGCAACTTTGGTGCGCGCCTCGAGAAGGTCTACCTCTAGGGGCGCCGCATGGCCGTCATGCAAATTCCCGGGCATGTGAACCAGCGCCCCGGCGAGGTGATGCTCGAGGAGATTGAGAACATCCTCGGCGAGTGCAAGCGCTGCGAGCTTGGCCAGGCGCGCTCCCACATCGTCTTTGGCTGCGGCAATCCCCATGCCCGCGTGATGTTCGTGGGTGAGGGGCCGGGCAGAAACGAGGACATCAAGGGCGAACCCTTTGTGGGGGCGGCGGGCCAGAAGCTCGATTCCCTGCTTGGCGTGGCTGGCCTCACGCGCGACGAGGTCTATATCGCCAACGTCGTGAAGTGCCGCCCGCCCGACAACCGCAATCCCAAGCCGGAGGAGATTCAGGCCTGCTCTCCGTTTTTGCGTGAGCAGATTCGCTCGGTGTGGCCCGACGTCATCGTGTGCCTGGGAAACTTCGCCTCGCAGTGGGTTCTCAAGACCGATCGAGGAGTCATGAGCCTGCGCGGCCAGCTCTACCAGCAGGGCCACTTTGTCGTGGCACCCACCTTCCACCCGGCTGCCTGCATCTACCACGCCGACTGGGAGCCCCTGCTGCGCGAGGACCTCGCGCGCGTGGGCGCCTGGCTTGCCGCTAACCCGCCTGCGGGCGTCGACGCCGAGGCGGCGGCCCGTCGTGCCGGCATCGTTCGAGAGGATTCCTAGCCATGAGCGAGCTTGTGCTTTCGTCTTCGTCCGCCGAAGAGACCCGCCAGATTGGCGAGCGTCTGGGGCGCGCGCTTGCTGCTGGCGACGTCTTGGTGCTCACGGGTGACCTTGGCGCCGGCAAGACGCAGCTCACCAAGGGAATCGCGCTCGCCATGGGCGTTGAGGACGACATCACGAGCCCCACGTTTGCGCTTGAGGCCGTGCATTCTGGTACCGAGATGGACCTCTACCACTTTGACCTCTACCGTCTGCAGAGCGCCGACGAGCTGGG
>CAVHWW010000075.1:0-13433 GCA_963639715.1 Acutalibacteraceae bacterium
GCCAAGTGCACCGCCAAGCGCATGGTGCCCGACTACATCTCTGAGAAGAAGATGCGCGAGCTCAAGCTGTCGGCAGGGGAGACCGAGGGCAACGGCGATTGCTACACCTGCATGGGTTGCCGTAGCTTCCTTACGCCCGACCGCTCTGGCAACGGCTACAACAACGTTGCCCACGCCCTTAACTACGATCCCGTCAAGCCCAAGTACTACGGCCGCTTCAACCAGGGCGTCGTCACCATCAACCTGCCTGACGTCGCGCTGTCTTCCGGCGGCGACTCGGACAAGTTCTGGGAGATCTTCGATGAGCGTCTCGAGCTCTGCCACAAGGCCCTGCGTTGCCGTCACGATCGTCTCAAGGGCACCCTTTCTGATGCTGCGCCCATTCTTTGGCAGTACGGCGCCCTGGCTCGCCTTCCCAAGGGTGCCGTCATCGATCCTTTGCTCTATGGCGGCTACTCCACCATCAGTCTGGGTTACGCCGGCCTCTACGAGTGCGTGAAGTACATGACCGGCCACAGCCACACCGACCCCGAGGCCACGCCGTTCGCGCTTGCCGTGATGCAGCGCATGAACGACAAGTGCAACGAGTGGAAGGCTGCTGAGGACATCGACTACTCCATCTACGGTACGCCGCTGGAGTCAACCACCTACAAGTTCGCCAAGTGCCTGCAGCGTCGCTTCGGTATCGTCGAGGGCATCACCGACCACGGCTACATCACCAACAGCTACCACGTCAACGTGCGCGAGAACATCGATGCCTTCACCAAGCTCAAGTTCGAGAGCGAGTTCCAGCGTCTCTCTCCGGGCGGCGCCATCTCCTACGTCGAGGTTCCCAACATGCAGGACAACCTCGAGGCCGTCATGAGCGTGCTGCACTACATCTACGACAACATCATGTACGCCGAGCTCAACACCAAGAGCGACTACTGCCAGGTCTGCGGCTACGATGGCGAGATTCAGATTGTCGAGGATGACGGCAAGCTCATCTGGGAGTGCCCCAAGTGCGGCAACCGTGACCAGAGCAAGCTCAATGTCGCTCGTCGTACCTGCGGTTATATCGGAACTCAGTTCTGGAACCAGGGTCGCACCGAAGAAATCCGCGACCGCGTGATGCACCTTTAGTTCCGTCGTTCTGACGAACGACGGCCGACTCGACGCTGAGCGGCCCTGGGGAATCCCAGGGCCGCACGCTGACTTTTGCGCCTACTCTGAGGGTTATTCTTAAGACCTGGACTGTTATCTATTAGGCAGGTGCGTATGAAGTACGGGGCTATTAAGTACTGCGACATCGCAAATGGTGCGGGTGTGAGGACGAGCCTGTTTGTTTCGGGCTGTCGCCTGCATTGCCCCGGGTGCTTTAACGGGGAGGCCCAGGACTTCGAGTTCGGCGAGTTCTTTGATCGCAAGACCGAGAACGACATTATCGACAGTCTGCGTCCTGCCTATATCCGCGGGCTTTCTCTGCTTGGCGGAGACCCGATGGAGCCGGAGAACCAGCGTGGCCTGCTGCCATTTTTGGAGCGCCTTGTTTTTGAGCTGCCCGCGAAAGACATCTGGTGCTACACCGGCTACCTCTACGACAAGGATCTGCAGCCTGGAGGAAGGCGTTATGTCGAGGGCGTAACTGAGGAGCTTCTTAGCCACATTGATGTCCTTGTTGACGGCCCCTTCTCACAGGCTCTCTATGACATTAGCTTGCGCTTCCGCGGCAGCTCTAACCAGCGACTTATTGACCTGGCGAAGACTCGCGAGACGGGTGTTATCGTCCTTTGGCAAGACGAAGAAGTCTTCTCCACCCACAGCATGTAATAGGCTCTTACGGCAGGTAACGACATCCCTTAATAAAGGTTGTTCTTTTCAGCAAGGCCGTCCTTACGTACTGTTCTCTCATGTGAGCGGTGCACTAGGAGATTGAAGGACCCTATTTATAGTCGTGTTGTAGGGCATTGCCCACAACACGAAAGGCCGACCGGGCCCTGCCGAATGCGAGTTCCGCACGAGCCGAAGGCCACATAATGTGGCCTTCGAGCGAGCTCAGGACTGTCTGAGCAGGCGGCAGGACTCGGCTCAGCCCAACCATGCGTTCGAATCAGGTTACAAAGAGGGAGTCGGATCCTACATCCCTAGATGAGCGGCAAGGTCAAGGATGGCCTTGCGGTACCCCTCGATGCCCATGCCGGTGATGGTCTCGAAGCAAGCCTTGCGCACGTAGGAGACCTGGCGGAACTCCTCGCGATCCTCAACGCGGCTGATGTGCACCTCGACGCAGGGCAGCGATACGGCCTTCACGGCATCGAGAATGGCAACGGAGGTGTGGGTGTAGGCGGCGGGGTTAATAACGATGCCGTCGAAGTTGCCAAGGGCGGCCTGGATCTCATCCACAATGGAGCCCTCGTGGTTCGACTGATAGCACTTCACATTCGTGAAGCCAGCCTCAGCAGCTGCGGCCTTGCAGGTGCGGATGAGTGACGCATAGTCATCTTTGCCATAGATGCCAGGCTCGCGAACTCCGAGCATATTGATGTTGGGTCCGTTGATGACCAAGACGCTACGACCCTTCTTGGTTGAGTCGGAAGTCTGGGCCATCTCCTTCTTCGGGCTAGATTCGCCAAGGAAGGCTCGCAGGGCATCAAGATCATCTCCGTCGAGGCGTTCATTCTCGACGGCTGCCTTTTGCTGAGCCCTGTAGGAACTGCGGCGACCAGGCGTGATGATGACGCGGTCTGCAACGGCCTTGGGCTCGGGTTCGGGCTCAGGCTCTTCGTCGGCTTCTTGAGAGCTGGCCATGGTCACGAGAGGGTTAACGCACGCGCCATTCGCCTCGTCGAGCAGGACGTTCGACTGGATGGAGAACTCGCGGGCAACGCCCTCAATGGTTGCGGGGCCAAAGACGACCTCAAGGCCGTTCGCACCACGGGAGGCGGTCCCAAGGACGCCACGGATGGAGCGCAGGGCAGACCCGTCCACAACGGAAGTATCAGCAAGTGTGAGCCTTAGGCGCGTGAGACAGGTCATGACGCTTTTGACGTTGCCCGCCCCTCCGATGGCCTCGAGAACCTTTTCGGCGACTTCCTGATAGTTCATGCTTGCACTTCCTAGACGTTTCTTTCCTTGCGTGGCTTAAAGCGGACACTAATAGTAATCCGCTTTAAGCCCAATCAACCTTTGCTAGGTTCGCACGATATTGTTTCGCCTCCGCGACGGATTTGCGAGAGGCTTACATGGACGTGCGAGCGGTTGCTAGAGGCTGAGGCGCTCGACAATCTCCAGAGCGTCTCCACGAGCGCTGCCGGTGCAGGTGACGATTTGGTCTGCCCAGGCGCGGTAGAGAGGCATCCTCTGTTCGGCGAGGGTCTCTACGCCAGCAGCCTTTGAAATGGGGCGTCCCTTGCACGAGAGCTGGTCGATGGGCCTGTCGAGCATGATGATGGTGCCGTTCTGTTGCATGAGCAGCAGGTTCTCAGGCCTGGTGACAACGCCTCCGCCACAAGAGATGATGAGCGAGCTCTGGGCGCTGTAAGCGGCGAGAACGTCGGTCTCCATCATGCGGAAGGTTTCCTCGCCATCCTGCTCGATGACCTGCGCCGCGCTCCTTCCGTAGGCGTCGGCGAAGGCATCATCGAGGTCAACATGGGCGCGACCCGTAAGTTCTTCAAGGTGGCGACCGCAGCTGGTCTTGCCGCTGCCGGGCATGCCAATGAGCACGACGTTTCGCGTATTCGAGCGAATCTCGTCTTCGATGCTGCCAATGAGCGATTCGTCGAGCTCGGTCTGCTGCCAAATCTCACTTGAGCGCCACGCCTGGCCCACGAGCATGCCAAGGCCGCTCTCTGCGGGAAGCCCCAGGCTCATGGCCTCGAGTACGATGCCGGTGCGCTCGGGGTTATAGACGATATCGAGTACGCCCTCGAGGTCTTCCATCTGCGAGAGGATGCCTCGCGAGAGGGGAGAGTCGGGGCACTTGGGGAACATGCCTACCGGCGTCGCGTTAACGATAAGGCTGGCCTGGGCGTGCTTCTCAAGCAGGTTCTCGTAGTTGTGTTCACCGTTTCGAGAAATGACGACGGGTTCAGCTCCAACTTGCTCCAGGGCATAGACGATGGCCTTGCTGGCGCCGCCAGAGCCCAATACAAGTACCTCAGCGCCCTCGAGATTCTCAATGCCGTCGAGGTTGCGGTCGCAAAAACGCTCCAGCATCCATCCGAAGCCGTAGACGTCAGTGTTGTCACCGAGGATCGTGCCGTCGTCTCGGCGCCACAGCGTGTTGACGGCACCCATGCGGCTCGCAGCCTCGGTGAGTTCGTCGACGAGCTTGGCGACCTCGACCTTGTAGGGCATGGTGACGTTGAGGCCGCGCCAGTCGTCGCGAGCAACGAAGTCTGCCAGCTCGTCTGGCTCAAGCTCGATGAGGGTATAGGGCGTGGTGCCAAGCTTTTCGTGGATGATGGGGCTCCAGCTGTGGCCAAGCGTGCGCCCGAGCAGGCCGTAGGTGACGGAGGAAGTGCCGTCCCACTTCTGCGCGGCCATTAGAGCAGCTCCGAGTAGCTGCCGAGGTAACGGTGGCCCGCGCAGACATCATCGAGCGAGGCAATGAGCTTCATGAACTCAGGGGCCGCCACCGGGCAATCGATATCGAAGTAGAACATGAACTCAAAGTCCGTGTTGGGAATGGGACGGCTCTCGAGCTTCACCACGTTGATGTCGAGCGCGTAGAAGCGCGCGAGGACCTTGTAGAGGCTGCCGGGGTCGTTTGCCGTGATGACCATGAGCGAAGTGCGGTCGGCGCCAGGATAAATCTCGAGGTCCTTGGTGATGCAGGCAAAGCGCGTGTAGTTAGCGTCGCTGTCCTGGACGTTGCGGGCCAGCACATTGAGGTCGTAGAGCGTGGCGCAGGCGCGGCTCGAAAGCGCGGCGACGTCGTTGCGTCCAGACTCGGCCACCATCTTTGCCGCCATGGCGGTGTTCTCGCAGGCGTGGACCTCTATCTCGGGGTGCTCGGAGAGGAAGATCTGGCTCTGCGCGATGGCCTGCGGGTGGCTGTAGATTTCTTTGATGCCCTCGATCTTGGCGCCAGGAAGCGCCACGAGGTTGTGGTCGACCTTGAGCCTCACGCTGCGGACGATGCTGAAGTTGTGGCGCATCATGAGGTCGTAGACCTGGTTGACGGTGCCTGCGGTGGAGTTCTCTACCGGCAGCACGCCATACTCGCAAAAGCCCTCGTCAACGGCCTTGAACACGCCCTCGAACGAATCGAAGTAGCTAATCTTGGCGTGCTTGAAGAGGCGGTCGGCGGCATGCTGGGAGTAGGCGCCCTCGACGCCCTGGCAAGCAACAAAGGCGTTCTGCGGGAAGAGCGCAGGCGTGCCATCTATGGCCGCCTGGATGTTGTTGGCAAGCTCGCTCTTCTCGTTGATCTCGGCGCTCTGCTGGGTGCGGCTGATCTCCATGATGAGGCTGAAAAGCACCTGCGAGAAGTCGCGAAGCTCCTCGGGAACCTTCGTTGCGACGTCGGCGAGCTTGGCGCGCTCGCGGCCTCGGTCGAGAATGGGCTTGCCAACGGACTTCTTGTACTCGGCAACCTCTCGCGTGCAGTCCATGCGCTGAGCGAACAGGTCGCAGATTTGCGCGTCGATGCTATCTATGCGGTTGCGTATTTCGAGGAGGTCAGCCATGGGGCTCCTGTCATTTAGGTGCTTACGTAGCGGCGGATTGCGAGGATCTAAAACTTGGCAGGCTCGGGCGCAGGGAACTTGCCCTCGCAGAGCAGGGCGTCCAGAAGCGCCAGGGCGCAGGCGGCCTCGGCGACGGGGACAGCCCTGGGGACGATGCAGGGATCATGCCTGCCATGCACCACGAGCGGCGAGTTTTCCCCGTTGGCAAGGTCAACGCTTCTCTGCTCGATGCCGATGGAGGGCGTGGGCTTGACGGCCGCACGCCAAATGATGGGGGCGCCGGTCGAGATGCCGCCGAGGATGCCGCCAGCGTTGTTAGTCTGGAGCGCCACCGCCTCGCCGTCCATGCGATAGGCGTCGTTGTTCTGGCTTCCACGCAGCGTTGCCACGCCAAACCCAGCGCCGAATTCCACGCCCTTTACCGCGGGGATTCCGAAGACGGCCTTGGCGATGCGGTTCTCGAGCCCGTCGAACATCGGGTCGCCGACACCGGCCGGCATGCCGTAGGCCACGCACTCAATAACGCCGCCGACGGAGTCGTGGTCGGCCTTCGCGGCGAGGGCCGCCTCATGCATGGCGCGCGCAGCGGCAGGGTTGATGCAGGGAAGTTCGTTTTCGAGGATGGCGTTACGCTGGGCCTCGTCATAGGTGAGCGGATTGAGCGCATCGTCGGAAACGCCCTCGGGCCCAAGCTGTGCAATGTGAGCGACGACATGGATACCGAGCGCGTCCTCAAGTGCCTGCAGCGCGATGCCGCCGGCGATGCACAAAGGAGCCGTGAGGCGTCCGGAAAAGTGTCCGCCCCCGGCAACGTCGTGGTGGTTGCCATAGCGAACAAAGGCGGGGTAGTCGGCGTGCCCAGGCCTGGGAACGCGACGCAGGCCCTCGTAGTCCTGGCTTCGCGTGTTGGTGTTCTCGATGATGGCGGCAAAGGGCGCGCCGCAAGTGTGACCATCAACAAGGCCGCTCAAAATGCGGGGACGGTCAGCCTCCTTGCGAGGCGTGGAGGTGTCGCCGCGGCCGGGGGCTCGGCGGTCGAGGAAGGCCTGGAGCTTGTCCAGGTCAACGTTGATGCCGGCAGGAAGTCCCTCGATGGTGCAGCCGATGGCCTCTGAGTGGGACTGGCCGAAGATGGACGTCTTGAGCGCGTCGCCATAGGTGGATGACATGGTTTGCTCCTAGGCGGTCGTGACGAGGCCGCCGAGCTTGCGGTAGTCCTCGAAGAATGCGGGGTAGGACTTCTCGACGCACTGGGCGCCGATGATGTTGACCGGGCCCGCACAGCGGCTTGCGGCGATGGCTGCCATCATGGCGATGCGATGGTCGTTAGCGGCGTCAACCGTGCCGCCGGTAAGCTCTTCCTCGCCGTTGATGACGATGTCGTCGCCATCGCTCGCAATGTCGGCGCCAAGCGCTGCGAGGCCGGCGCAAACCGTCTCCACGCGGTCAGATTCCTTGAGGCGCAAACGGGCGCATCCGGTGAGGCGCGTGGTGCCAGGAGCGAGGCTCGCTACGGCAGCGAGCGGCGGAACGAGGTCGGGGAAGTCGGCGACGTTCATTTCGCAGGCAGCGGGGGACCCGCTGCGCACGGTTGCGGCGCCGCCAGAGCGGCACACCTGGGCCCCGAGCTTGGCAAGTGCGGCCATCATCGCGCGGTCGCCCTGCCTGCTGGCAAGGTCAAGCCCGGTTACCTCAACGCCTGCTCCGAGCGCGCCGGCGGCGAGCCAGAAGCCGGCGTTTGACCAGTCGCCCTCGACGCAGACGTGCCCGCTCGAGCTGAGGGTAGCGCCGCTCATGACGGAGTAGGTGGTAAATGAGCCGCTCTCGCTCTTCTCGTGCGTCTCGGAGACGTGCACGCCGAACTGCTCAAGCGCGCTAATGGTGAGGGCGATGTAGGGGCGGCTTTCGATGGGCTCGGACACGTGGACCTCAGTGGCGCCCTTGAGAAGCGGGGCGGCGAGCAAAAGGCCGCTGATGAACTGCGAACTGACGTTACCGGGGAGCTCAAAGCGACCGGCGCGCAGCTCGCCGCCAACCGTAAGCGGGAAAGTACCCTGCTCGGAAAGGTCGGCTCCGCCAACGATAAGCTCCTCGTAGAGAGGAGAGAGCGGCCTGTCCGCGAGGCGGCCGTGACCGGTGAGGGAAGCATCACAAGACAGCGCGGCGGCAACCGGCAGCATGAAGCGCTCGGTGGAGCCGGACTCGCCGCAGTCGAGAAGAGCGCCGCGTGTGGCCTCAACGGCCCCAGTCTCTGCGTTGGTGGGAACGGGACGTACGTGCAGCACATCGCCCTCGCGAACGATGCTTGCCCCAAGCGCTTCGAGACAGGCGATGGTGGCTTCGATGTCCCTGGAGGTGGTGGCGCAGACGATATCAGTCGGCTGCGGACAGAGAGCCGCGCAGATAAGCAGGCGATGCGCCATCGACTTGCTTGCAATGGCGGGAATCTGCCCCGTGAGTGCGTGCGGCGTAATGGTTACGTCCATGGATTTCGGCTCCATCGTTCGTAGATTCAAAAGCACTTTATAGTAGCGCTCGTATCGGACATCGTGTCGCCCTTGAGGCTCCTTGGCAGGTCGGCTTTCGCTGACACAAGGGAAGTCATTGCCGGCTCGGTGGGTCTAAGCTCCGAGTTCGATGAACTCCTTGAAGCGTTCGAGCGGCATTTTCTCGACGTAAACCTCGCCGATTTTCTTAATCATGACGACGTTCATGTGGTCGCCGTGGCGCTTCTTATCTGCAAGGGCGTGCTCGAAAAGCGTATCTACCGAATAGTCGGATGTGGTCGGTAGGCCGTAGGACGAAACGCAGGCCACGATCCTCTCGGCATCCTCCTTCGGGCATATGCCGAGCTTTGCACAGGCCCTCGCCACATAGCACATGCCGGCCGCGACGCTCGAGCCGTGGCCGAGCGCGAAGTCGTTTGCCGCCTCGATCGCATGTCCGACGGTGTGTCCAAGGTTGAGCGTTTGGCGTAGGCCCTTCTCGCGCTCATCGGCATTCACCACGTCGCGCTTGATCTCCACGTTCCTGGCGATGATGTGAGCGAGTTCGTCTTCGGGGAAGCCGGCGACGTTGATGGGGTTCTTCTCGAGAGCGGCAAAGAGGTCGGGGTCGGCAAGAACGCCGTGCTTGATGACTTCGCCGCAAGAATCGGTGAACAGGTCGTGGTTGATTGTCTTGAGCGTGTTGGGATCAGCAATTACGACTTTGGGCTGCCAGAAGGCGCCTGCGAGGTTCTTGCCGGCAGCAAGGTCAATGGCGGTCTTTCCGCCGACTGAGGAGTCGACCATGGCAAGCAGGCTCGTGGGCACCTGTACCACGTTGCAGCCGCGCATATAGCTTGCGGCGGCAAACCCGGCCAGGTCGCCAACTACGCCGCCGCCCAGAGCAACGACGACGTCATCTCTCGTGAGACCGGCTTCGGCCATTGCCTCAAGGCAGGCTGCCCAGGTGGTTGCTCGCTTGGAGGCCTCGCCAGCTTCGAAGACGTAGGAGCCCGTCTCGTAACCCTGGTTCTCGAGCTGCTCCTTGACAGTGCTGAGGTAGAGCGGCGCGACATTGGAGTCCGAGACGATAAAGGCCACGGTACCGCCGGCAAGATCGCGGGTTAGCTTGCCCACGCTCGCGAGTGAGCCGGGCGTCACGTGAACGTCATACGACGCGCTTGCGGCATCAACGCGTACCACGGTGTCGAGTTCGGCCATCGCTACACTTCCTCTTCCTTGGCGAGGTCGGCGCGCTTGATGCGGTCTCCCTCGGCCAAAAGCTCGGTGAGGCGCGCGGCATCGCGCTTCTCAAGGGCATCTTTGTACTTGTTGAGCTCGTCTACGATGATGCCGATCTCGTCTGCGAGGTTGTCGGCGTCGTCCAAGAACAGCTCGCACCACATGGTCGGGTTGAGCCTTGCCACGCGAGTGAGGTCCTTGTAGGAGCCTGCCGAGAAGCCCTCGCGCAGCTGCAGCGTCGGGCTCTTCACGTAGGCGTTGGAGACCACGTGCGCAAGCTGCGAGGTGTAGGCAATGACGCGGTCATGGCGCTCGGGCGTAGTGACCGTGAACTTCTCGAAGCCACAAGGCGCAAGCAGGGTCTCGAGGTGATCGACGAGGGCCAGACAATCCACGCCGCGCACCTCGGGAGCAGGACAGACGACCATCGGCGCGCCCACGAACATGTTTGCGCGGGAGTGGGCATACCCGGAAAATTGGGTGCCTGCCATGGGGTGGCAACCTACGAAAGTAAAGCCGTGCTCGCGCGCAAGCTCAAAGCATGGCTCGCAGATGGAACGCTTCACGCCACCCGTGTCGATGACGATGGTCTGGTCGCTGATAATTTCCGCGTGCTCCTCGAGCCAGCTCACGCACGCCTTTGGGTAGCAAGCCAGGATAATGAGCTCGCAGGTGGGGATGATGTTCTCGTCAAGCACGCCCGAGGTGGTCTCGATGGCGGCAAAGCTCGCAATCTCGGTGTTGGGGTCGTACGCGTAGACCTCGTGTCCGCCCTGGGCCATGGCGCGGGCAAACGAGCCACCAATAAGGCCCAGGCCAACAACGCCGACGCGCCCCTCTACGACCGGGCTTGCATCCGCTGCCGTCTTCTCAACGTCTTGCTGCTGGTCCACGTTACTCGACCTCCATCGTCACGGCCTCGCGCACGGTGGCGATGCGGGCCATGGCGTCCCTGAACTGAGCGGGGGTGAGGGCCTGGGCGCCGTCGGACCAAGCGTGCTTGGGGTCGTCGTGAACCTCGATCTCGAGGCAGTCGGCGCCGGCCGCGGTGGCGGCGAGGGCCATTGGCGTCACGTAACGCGTGTGGCCCGTGGCGTGGCTCGGGTCGGCACAAACCGGCAGGTGGGAGAGGTCGTGGAGCACCGGCACGGCGCTGAGGTCGAAGGTGTTCCTCGTGTGCGTCTCGAAGGTGCGGATTCCGCGCTCGCACAGGATGACGTTGGGGTTACCCTCGCTCATGATGTACTCGGCCGCCATGAGCAACTCGTCGATCGAGCCGGCGATGCCACGCTTGAGAAGGATGGGGGTCTTCGTCTTGCCGACCTCGCGCAGAAGCGGGAAGTTCTGCGCGTTGCGGGCGCCGATCTGCCAGACCTCGATGTTGCGAGAGATGAACTTGTCGACGTCGCGCGGGTCCATGAGCTCGGTGACAATGGGCATGTCGAGCTCATCGCGAGCCTCGCACAGAAGGTCGAGGCCTTCCTCGCCCATGCCCTGGTAGGCGTAAGGGGAGGTGCGGGGCTTATAGGCGCCGCCACGCAGCAGGGTCGCTCCTGCGGCCTTGACCTCGCGGGCGATGCGGATGAGGTTCTCGCCCTCAACCGAGCACGGGCCGGCGATGACGTGGAAGGAGCCGTCGCCGATCTTCACGCCGTGACCGCAGTCAACGACAGTGTTAAGCGGGTGGAACTTGCGGTTGGCCTTCTTGAAGGGCTCAGACACGCGCTGCACGCGCTCAATGATGTCCATGCCCTCAATAAGGTAGGGGTCAATCTGGGTGGTGTCGCCAACAAGACCGATGATGGTGGTGTTGTTGCCCTTGGAGATGTGGGTGTCGAGGCCCTTGCCGTGAATCCAGGAAACGAAGTGGTCGATCTGCTCCTGGGTGGCGGTGTCCTTGACGACGGCAATCATGGTTCCCCCTCTGCGGCCTGTCGTGGCCTGCAACGCTGCGCGAATTTAGTCAGTTTGCTGATGTTACTACAGCGTGCGCGCGCAAGAGCCAGCAACGAGGGGCTACTGTGTCGACGATTTGCTTGTTCATGCCCATATTGAGGCACATCGAGCCTTCGGTTTGGTCGCCTCGTGCCATTGATGGGGTAACGATATGGCTTGCTCGCCTTCACGCAATTTGGGCGCCCATGCTCTATACTCAACGTTCGCTGCTCTCTTAGCTCAGCTGGATAGAGCGTTCGCCTCCGGAGCGAAAGGTCGCGGGTTCGAACCCCACAGAGAGCACCAATTGAATCTTTGACGGCACCTTCCTCGGTGCCGTTTTTGATATGAAGGGGAACCGATGGCAGAGCAGACGCAGACGACGGACCTCATCGCGCCTGAGCTTTTGGGCCTTGGGGATAGGGAAGTGGCCGATCGCCTTGAGGACGGCCGGGTCAACGCCGAGGCCGGCCCTAAGACCAAGTCGGTCGCCCAGATTGTTGCCGAGCACACCTTTACGCTCTTCAACGGCGTGAACCTCGTGCTTGCGGGCCTTGTGGCCTACACCGGTTCTTGGCGCAACCTCACCTTTGTGCTGGTGGTCTTTTGCAACCTTGCCATTGGCATCGTCCAGGAGGTTCGCTCTAAGCGCACCATCGATAAGCTCTCGATTCTTGCCGAGCGTCCCGTCACGGTGCGACGTGGCGGCAAGGATGTTGAGGTGGGGCATGCCGAGGTTGTCTTGGACGACCTGCTTGTGCTCAGGCGCGGCGACCAGGTGCCGGCGGACGCTGAGGTCGTTTGGGGTGTCGCTGGCCTTAACGAAAGCCTTATTACTGGCGAGAGCAAGCCTGTGACCAAGCGTGAGGGCGAAAGCCTCATGAGTGGCAGTTTCCTCGACTCCGGTACCGTGATTGCCAGGGTTGTGGGTGTTGGTGCCGATTCCTACGCAGCGCGCATCAACGCAGAGGCAAAGTACGTGAAGACCACGCGCTCCGAGATTATGAGCACGCTCAACATGATCATCCGTTGGGCCACGTGGCTCCTTGCCCCCGCCGGCATTCTTTTGTTCTTACGCACCCTTCAAGATGGCTCAGAGATCAACAGTGCCATCCTCACCACCGTTGCTGCGCTTGTTGGCATGATTCCGCAGGGTCTCGTGCTGCTCACCTCTACCGTGCTTGTCATTTCGACGGCACGTCTTGCTAACAAGAAGGTGCTTATCCAGCAGTTTTATTGCATCGAGATGCTGGCACGTGTTGATGTGCTGTGCCTGGACAAAACGGGAACCATCACCTCGGGCTCCATGGACTTTGAGCGCTCAATCGGGGTCTGCGGCCATTCTGGGGACGAGGTTGAGTCGGCCGCGGTGAGCGTGGTGCGTGCTAGTGCCCACGATGCCAACGAGACGGCCGTCTCCATTCTTCGCTACGCCGACGAGGCCGCTATCGCAACTGCTGAGAGCAGGCGAACCGTTCCCTTCTCGAGTGCGCGCAAGTACTCTGGCTGCGTCATGCAAGACGGCCGCTGCTTCGTTATGGGTGCAGCCCAGTTCGTGTTTGCGGGCGCGGTTCCCGAGGAACTTGAGCGCGCCATTAGCCAGACGGGGGAGCGCGAGCGTGTTTTGGCCGTGGCTGAGTGCGACGGCTTTGACGACGATGACAACATCGTGGGCGCGGTGCGTCCCCTGGGCATCCTCTCCATCTCTGACCACATCCGTTCGAGTGCGCCGGACACTATTAATTTCTTCAAGGAGCAGGGCGTTTGCTTGAACGTCATTTCTGGTGATGACCCGCGTACGGTTTCGAGCATTGCAGCCGAGGTAGGCGTGCCCGACGCCGACAAGTGGGTGGACGCCTCCACGCTCACGACGCCCGAGGAGGTCAAACGCGCCGCCATGACCTATCGCGTCTTTGGGCGCGTAACGCCGCAGCAGAAGAAGGAGCTCGTTAGCGCCCTCAGGGCCGCCGGGCACACCGTGGCCATGACCGGTGACGGCGTCAACGACGTACTGGCCCTTCGCGAGGCGGATTGCTCGGTGGCCATGGCCTCCGGCTCAGACGCCGCCAGAAATGTCGCTGAGGTCGTGCTTGTCGAC
>CAVHWW010000076.1:0-3317 GCA_963639715.1 Acutalibacteraceae bacterium
TGGCGGGCTCCACCATCGCCCGCGCGACGCTGCACAACATCGACGAGATCCGCCGTAAGAACGTCCGCGTGGGCGACACGATCGTGGTTCACAAGGCCGGCGACGTCATCCCCGAGGTCGTGGGCCCGGTGCTTTCTCTGCGCCCCGATGACGCGGTTGAGTTCCACATGCCTACACATTGTCCCAGCTGTGGTAGCCCGGTCCTTCGCGAGGAGGGCGAGGTGGCCTACCGCTGCGTCTCCATCGATTGTCCGGCTCAGGCCCACGAGCGCCTCTGTCACTGGGTGAGCCGCAAAGCCATGGACATCGACGGCCTGGGCGACGAGCTCATCGGCAAGCTTGTGGCGGCCGGGCTTGTCTCTGACGTGGCGGACTTCTACGACAAGCTCACGCAGACGGCCCTGGCCGAGTGCCCGACAGGACGTGTGAGTGTCTCTGGCGACGACATCCTTGTGGGCAAGGTCATCGCCGCCAAGGTGATGGACCAGATTGCGGAGAGCCGCGGCCGTGGCCTTGCGCGCGTACTATTTGGCCTGGGTATCCGCCACGTGGGCGAGCAGGTGGCGCGCTCACTTGCCAAGCAGTTTGGCTCGCTTGCGAATCTCATGGCCGCTGACGAGGAGAAGATTGCGGCTGTGGAGGGCGTTGGCCCCAAAATTGCCCACAGCGTGCGAGAGTTCCTTTCCGTTGAGGAGAACAAGGCCGTGCTTGAGCGCCTGCAGGCGGCCGGCGTGGTGCTTGAGGAGGAGCAGCCTGCCGAGGTGGCCCCGCAGACGCTTGCGGGTCTCACCTTTGTGCTTACGGGCACGCTCGAGCGCCACAAGCGCGACGAGGCCAAGGCTGCCCTCATGGCCTTCGGCGCCAAGGTGAGCGGCTCGGTTTCCAAGAAGACGAGCTACGTTATTGCCGGCGAGGCGGCCGGCTCCAAGCTCACCAAGGCCCAAGAGCTTGGCGTGTCCGTGCTTGATGAGGACGCGCTCGAGGCCATCCTCGCAACCGGCGAGGTGCCGCAGGAGTAGGGAAGAAAGCCCCCGAGCCACGCCCTGAGCGAGACGACGCAGCCTGCGAGCAGCAGTTTATTTGCCAACGAAGAGCGCCCCGGCAACGTGTCGGGGCGCTTTGCTGTGCTATGGGCGGCTGCTCACTTGCGGGCGGAGACGCTTGCGTCTGTCCTCGAAGGCGGGGCCGCTGTTGCCTGCGGCTGCTGTGCCCAGGCGCTTGGGACTGCGGACGAAGACGGAAAGCGATGAGGCCTCCGTGCTTGCGGGAGAAGCCCCGTTGTCGCTATCCCAATGCCTTCTCGGCGGCGAGCCAGGTGGGCATCTCGGCGCTGACGACGCGGGTGGCGGCGTAGGCGGCCGGCAGGGTGGCGATGCTTGCGGCCTGGTAGGCTCCGCTCGGCATGAGCTCGAGGACCAGGGCACAGTCGACGTTCGTCTCGTCCACAAGGGCGAGCGGCAAGAGCAGCAGCATGCGGTCGCGTGCGGCGTCGTAGGCGGGCGCCACGTGGCGGTAGCTCGCCTGGGCGCGGCGCATGGAGAGGCTGATGGCATCGTCAAGCGCACGGCAGAGACGGCGGAACAGCGCGGGCTCGTCGGCGATGGCACGGCCGAGTGCGCGCTTGGCGCTGTCGTGCTGCGCGGGAGCGTTCGCCTCGGCAAGGGCCGTGAGCGCGGCCGCGGCGCCGGTGCCCTCGAGCTGCTCGTGAAGCCAGCCGGCGGGCAGGCGGTCGAGGCACTCGGAGAATAGGTTGCGGTAGTCGGGGATGACCATGGCGCCCGCCCGCGGCATTACGTCATCAATGGACTGCAGGTAGATGGCTTGCGTGGGAAGCTCGCCAATGGCGGCGGCCAGCTTGCTGCCGAGCTCGCCGGAGCCGGGCTCGGCAAATCCTTCGAGGTGCCAGGGGATGTCGATGCCGGTTGGGGTCAGCACGGCGTAGAGCTTCTCGTCCAAGGTGCTGAGAAGGCCCGTGTCAAAGGCGGCGAGGCTACCGTCGGCGGACACGGCAAGGGTGCCCGTGGCGCGAGCGCGCGCGAGCGTGGAGGACAGGTAGTCGCGCAGGACGCCGTAGCGGCTCTTGGCGCCGACGCCTTCGCCGGGATAGTTCCAGCGCTCGGGCGAGGCCTCGCGGGCGAGCGTGCCCAGGGCCTGCTCCCAGGTGCCGATTTCCATGAACTGGGCAAGCGCGCGGGTGGGGTTGGTCGCGCTCGCGTCGTGTGCCTTGGGGCTTAGCTGCGCCCAGCAGCCGCCCTGCTCTTGCGGCAGGCCCTCGAGACCCACGGCCTCGTGGGCCCGTCCCGTGCCGTCGTCGCCATCGACCAGGGCGAGCTGCCAGCGACGGACGTCGGTTGCCTTGTTCGAACGCTTGATGGTGACGCTGACGGGTGCTGAGCCGTCTTCCTGCAGGTAGCGCAGGGGGAAGGTGACGAGGTTGCGCGAGCCGGTGGCCGTGCCGGTGGCTCGGGCCACGCGCCAGTCCTCGTCGAGGATGGTGAGGATGTCGGCGTCGATGGGCAGCATGCGCGTGAGCAGGCCCATGAGTGCGGCCTTGGGGGAGACCTCGTCTATGAACGAGGTCGGCAGGTCGGACTTGCTGGGAGCCTTGCGCGGTACGGCCGTCTCAATGCGCGGCTGGGGTGTGGCACTTGCGGCTGCGGGCTGCGGGCTCGCGGTGCCGGCGGCGGGGGAGGTGCCGGCGCCCGCGGGCATTGGGGCCGGCGTGGTGGCCGGGGAGACCTCGACCTCGGGCGCCTCAAATTCGCTGGCCTGGGCCTCAATCTGCTCGAGAAGGGAACTGAAGTGGCCCTGCTGTGCGGTGGTCTCGGATGCTGCTGGGGTGGCAGCCTCGCTCACGGCAACGTTGCCGGCGACGGGTGCCACGGCGACGGCCTCATTCGAGACGCCCTGTTTCGCGTTGGCTCCGACAACGCTTTCGTTCTGCGTGTTCTGCTGCGTCGGCACTTCGTCGGTGGCCTCGGCATCGACGCTTGCGGCAGCGGCGCCCTTTTCGTCCTTGGCATCCACGCTGGATTCATCATCAGCGGCGGGCGTCTGGGCGGCTATCTGCTCGAGGATGCTGGGGACGCCGGACTCCTTGGCGGCCTCATCGGTGCTGACCTCGGCACCGTTGGGGGTAGCCCCAACAGCGATGGTGGCCCCATCAGACGCAGCTGCCTCAGCGGCAAGCTCACCCGCTGTAGCGGTGGCCTCGGCCTCGTCCGCGGCAACCTCGGCAACGCCCTCGGTCCCGGCCGCGACGGCCTCGGCAACGGCGCCGCCGGCCTGTGCGGACTCGCTCGCAGCCGGCTCCTGCT
>CAVHWW010000077.1:0-8076 GCA_963639715.1 Acutalibacteraceae bacterium
GGCGACATCATGAGCCACTACACCAACGACATCGACGCCCTGCGCCAGATGATCTCGCAGTCGCTGCCCAACCTCTTCCAGACCGGCATCGTGCTCACCACGGTGTTCATCATCATGCTGTACTACTCGGTGTGGATGTGCGTGGTCATCGTGGCCGGCGTGGCCTTCATGGCCTTCCTCACCAGGCTCGTGGGCGGCATGTCCGCCAAGTACTTCGTAGCCCAGCAGAAGGAGCTTGGCGCCGTCGAGGGCAACATCGAGGAGATCATGAACGGCCAGAAGGTCGTGAAGGCCTTCTGCCACGAGGAAGCCGCCAAGGAGGACTTCGACAAGATCAACGAGCACCTCTACGAGGTCGCCCAGCAGGCCAACATGTACGGCAACATCCTCGGCCCCATCCTGCAGAACCTCGGCAACCTCATCTACGTCATCGTGGCGCTCGTTGGCGGCGTTCTGCTTGCCTCCGGCACGCCCAACTTGAGCCTTTCCGGCATGGAGCTCTCCATCGCCGTGGTGGTGCCGTTCCTCAACATGACCAAGCAGTTCTGCGGCCAGATCAGCCAGATCTCCATGCAGATCAACGCCGTGGTCATGGGCCTTGCCGGCGCCGAGCGCATCTTTGAGCTCATCGACGAGCAGCCTGAGGCCGACGAGGGTTACGTGACCCTCGTGAACCTTGGCGTCGAAGGCGGCGAGCTGGTCGAGAGCGAGAAGCGCACGGGCCTGTGGGGCTGGAAGCACCCCCACCACGACGGCACCGTCACCTACACCCCGCTTCGCGGCGACGTCCGCATGGAGCACGTGGACTTTGGCTACACCGAGAAGCACCAGGTTCTCTATGACGTGAGCGTCTACGCCAAGCCCGGCCAGAAGGTCGCCTTCGTGGGCGCCACGGGTGCCGGCAAGACCACGATCACCAACCTCATCAACCGCTTCTACGACATCGCCGACGGCAAGATCCGCTACGACGGCATCAACATCAACAAGATCTGCAAGTCCGACCTGCGCCGCAGCCTTGGCGTGGTGCTGCAGGACGTGAACCTGTTCACCGGCACCGTGATGGACAACATCCGCTACGGCAAGCTCGATGCCACCGATGAGGAGTGCATCGCTGCGGCCAAGCTCGCCGGCGCTGACGACTTCATCACCCGCCTGCCCGAGGGCTACCAGACCATGCTTTCCGGCAACGGCGCCCAGCTTTCGCAGGGCCAGCGCCAGCTGATCTCCATCGCCCGAGCCGCCGTGGCCGACCCGCCCGCGATGATCCTGGACGAGGCCACGAGCTCCATCGACACGCGCACCGAGGCCATCGTGCAGAAGGGCATGGACGCGCTCATGCAGGGCCGCACCACCTTCGTCATCGCGCACCGCCTCTCCACCGTGCGCAACTCCGACGTCATCATCTGCCTCGACCACGGCCACGTGATCGAGCGCGGCAACCACGAGGAGCTCATCGCCAAGAAGGGCTACTACTACCAGCTCTACACCGGCGCCTTCGAGCTGGAGTAAGCCAAGTGCGAGACGCCGGCGGGTGACCATCCGTCCGCCGGCGTCCGCGTCTGCCCGAGTCCATATAGCAAGACGAATGTTTGGGCGCCTGCACGCCCAAAACGAACAACAAGGAGAAGAGCCCCGCGGGCAAGCGCCCACGGGGCTCTTCTTATGCCGAGCGACATAATTTACCTAACAACGAAGCAGGGCTACAACATAGCGACGAAGCAGGGTCACAACTAATGAGACGAGCGCGGCTCGACAGAAAGCCATGAAGGCTCAACCACATTCGAACAGAGCGGCCCTTTTCAAAAATATGGTTTGCTCTACCTCAATGCATATATTCTGATTCGGAATGCATACGCATTGAGCCCTGTCACCAAACTTGAGGCAATCTACGTAACCCGATCCCCGCTTAACCGTCGGAAACCCGAGTTGTGCACGAGCTCAAAGGGTCTTTGCTTGACCCCAAATAGGGACTTAGGGCGTCTACCTGCAGGCCTATAAATTCCGTTAAGTATTCAGTCCTTTATTTAGTGACTAGGCCGTGCACAACTCGGGTTTCCGACGGTACGGGCAGCGGTCCTTTACGTAGATGGAAAGCAAAAGCCTCAGAAACGGTCCCGATGCGAAAGAAGGCGCCCGCAACCTAACGGTTGCGGGCGCCTGGGAGTTATATGAGACGCGTACGAGCCAGATTTATGCGTTAGCCGATGTACTTGGCGATGATCTCGTCGTACTTGCCGCTGGAGCGCAGGTTGGCGAGGCCGGCGTCGAACTTCTCGAGCAGCTCGGAGTTCTCGCCCTTCTTGACGGCGAAGCCGCAGTTGTTGGTGTTCTCGGGGTTCTTGTACACAATCTCGAGGCCGTTGTCGTGCTTGCAGCCGTAGTCGATGACCGGGTAGTACTCGAAGCACAGGTCGGAGTTGCCGGTCAGGACGTCCTGGTACATGAGGTCGGAGGTGTCGAAGTAGGTAAGGGTGAGCTCGTACTCGTCCTTCAGGCTCTCGGCCCACTCGGAGCCCTGCGAACCGGTCTTGACGGCAGCCTTCTTGCCCTTGATGGCCTCGAGGCCAGAGAGGCCCACGCCAGCCTTACAAGCGATGCAGGAGGAAGACTCGAAGTACTTCTCAGAGAAGTCGTACTTCTTCTTGCGCTCCTCGTTGATGCCCATGCCGGCCATAACGCCGTCGGCCTGGCCAGACTGCAGGGCAGCAAGGGCGGCGTCGAAGCCGAGGGACTGCTTCTCAATGGTGAGGCCCTGGTCCTCAGCAATGGCGTCGAGCAGGTCAACGTCGATGCCGACGAAGTCACCGTTCTCGTCGGTGTACTCGAACGGGGCGAAGACGGTGTCCATGGCGATGATGTAGGTCTTGGAGTCGCTGGCGGCAGAGGCAGCGGCCTCAGTGGTGCTGGCAGAGGAGGACGAGGAGCCGCCGCAGCCAACCAGGCCGAGACCAAGCACGCTGGCGGCAGAGCCCATGAGGCCGATGAACTGACGACGAGAGAGCGATGCGGACATAAGGTTCCCCTTCGTTCGTGGGCTGCGCTTTGCGTAGGCGCGGCCTCAACCAATGACGTGGGAGACTTTACGGGCCGTTTGTTTCAGACCGTTGTCAGTAGCAATCAGGAACCTTCCCTTTTACGCGCTCGCATCGTTTTTGAAACACTGTTAACGGGGCGTTATAGCAGCGCTTCTGCGGTATGTCCGCGCGGTGGCCATTGCGTGGCCACCCGCCCGAGCAACCGCTAGCTAAGCCTCACGGTGGCGTAGGGACGGCCGTCTTCGGTGTCGAGGGTGACGATGGTTGCCGGGCGGCTGTCAAGTTCCTCGTGGTGCACGTGAGGGTAGATGGTGTCACCGAGCTTGGCGGCGTAGCTGTAGTGGACTTCGAGCGTGAGGGGCACAGGCGGAGCGCTCTCCCCTAGCACGCCAAGGGCCATGGCCACGTACTGAACATTGTTAACGTGGTGGTTCGTATCGATGTGGGAGGCCGTAACCACGATGGGGTCGGCGGCGATGCCCTCGTCAGCAACCGTGATGCGGCGGGCCACCGGTTCCATATCGAGCGGCTTGTCGTTAGCCGCGTCGTCGATATAGGGCTGCGACTCGCCTTGCGGCACGCGGGCCACGCGGCCCGTGCTTGCGTCGAGCATGAACCAGGCCGAGTCGGCACGAACGAGCGGCTTCTCTTGCGTCACATCGTCCGCGTCGCAGATGGTGAAGTTGCGCTTGGCACGCAGGCCCTTGAAGGCCGTGGCCCAGGTGCTCACACGAATCTCGTCATTGAATCGCGGCAGGCGATCAATCTCGATGCGCCAGTCGGAGAGCAGCCAGGCAAGACCGCATTCAATGGCGTGTCCAGGCCCGATGCCCATCGACTCAGACTGGAACGTACTGCAATCCTGCAGGTAGTCGATAACGCTCGGGATGCTCATCCGCATCGACTCGCCGATCTCGCTGTACCTCACATGGCTGGTGAACGAATACATGAAGCCTCCGGTCTCGTGTTTCCCGCAAGGCATTCTACCCCCGTTGCTTTACATAAATCGGGGAGATTAGTGGGGACGGCTAGGCATGATTTACGAATATCCAGCTTGGTGCGAGTTGGTTCCGAGAAATAATTGGGGGATTAGATAGTACATACGTTTTGCTCTATCAAAATGCCCTGCGGGCCAACAGACCCGCAGGGCTAACGCAGTTACTTCGTATCACTCAGACAAGCAACCGGCGGCTAAACACGAATGCGGCCATATCCGACCGTCCAACCATAATCGGAGCGATAGTACCTCACCTTGACGAAAATGCTCTTTCCGCCGGACTCAATGTAACACTGATCGTATGAAGCGTTGGAAGCGGTTCCCTTGCAGCTGAGGGACTTGTTCTGAATACCTGAGGCTTTGCCATAAGCATCGTTATAGGTATAGGTGACAGTAGCCACCACATAGCCATCAATGTTTACAGACTTAGTTAGATTAACAAACGAACAAGGTGATACTTCCTCGCTGGCCACCGAGATGCCACCTTCGTTCGCAAGAGCAAAGCTTGGAGAGAAACATGCACTTGCGACCAAAACTGCAGCGATTGCCCTGGAGAGATGTCTGTTCATTTATGGCTCCTTTCCAACCCTGCAAATACAAACGTCTTGCGCTTTACTCGAGATACCAAATAGAAGTTGGGGTTACCTCTGAATTGCTGTAATCCTCGGCGTCGGACTCCCACCCGAATCCAATCTTCGTGCCAACTTCGACTTCCCTGAAGCCGATCAACTTTTTGTCACCGTCAACGACGGTCTTCAGCACGCTCTCATCGAACTTGAGAATATAAAAATCCTGGATGTTTTTACCGTCCTTCATCTTCGACTCAGGGTAGTCGGCTTGGACGATAATCTCCGCCCCACTATTCGCAACGACAGCGCCCGTAAGAATGAGAGTCGTTGCTTCATCACTAATCTGTGTAGTGGCGGAAGTCTCTGCAGCGGAGACATTGGAAACGGTAGCGTTCGAAGGTGCACACCCACAAACGGAGGAGAGCGCGAGGACACCAGCAACCATGAGGCCAAGGCGCAATTTCATAGAAATCACCTCCCCTCCCCGCATGGCTAGCGTATTGGTACTTCACAAAATAGCAGATAGCAGGTTTTAATAACTCAATAACATATAATGTTATTGTAAACAGTTCATTTCAACGTCAGCTACGCACGAAAAAGGGACCTCGCCATACGGCGGGGCCCCTTGCGCGAGACTATGCTTTCGCGAGCTACATAAGCTCGCAGACGCGCTGGGCGAACTCGACCGGATCGGCGGGCAGGATGCCCTCGACGATCAGCGCCTGGTCATAGAGCAGGCCGGCGTAGGTGGAGAGCTTCTCGGTCTCGCCAGCTTCCTGGGCGGCCTTGAGCTTAGCAAAGACCGGGTGGCTGGCGTTGAGCTCAAGCACACGCTGGGCCTTCGGGGAGTCTTCGCCCGCGTCGGGGTTGGCGGCGAGCACCTTCTCCATCTCGAGCGAGAGGTTGCCCTCGGAGGTGATGGCGGCCGGCGCGTCGGTGAGGCGGGCCGAGACGGCGACCTTGGTCACCTTGTCGCCCAGGGCCTCCTTGATGGCGGCGAAGAGGTCCTCGTTCTCCTTAGTGGCTTCCTCGGCGGCCTTCTTCTCGTCCTCGGTGGCAAAGTCAACGTCGCCACCGGCAACGTTCTTGAGCTCGAGCGAGCGGTCCTCGGTCTCGGGCTCGGCACCATCGGCCACGGCCTTCTCGGCGGCTTCGCGGGCAGCATCGTCCTCGTAGGTCTTGGGCAGGCCCTTGGCCTCGTAGACGCGCATGGACTGGAAGGTGAACTCGTCCACGTCGGCCGTGCAAAGCAGCACGTCATAGCCATGGTCGAGCGCGCCCTTCACCACGGGCATCTTGGCCAGGCGGTCACGCGAGTCACCGGCGGCGTAGTAGATGGCCTTCTGGCCGGCAGGCATGGCGACCGCGTACTCGGCAAGCGTCACCATCTTGTTCTCGCGGGCGCTCCAGAACATCAGCAGGTCGGCTAGCTCGTCGGCCTTCATGCCATAGCTGGAGTAGATGCCAAACTTCAGGCCGCGGCCGAAGTTCTCGAAGAACTTCTCGTAGGCCTCGCGGTCGGAGTCGCGCATGGACTCAAGCTCGCTCGTAACTTTTTTCTCGACGCGCTTGGCGATGGCCTTGAGCTGGCGGTTCTGCTGAAGGGTCTCACGCGAGATATTAAGCGTGACGTCGGGCGAGTCCACGATGCCGCGCACGAAGTTGTAGTAGTCGGGCAGAAGGTCGGCGCACTTCTCCTGGATAAGCACGTTGGAGCTGTAGAGCGCCAGGCCCTTCTGGTAGTCCTTGCTGTAGAGGTCCATCGGCGCACGGGAAGGGATGAACAGCAGGGCATCGTACTCGAGCGCGCCCTCGGCGTGGAAGCTCACCGTGCGGGCCGGGTCCTCCCAGTCGTGGAAGGTGGACTTATAGAACTCGTTGTAGTCAGCGTCCTCCACGTCGCCGCGCTTCTTCCAGATGGGCGTCATGGAGTTGATGGTCTCGAGCTCCTCGTAGCTCTCCCACTCGGGCGTGTAATCGTCTCCCGCGTCCTCGGGCTTGGGCTTCTGGCGGCTCTTGGAGACCATCATCTGGATGGGGTGGCGCACGTAGTTGCTGTACTGCTTGATGAGGTCCTTGAGCGTCCATTCCTCGAGGAAGCGGGTGTAGCGCTCGCCCTCGGTGCCGTCAGTGCCGTCAACGTCGTCCTTAAGGGTGAGGATGACGTCGCTGCCGCAGTGGTCGCGCTCGGCCTCGGCGATGGTGTAGCCCTCAAGGCCGTCGGAGACCCACTCGTGGGCCACGTCCTCGCCGGCGGCGCGCGTCACCACGCGGACCTCCTTGGCCACCATGAAGGCGGAGTAGAAGCCCACGCCAAACTGGCCGATGATGTCGACGTCAGAGCCCTGGTGCTCGGCGTTCTCGGCTTTGAACTCCTCGGAACCGGAATGAGCGATGGTGCCAAGGTTCTTCTCGAGCTCCTCGGCCGTCATGCCGATGCCCATGTCAGAAATGGTGAGGGTACGGGCTTCCTTGTCGGCCGTGATGCGAATGGAAAGGCTGTCCTCATCGAGCTGGAGGCTCGAGTCGGTCAGGCTCTTGAGATAGAGCTTGTCCTCGGCGTCCGAGGCATTGGAGATGAGCTCACGAAGGAAGATCTCCTTGTTGGTGTAGATCGAGTTGATCATGAGGTCGAGGAGCTTCTTGCTCTCTGTCTTGAACTTGCGCAATCTAAGCCTCCAAAGCACGCGCAGACTTGCGCCCGGCTGCCCGAGCGCAAATCTGCCTCTAGTTGACTTAGGTTTTA
Source organism: Acutalibacteraceae bacterium (assembly GCA_963639715.1). Taxonomy (GTDB): domain Bacteria; phylum Actinomycetota; class Coriobacteriia; order Coriobacteriales; family Atopobiaceae; genus Parolsenella. The sequence goes on from CAVHWW010000077.1 coordinate 7,348, forward strand.
TATCCCAAATTCGCGCAAGTATTCAAGAAAATGAAGTCTCTTGGAGCGTCGCCTAAGTAGGGAGCGAGGCCCAGGGGCCTGAGACGCCGTCAACGAGCAAGGCCGCTAAAGACGTGTGTCCGCAACCATTGGCTTTGATGCCGGGGCGAAAGTGACAGAACAAGGCAAGCAACAAGAAAGCGCCCCGAGGCTTCGCATTTCCAGCGAGGCCACGGGGCACTTCAATTCAGGAGAGCGTCTCCCCCGCTTACTTCACAAACTCGAGCATCTCCACGACATGGAAACCCTCAACGGAAAGCTCGGCGGCGGTAAAGGCGGCCTCGAGCTGCTCGCGGTCTTCGGGCGCAGCCTTCCAGGCAAGCCCGCAACCAGCCGAAATCTCCCCAGGCACGGGAATCATGCGCCCCGGCAGGCCCTCGCGGCCGCAAAGCTCCTCGCAGGCCATGGCGGCCGCCGTGGTGGGAAAGGTCACCACCAAAGACGGCCTCTTCACACGCGGCACTACGGCCTCACAACAACGGAGGCGCCACTGAGCTTCTGGGCAATCACATACATGTTGGTGAGCTCGCCCACGGCAAGCTTGTCGGTGATGCCGTAGAAGTCGGTGCAGGTGCCGCAAGTGAGAATCTCGACACCGGCGTCGGTGAGGTTCTTGAGGTCCTCAAGCGAGTCGGAGCCCTCGCAGGTGAGGTGAGCGCCGCCGTTGTAGAACAGGATGGTCTGGGGCAG
>CAVHWW010000078.1:0-3069 GCA_963639715.1 Acutalibacteraceae bacterium
CACGGTCCGTTAGCCCACGCGCGAGCATGCCCATTCATTCACGCGGCCCGTTAGCCCACGCACAAGCGCATCCATTCATTCACGCAGTCCGTTAGCCCACGCACAAGCGGGCCCATTCGCTCACGCGAACCATCGCCCACACGAAAGCCATCCCGCTTGGCGCCGGCGCGGTCGCGCACGAAGATCCCGAGCGCCAGCAAGGCCCGGCGGCGTCAGGCAAACGTCACCACGGTCCGTCCGCCCAAAGGGCCGAAACGTCAGCGAGCCCAGGCGGCTTCAGGCAAACGCCGCCGCACCTCATCCAAAACTCATGTGAAGAACCAAAATCGCAGATAGCACTAATAGAGTGCGCTCTATAATCCGGCCTTGGGAAGCGGATAACCGCTATGGGGCGCAGGTCGCAGGGGCGCGGCCTGCCTGAGCGCGGCGGCATCGCCGCATAAGGAGAGGTCAACATGAGCAGAGTCGTCATCGTCACGGGAGGCACCAACGGGATTGGCCTTGCGTGCTCGCGCAAGTTCCTGCAGGAGGGCGACAAGGTCGTCTACCTCGGGCGTCATCAGAAGGAAGAGGTCGATTCCGAGCTTGGCTCTCTCGGAGAGGCCACCTTCGTGCGCGCCGACGTCGCCGACCAGGCCGATTGCGAGGCCGCCGTTGCCACCGCCGTCGAGCGCTTTGGCCGTGTCGACGTCCTCGTGAACGTCGCCGGCATCGTTGGCGAGCGCCAAACCTTCTGCGACATCGACCTCGACAACGTCCGCTCCGTCATCGAGACCAACCTCATGGGCACCATCTACATGGGCCGCTTCGTGGCGCCGCACATGAAGGCGCAGCGCTCCGGCGTCATCGTGAACGTCGGCTCCATCTGCGGGCACATGGCCAACACCGAAAACGTCGCCTACCACGCGAGCAAGGGCGGCGTGGCCATGCTCACCAAGGCCGAGGCCCGCGAGCTGGCGCCCTATGGCGTGCGCGTGGTCGAGGTGGCGCCGGGCTGGGTTCACACCGGCATGCTCGACCCGGCGATTCTCGAGGTAGGCGGCAAGCTCCACATGGGCGGCAAGATTGTTGAGCCCGAGGAGATCGCCAACCTCGTTTACCTCGCCGCCTCGCCCGAGGCGAGCTGCTGGAACGGCACCTGCGTCATGGCCGACAACGGCTACTCCGCCTTCAAGGGCCTCGACGGTCATAGCGAGTAGCGGACGACGAGAAGGCAGGCCACGCCCCTGTCGACCTTCAACTCAAGGGCCGTCCCTTACCGAGCAAGCGCCCCAGCCAGGTAGGCCTCAAGCATCTTGCGGACGTGGGCCGCGAGGTCGAGCTCGCCGTCCGACACGCACCACTCAAAGACGCACCCCTTCACGACGGTGCAGCACCCCCGAGCAATAGCGCTCCCAAGTTCCTCCCCCACCTCACGTGAGAGGAGCCCGGCGCAATCTTGCATCTGGAGGTTGAGAAACGGCCTGCCTAGCGCCTCGGGGCGCCCGTCGAGCGAAGTGTTCGAACCCACGTAGTAGGCCTGCATAAAGCTCACGCCCGTCTGCAGGCAGTAGTCCACGTACAGCTCAAATCCGGCAATAACGCGCTCGCGAGCGCTGAGCTCGGCGGCGATTTCTGCCTTATGCTCCTCGTAGTAGCGGTCGAAGCCCTCTTGCAAAAAGAAGCTCAGGAGCTCGGACTTTGTCTTGAAGTGGTAGAAGAAAGTGCCGTTTGAGACGCCCGCGCGCTCGCAGAGCCGCTTCGTAGTGAGCCCCACGATGCCCTCCTTGGCGACAATCGCCTGGGCAGCGCGAAAGATCCGCCCTCGCGTCTGCTCAGCATTGCGCGTCATGCCCACACTCGAGGTCTGTGTCATGCCGCCTCAGCACCTACCAGCTCAAAAGCTCGTAGCCGGTCTCGGTGACGACAAGCTGGACCTCCCACTGGGCGGAGTCGGAGCCGTCGACCGTGCGGACGGTCCAGCCGTTGGGGTCGTCCATGTCGATGTCGGGCCCGCCGGCGTTTACCATGGGCTCGATGGTGAAGCACATGCCCGGAGCCAGCACCACGCCCTCGCCCGGCTCGCCCACAAAGCCCACGAACGGGTCCTCGTGAAACTCCAGGCCAATGCCGTGGCCACCAAACTCACGCACCACGCTAAAGCCCGCGTCCTCCACGCAGGTCTGCACAGCGTGGGCCACGTCGCCCAGGGTGTTCCAGGCCTTCACCTGCTCAAGGCCGCGCTGCACGCTCTCGCGCGTGACGTCCACGAGGCGGCGGCGCTCGGGCGAAACCTCGCCGATGCAGAACATGCGGCTCGAGTCGGAGTAGTAGCCGTCAAGGATGGTGGAGCAGTCGACGTTGACGATGTCGCCATCCTTGAGAACGTCGTCCTCGCTCGGGATGCCGTGGCAGACCACGTCGTTGATGGAGGTGCAAACGCTCTTGGGATAGCCCTCGTAGTTGAGGTCGGCCGGGGTGCCACCATGCTCGACGGTGTAGTCGTAAATCCACTTGTCCACCTCGGCGGTGGTGACGCCGGCACGAATGTGCTCGCCCACGTAGTCGAGCACGCCGATGTTGATGGCGGCCGAGCGCTTGATGCCCTCGATGTCCTCGGGCGTCTTCAGCAGGCCGCGGACAAGCACCTCCCTGCCCTGGTTGTAGAGGGAGTCAAGGCGCTCATCGATGGCCGCGTGGCACTTCTTGTACTTCTTGCCGCTGCCGCACCAGCAGGCGTCGTTGCGGCCAGGAACGTAATCGTTGTCATACATGGCTAACTTCCTTTCTTTCCGCAGCAAGTATGGCACTTCCTGCTGCCAACGGCGAATGCGAAGGCGGGATTTAGCTGCTCACCATATCCCCTGCGAGCAGTTGATGCCCCCGCAGCCCTTCGCCCAGCGCCCGCACAACTTCAGGGTCGGGGTACGGGCACGCTACAAACTCCAAATTGCGCAAGGTCGAACGGCGTCGCGTTACGCCCTTTCGGATCAGGCAACCCACCAACGTGCGCCACGCAATCCCAGCCGATTTAATCGGGGTACGGGCACGCTACAAACTCCAAATTGCGCAAGGTCGAACGGCGTCGCG
>CAVHWW010000079.1:0-15891 GCA_963639715.1 Acutalibacteraceae bacterium
CCCACTCGGCACCGCTCGAGACGCCAAAGGCGATGGCGGCGCAGTAGATGGTCATTGCCAGCGGGCAGATGCCAAAGATAATGGCGGCGCCAATCTTGGTGCGGCGACCAATCTCGTTGGCCACGATAAGGCCCACGAAGACCATGACCCAGCCAAGCCAGTGCATGGCGGTGTTGGAACTCCAGACATCAAATAGCATATGAATCTTCCTCCCTAAATATGCGTTGCGCAGGCGGCCAGTCTTCCCCGTGGACGGCGCCTGCACTTATGGACTTACTTCTCGGCGATGGCCTTGACCTTGCCGGACTCGTAGAAGCCGTAGCCAACCAGAACGAGGCCGACGACGTTATAGAGGCTCGAGATGCTGAGGAGCGACGCGGCGTCGGTGACCACGGTGAAGGCGATGGCGAAGACGTAGAGCACGATGGAAATCAGGCAGAGGACGCGGAAGGGCCCGATCTTGCGCGGGGTGTTGGCGCCGCGGATGCCGAGGGCGACGAAGACGAAGTCGATGACGGCGTCGATGATGCCGACCATGCCGATGGAAAGCGCAGTCTGCTTGGCCTCGGCATCCAGAGAACCGGAGTTGGCGATCATGTAGATGCCGCCGACAAGGGAGACGAGGGCAAGCGCGAGAATGATGAAGCAGACGATTTTGACGTGCTTCTGTGCTGCGGACATTGGTGTTCCTTTCTTTAGGTACAAAAAGCCTTACCTACTATACCCGTTGCGTCATGAAAGCTACACATTTCTCGCCTGACTGAGGGGTTTGGTATCCTAAACGGGCTGAATACCTGCGCCGCTGCGAAGTGGTCGTGGTCGACGCGGCTAGGACGGGCTTTGCGAGCGTGGCTGCGAGTTGGCTTTGCAATCGCCTTTTGTGAGCTGGCTCGCATCCGTGCGGCGCTCGCTAGCGCAGGTTCGGCAAAACAAAGCATCCAAGGCGCGCACTGGGCGCGACAAGAAGAAGGAGACTCCCATGTCCAACATCGGCAAGAAGGTCAAGTGCCACTACCGCGGCACGCTCGACGACGGCACCCAGTTCGATAGCAGCTATGACCGCGGCGAGCCACTGGAGTTTACCTGCGGCGCCGGCCAGATGATCGCCGGCTTTGACTTTGCCGTGGCCGACATGGCCCTGGGCGAGAAGAAGACCGTTCACCTCGCCCCGAAGGAGGCCTACGGCGAGCACGACGACCAGCTCGTGTTCACGCTGCGCCGCGAGGAGGCCCTCGGCATGGAGCGCCTTTCGGTGGGCGACCAGGTGGGCCTGCGCGGCCCGGGCAACCAGCTCATCCCGGCCCACGTGATCGAGGTCACCCCGGCCAAGATCGTCGTCGACGCCAACCACGAGCTCGCCGGCAAGCCCCTCAACTTCGACATCGAGCTCGTCGAGGTCGAGGAGAAGTAGAATCTGGCGAAAACTTCAGCCCGCTTTCAAATAAACCGCAGGTAAAAGCACCGCCCCTCCACTGGCATTTGCCAAATGTGGAGGGGTGGTGTCTGCATTGTGGTGGCGGGGTGGTCGCGGCGTGGCAAGAACGTGGAGCCGCGTGGAAGGCGGTTTAGAGCCCGCGGCGCGGGTAAGTAAGCAGTACCTTCCTTCCTTTCGCCCCCGTCGCGACCCCACGCGCCGGGGGCATCCTTTTGGCGAGTAGGGCGCGCGCCGTTTGCCCATGCGAGCTGCGTCGGGTGCCGCCGTGTGGAGCGGCACTGGACCACCGCATGACGATTCGCCCGCACGCGTTCGCGCCGTAAGCCTCACACAAAGAAACTGCGCCGCAGGCGGGGCTTCATGCTCCCAAACCTGCGGCGCGGTTGGCGTTACCTTTCCGGTGCGGCTCCTACTTGGCGCCCTCCACGTTCATGGCGCGCATGGCGTTGAGGATGGCGATGATGGCCACGCCCACGTCTCCGAAGACGGCAAGCCACATGTTGGCGATGCCAAGGGCCGCGAGCACCAGGATGATGAGCTTCACGCCGAGTGCGAACACGATGTTCTGCCAGACGATGCCCATGGTCTTGCGGGCCACGCGGATGGCGCGGGCGATGTTGGAGGGTTTGTCGTCCATCAGCACGATGTCGGCAGCCTCGATGGCGGCGTCCGAGCCCATGGCGCCCATGGCAATGCCCACATCAGCACGGGTGAGCACCGGCGCATCGTTGATGCCGTCGCCCACGAAGGCGAGCTTGTGCTTGGCGTCCTCGCTTGCGAGCAGGCCCTCAACGCGTTCGACCTTGTCGGCGGGCAAAAGCTGTGCGTGGTACTCGGTGAGCCCCAGTTTGCCAGCGACGTCTGCGGCAACCTCCTCGCGGTCTCCCGTGAGCATGACCGTACGGCGCACGCCAGCGGCCCTGAGCTCGCTGATGGCGGCCTCGGCGTCTTCCTTAATGACGTCGGCGATGACGATGTGGCCGGCGTAGGTGCCGTCCACGGCCACGTGCAGGATGGTGCCCACGGTTTCGCAGGCGGGCGCCGTGACGCCAACCTCGGCCATGAGCTTGTCGTTGCCTACCAGCACTTTCTTGCCGTCGATGGTGGCGGTGACGCCATGGCCGGCCTCGTTGCCCGATTCGCTTACGCGCTTGGGGTCGAGCGTGCCGGAGTAAGCCTCGCGCACCGAGATGGCGATGGGGTGGTCGGAGAAAGCCTCGGCGTGAGCAGCGAGCTCGAGCAGGGCCTCTTCGGTGTAGGGGGCCTCGGGGTGGGTGGCCACGACCTTGAACTCGCCCTTGGTGAGCGTGCCGGTCTTGTCGAAGACGACGGTATCCACCTCGGAGAGGGCCTCGAGGTAGTTGGAGCCCTTCACAAGCACGCCGATCTTGGAGGCGCCGCCGATGCCGCCAAAGAAGCTGAGCGGCACGGAGATGACGAGTGCGCAGGGGCAGGAGACGACCAGGAAGGTAAGGCCGCGCAAGATCCAGTCGCTCCAGGCGCCGGTCACGAGGCCTCCGATGAGGGCGAGCGCCACGGCCGAGCCGGTGACGGCGGGCGTGTAGACGCGGGCAAAGCGCGTGATGAAGTTCTCGGTCTTGGCCTTCTTCTCGCTTGCGTTCTCCACGAGCTCGAGGATGCGGCTCACGGTGGACTCGCCGAAGGGCTTGGTGGTCTTGACCTTGATGAGGCCGGTCATGTTGATGCAGCCCGAGATGACCTCGCCGCCAACCTCGGCGTGGCGCGGCATGGACTCGCCGGTGAGCGCCGCGGTGTCGAGCTGGGTGGTTCCCTCGACGATGGTGCCGTCGATGGGCACGCGCTCGCCGGGCTTCACCACGATGACGGTGCCGACAGCCACCTCGTCAGGGTCGACCTGCTCAAGCTCGCCGGCCTCGTTCTCGACGTTGGCGTAATCAGGTGCGATGTCCATCATGGCCGAGATGGACTTGCGGCTCTTGCCCACGGCGTAGGCCTGGAACAGCTCGCCTACCTGGTAGAAGAGCATGACGGCCGCACCTTCGGCCATGTGCGGTTCGGTGTCGGGGAACAAGATCATGGCGAAGGCGCCGATGGTGGCTACGGCCATGAGGAAGCTCTCGTCAAAGGCCTTGCCGTGGCGGATGTTGTTCCATGCCTTCTCGAGCACGTCGTGGCCGGCGATGACGAAGGGCACGAGGAACAAGATAAAGCTCGCGTAGAGCGCGCCCGGCTCGCCAAAGAGAGCGGCGAGGCCCCCTAGCTCATCTGCCGCGTAGACGACGGCGAAGATGGCGAGTGCCAAAAGGATGCGGTGCAGCTTGTGTTGCTGCGACTCCTTCTTGCGGCGCTTCTTCTTTTTCTTGGCATCGGTGGCCATCGTGGCTCCTTAAATCTTGAACGTATGAGCAACCATTCATATGTTACTCGAAAAGAAGGCCAGAACGCGTCTGGCCTTCCAAAGGTTTGACTAGAGGATGATCTCGCAGTCGGGCTCGGCATCGGCGGTGAACTCGATGACGCGGTCGAGAACCTCGTCAAACTCGGCGTCGTCGGCCTCGAGGGTGAGCTTCTGGGTCATGAAGTTCACGGAGACGGACTGGACGCCATCGAGCTTGGCAAGCTCGTCCTGGAGCTCACGGGCGCAGTTGGCGCAATCGATCTCGTCGAGCTTGAAGGCCTTCTTCATGGTGGTGCCTTTCTCTTGTCGGGATGGCATCCCGTCTTATAAGCGTTTTCGTGCCAAGCGGCTTTGGTCCGAGCTGTTCGGTTGAACATCTGAACAGCCGCTCATATGTATTGCTGGCTCAAAGTATATGAGCCGCCGCTCATATGTCAACGGGGATTTTGGGGATGGCAGAAGCTTGGGCGCGTGCGGTGTTTGGCTGGGCGAGAACCAGCCTTCTCGCGACAGGTCGCGGCAGCCTTCCCGTGGCAGAGCACGGCGCAAGCCGAGGCGCTTATCCTGCGCGGTTGGGTTGCGCGAACTCTGGGGGGGGGGTTGTGGTGGCCTTGCGCGTTAGCAAAAAACCCCGTCATGCGGGGCTTTGCGGTGCGGTTTGGGATGCGCGTCCTACTCGCAGATGTGGCTGAGACCCACGTTGAGCATGGTATAGACGTGGTCGTCTGCCAGCGAGTAGACGATGTTGCGGCCGTCGCGCTCGAACTTCACGAGGTGGGCCTGCTTGAGGGTGCGTAGCTGGTGGGAAACAGCGCTTTGCGTGGTGCCCGTTTCGTCGGCGATGTCGGCCACACACAGCTCACGGCCCATGAGCGTGAACAAGATCTTGATGCGCGTGGTGTCGGAGAAGACCTTGAACAGGTCGGCGAGGTCGTAGAGCAGCTCCTCCTCGGGGATGTTCTCGGGGGCCTGGCCAACCGGAATGTGGCAGCCGCCAAGCTCGGCGTGGTCGTGGTTGTGCTCGTGGGTCTCGCTCATGGGTTCTCCTTTGTGGGCCGCGTGGGGCTATTCGCTGACGCTGACTTGGCGGTAGCTCACGCCGCAGCGGTCGAGGATGCTCTTGGAAATGAGGTTGTCGGTGGTTCCCTCGTACTTATCGCCCAGGTAGACGACCTCGCCAATGCCGGCCTGCACGAGGGTCTTGGCGCACTCGTGGCAAGGGAAGAGCGTGACGTAGACGCTTGCCCCCTCGAGGTCCTTGAGCGAGCCGCGGTAGTTGAGGATGGCGTTGGCCTCGGCGTGGATGACGTAGTTGTGCTTGTCGAGCAGCGGGTCGGCGTCGGTCTCCCAGGGGAAGTCGTCGTCGTTGAGGCCGGTGGGCGTGCCGTTGTAGCCGACCGAGAGAATTCGGTTCTCGCTATTGGCGATGCAGGCGCCCACCTGCGTGTTGGGGTCCTTGCTGCGCAGGCTCGCCGCAATGGCGACGCGCATGAAGAACTCGTCCCAGCTGATGACGTCGGTACGCTTGCCTGGCATGGAGGCTCCTAACCTCGGGTTCATTGTGCTGATGGTAGCGCAACCCGGCAGGGGAGGGGTGGGGTCGTTCGTGTGGCAGTGGCGCTGTGGCGCCTTGGGTGCTGGTGTAATGCGCCGACGCCGACGCGCCCGGGCTTGCCAAGCGGTGGGTTGGGTTTGGGCGAGGTATTCCCTCGTCCTGCGGCTGCGCTCGATGCCGCTTGTCTTGCCCCGGGCACCTGGCTTTCTATTCCGCCTCCACCGGGGGCTTGCGAAGACGGGCCATGATGGCTTTCTCGTCGGCGATGGCGCGGGCCACGATAGCGTGGAAGCGGGCGTTGTGGCTCGGCTCGAGCAGGTGCGCCAGCTCGTGGGCCACCACGTAGCTAAGGCACTCGGGCGGGTAGGCGGCTAGGCGCGTGTTGATGCGGATCCAGCCGCTCTTGGGCGTGCAGGAGCCCCAGCGTGACTTCATGGAGCGCAGGCGCCATTTGTTGGCGTGGGCGCCGATCTGGGACTCCATCCACATGACGATCTCGGGCAGCCTTCGTTCGAGCTCGTCTCGGTAGATGCCCTCGATCTGCTCCTCGGACAGACCCTCACCTTCGGCTAGCTCCACGAGCTTGCCCCAGAGCGGGTAGGTGCGTCTGAGGTGCCCCTTGGCAAGCTCGCGCTCGCGCGCCTGCGCCCGGCGCTTCTCCACGTTGGTGCGAATCCAGGCTGTGCGTTCGTCGAGAAAGGCCTGCGCCCTGCCGGCGGTGGTGTGCACGGGGATGCTTAGCGCCACGCTGCCGTCCGCGCGAACGCGCAGGTTGAGGTTGCGCACGCGCTTGCGCGTAACGGCAACGGGGATGGCGTCCCCGGAAGAGACGCCATCCCCGTCATTCACATAGAGGATGAAGCTGGACACAGCCGCTTACTCGAACTCGATCTCGCCGTCGGCGGTACCCATCGACTTGACGATGGCGAGACTCTCGAGGTGGTAGCCGCGCTCGCGCAGGCTCTTGCCGCCGGGCTGGAAGCCCTTCTCGATGGCGATGCCGATGCCCTCGACGATGACGCCGGCCTCCTCGCAAATCTCGAGCAGGCCGTTGAGGGCGGCGCCCATGGCGAGGAAGTCGTCCAGGATGATGACGTGCTCGCCGGGCTTGAGGAAGCGCTTGGCGACGATGACCTCGTAGACGCGGCCCTTGGTGTAGCTCTTGATCTGGGTGCGGTACTGCTCGCCGTCGAGGTTCTTGGACTCGGTCTTGCGGGCAAAGACCACGGGGGCGTTGTCGAAGTGCTTGGCGGCCGCGACGGCGATGCCGATGCCGGAGCTCTCGATGGTCAAGATCTTGTCAACCTGCTTGCCGGCGAACAGGCGCGCCCACTCGGCGCCCATGTGGTCGTACAGGGTGACGTCGCACTGGTGGTTGAGGAAGCTGTCAACCTTCAGGACGTTGCCCTCGCGAACGATGCCGTCCTGACGAATGCGATCCTCGAGTTCCTTCATCCGGCGATTCCTCCTGAGGCTTGAAACGGAAACGCGGCGTGTGGGTGGGCGCCGCGTCAAAAGGTTTCGAAACATTATGCCGCGAACTGCGCCGTTTGTCGTGCAATATCTGCCATTTGCCGTTGTCGCTATCAAAATCTAACGCCAGGTGTGCAAGAGGGGCGGCCGTCGGGCGCGCCCGCTGAGCTGGCTGGCGCTCGCCGGATGCTTGGCCGGAAGGCGAAACGGGCGGCCCTGTTGGCCACCGCGGCGGAGTGCGGTGCGGCGGCTGAGCGTTCGCTAGTCGCAACATTGTGGCAGCAGGGCGCTTGCTAGTCCCAGATGGCGATGACGGCGAGCCACATTAGCGTGGTGACGAGAAGGGCTAGGAAGGCATCCCTCCAGACGCGCCCGCGTGTCCGCTCTTTAAACCAGGGGACGTTGGCGAAGAGCCAGCGCTTGTCGAGAAACACGAATCCTATGGTGAGCATGATCGACGGACCCCAGATAAGGAAGGAGAACAGGTTCGTCGCAAACGATGCCCGTATGTTCAGAGAGGGGTCAAAAAAGTCATAGACGCACGCAGCGATAAAGATGGCGCATCCCGCCAGGACGAGGATGTTTCTGAAGGTGAAGAAGCGTGGCCTCTTCTCTGGGCGGCTTGGGTTGTCTTTTGCTTTCGTGAGTTGGGCCGAGCCGCTTTCCGCATTCTTGCTTGGAGCGGGGTCGCTCGTGTGGCTCTTGTTCGGACTTGCGGTTGCCACATTGGCTGCGCTTTGGTTCGCTGACGGGTTGCTCTCGATGCCAGCGAATGTCGGGACGACACGGCTGTCAGTGGTTTCGCGGGGAGCTGCGTCGGCGCCATCGTCGTTTCTGGTTTGTGCAACGTTGTCGAATCCGCTTTCCGAGTCGCACTTCTCGTAGGTTGTAGAAGTCTGTTCGAGCTCTCTTTCTGGCGCTTGGGCTGCGGCTGCGCCTTCGCGCATCCGTGCCGTGACCTGGGCGATGTGTGCCGAGCCGCACTCGCTTGCGGCTTCCTCACAGGCGCGACGGAGCTGGCGGACGTTCTCGTAGCGCTTGGCTGGGTCAAGCTCGCAGGCCTTCTCAATTACCCTGCGCCAGGGCTCGGGAATGTCCAGGTCGTAAAAGCTGACGGTGCGGTCGGCCGGGTGGGGGTCCCTTCCGGTGAGACAGAAAAACGCGAGCATGCCGAGGGCGTAGATGTCACTGCGTACGTCGGTCTGCCCAAAGCCGAACTGTTCGGGCGGCGCGTAGGCGCGCGTTCCGAAGTGGGTCGTGTCGCTCTCGGCCTCGGGGCTCCAAGCCCTCGATATAGCGAAGTCGATAAGGACGGGGTTTTGCAGGTTACCCTCCGGGCAGATGATGTTGCTCGGCGTAAGATCGCGATGGATGACGGGCGAACCCAGTTGTTCGTGTAGCTCGCTAACGGCGTCGCAAACGGAGGGCAAGAGACGCCCGGCCGTGGTGTGCCCTTGTTCCCTAGCTCCAATCTCTACAATTTCGCGCACGCTCGGGCCGTTGACGTATTCCATGACAACCTCGAGCGTCTGGCCACCGTCGACCTCCTCGCCCTCGTTCAGGCGAACGATGCGTGGGATATGCTGGAGGCGCTTTCCCTTCAGCTGTGCGTCCATGAGCAGCCGGTAGGTGCCGCCGAGGCCCGCCTGTTTGTCGATGAGCTTTCTCACGTAGGGGCCCAGCTCGCCGCCGTCGAGCGTGCGGATGTAGACGAGCTGCGTCTTCTCAAAGTCTGACTCCTTGAGAGCGCGCTCTATGCGATAGGCGTCCGGGGCCGTTGTGGCTCCGGACGCCTCGAGGCTGGCAAGCAGCTCGCTGTGAAAACTATCTGTCTGGGATGCTTCCATGCGCTAATGATACTGCCGCTAACAGATGGTCTCTTCGCCGAAGCGATAGAGCTCCTCGTTGGCCTTTTGTAACGAGCAGCCACGGTCGAGGCAGAAGATGATGATGGCGTCGCGTCGGTCCTTGCTGTAGAGCGAACTCACCCCGGCGGCTTCCAGGGCGCGGTTCGTCTCTCTCGGCGTAAGGGCCATGGCGAAGGCGATTTGCAGGACCTTGTTGCGGCTTGGGTTTCTCGCGCCGGTGAAGATCTGGTAGCCAAAGGTCTCGTTGAGGTCTGCCATACGAACCACCTGCGAACGCTTCAGATGCTTCTTTTCCAAAAGCTGCTCGAGGTACTCGGAGAGGGTCCTGTGGCCAAGGCCGTTTTGCTCGATGAATGAGCTTATGGAAGACGTGCTCAGCAGCTCGTCGAGAAGCTCTTCTGTCAGGCGCTCTGCCATGTGCCCTCCCTTATGGATGCCTAGAAGCCGGTGACGTCTGCGAGCGTGTAGCTGGCGACGTCGGCGAGAGGCTCAGAGCCGTAGGCCTCGAACTTCCAGGTTCCGCCGTCGGCGAGGTTGCTCGTGCTGTCGACAGCGGTGCCAATCTGGTTGCCATCGGCATCGTAGAGGTTATAGCTGACAGAAATGTAGCTGAACTCCTTACCAGAGGTGTTGGTGAAGGTGCCCGTGATCTTGGACGACCACTCGTCGCCGTCGATGGCCTCGTCGGCGATGGTGTACTTGCTTGCGTTGTCGCTGGCTGTGGCATCGTCGGCGCTGGCGGTCTCGGCGCTTGCGACCGTGCCGTCCGTGGTGGAGACGGTCGCGTCATCGATGGCCTGATCAATGGCCGATGCGTACATGTTCTGCGTGACAAGCACGATGACGACGGCGAGGACGTTCGCGATGACGGCGGCGACGGCGAGACCCTTGCCGCCCTTCTTACCCTTCATCGTGCCAACGAGGCCCACGATGCCGAAGATGACGCCGATAAGGGCGAAGAAGAACGAGAAGTTGTTGATGAAGGGCAAAAACGAGGTGAGCAGGGCAATGGCGCCCAAGATGATGCCCACGATGGCTGCAGCCGACTTCGGCTGCGTGTTGGTGCTGGTGTCGCTCATGATTCTTCCTTCCAACGGGCTTTCAGGTAGGCCCATCGTAGGAAGCCGTGCCAGGGATTTCATTAGCTGCGAGCTAATGGCGGGCGTTTAAAGCAGAAGGCCCGCCTCGCGCGCGTTGTCGCGGCGAGGCGGGCCTCATGTCGTGCCTTGCGGGCTCAAGGGACTGTGCTGTATAGCCCAGCTCAACGGCCCCATGGCGCATCAGCCTAGCCCTCGAGGGCCTCCATCATGGAGTGGGCGGCCTTCTTGCCGGCGCCCATGGCCAGGATGACCGTGGCAGCACCGGTGACGATGTCGCCGCCGGCCCAGATGCGCGGGTCGGAGGTGCGGCCGTTCTCGTCGGCCTCGATGTAGCCCCACTTGTTGAGGCTGACTTCCTCGGCGGCGAGCTTCGGGAACGGGTTAGCGTTGGTGCCGATGGCGGTGACGGCCACGTCGCAGGGAATCTCAAACTCGGAGCCTTCGATGACGTGCGGGCGGCGACGGCCGCTCTCGTCGGGCTCACCAAGCTCCATGCGCTCGAGCTTCACGGAGGTCACGAAGCCATTCTCGTCAGCGATGAACTCCACGGGGGAGACGAGCGGCAGGATCTGGACGCCCTCCTCCTTGGCGTGGTGCAGCTCGGCCTTACGGGCGGGCATCTCTTCCTCGGTGCGGCGATAGGCGAGCGTCACGGTGTCGGCGCCAAGGCGCAGCGCGGTGCGCGCGGCGTCCATGGCGACGTTGCCGCCGCCGAAGACCACGACGTTCTTGCCGTGCTTGGTGGGGGTGTCGTACACCGGGAACTTCTCGGCCTTCATGAGGTTCACGCGGGTGAGGTACTCGTTGGCGCAGAAGACGCCGGGGAGGTTCTCGCCCGGGACGTTCAGGAACTTGGGCAGGCCGGCGCCCACGGCGAGGTACATGGCGTCGAAGCCCTGCTCCTCAAAGAGCTCCTTGGCGTCGGTGATGCGGCCCACGACGCTGTTGTACTCGAACTTGACGCCGAGCTTCTCCAGGCCGTCGATCTCGCGCTTGACGATCTTCTTGGGCAGACGGAACTCGGGGATGCCGTAGGTCAGCACGCCGCCGCCGGTGAAGAAGGCCTCGAAGACCGTGACCTCATAGCCGTTGCGGGCGAGTTCGCCGGCGCAGGCGATGCCGGAGGGGCCGGAGCCCACGACGGCGACCTTCTTGCCGTTGGAGGGCTTGACCTCGGGGTCGTGCGCGAGCTCGGTGGCGTTGTCGCCAAGGAAGCGCTCGAGCTGGCCGATGGCGATGGGGTTGCCCTTCTTGTTGAGGACGCAGTTGCCCTCGCACTGGTTCTCCTGCGGGCAGACGCGGCCGCAGACGGAGGGCAGCAGGCTGGCCTCACGGATGATGTCGAGACCGCCGCCGAAGTTACCCTCACGGATCTTCTCGATGAAGCCGGGGATGTTGATGGAGACGGGGCAGCCCTCGACGCACTGGGGCTTCTTGCAGTCGAGACAGCGGTTGGCCTCGGCCACGGCGTCGGCCATGGAGTAGCCGCGGTCGACCGGGCGGAAGTCCTGGGCGCGCTCTTCGGCGCGCTCCTCGACGTAGGGAGTACGGGGAGCCTTCATGTTGGGCTTGTACTTACCGTTTACTTGTGGCATGCGCAGCTCTCCTCCTTATAGGCCTCAACAGCCTCGGCCTCTTCGGTGCGATACGAGCCCTGGCGGGCGCGAAGGTCGTCCCAGTCCACCTGGGTGGCGTCGAAGTCCGGGCCGTCAACGCAGGCGAACTTCGTCTTGCCGCCGACCTCGACGCGGCAGCAGCCGCACATGCCGGTGCCGTCGACCATGATGGGGTTCAGGGAGGCGACGATGGGCAGGTCGTACTTCTGGGCGGTGAGGGCGGAGAACTTCATCATCGGGACGGGGCCGACGCAGAAGGCGCCGTCGACGGCACCCTCCTGGCACAGGCGCTCGAGCGGGGCCGTGACCACGCCCTTCTCGCCCTCGGAGCCGTCATCGGTGGTGATGTAGAGGCCCTCGAGCGGCAGGGCCTTGAACTGGTCGGTCAGGATGAGCAGGTCCTTGGTGCGGGCGCCCATGATGACGGAGACCTTCTTGCCCTCCTCGCAGAAGGTGCGGGCCACGGGGTAGGCGATGGCCAGGCCAACGCCGCCGCCGAGCACGACCACGCGGTCACCCTCGAGCTCGGTGGGGTTGCCGAGCGGGCCGGTGACGTCCTGGAGGTAATCGCCCTCGTTGTAGGTCGAGAGCATCTGGGTGGTCTTGCCGATCACCATGAAGATGAACTCGATCCAGCCCTCCTCGGCGTTCCAGCCGGCGAGGGTGAAGGGCACGCGCTCGCCCTCCTCGTTCGCGCGAACCATGAGGAACTGACCAGCATGGGCCTTCTTGGCCATCTGCGGCGCCTCAACACGGAACTCGAACACCTTCTCCGAGAACTGCGTCTTTTTGAGGATCTTGTACATGCAGAACTCCTCTCCTGTCTGCTTTGCGCCTGAGCGCCGGCCTTTGCCCCGAGCCGACACGCGTTGGCGCGCGTTTGCACACACGAGATAATTTTAGTCATCGTCCAGCGTTCGGATAACGGAATTGTTTTCGTCGGAATGCCCCTGAGCTGCAGGTATTTAGATAAATGACCATCGCTTGAGGGTCAACCTTTTTGAGTTATGCCCCTGACCTGCGGGCGAGCGATTAGAGTGGCGCGCGAGTTTTCATTCGGCGCATTGGCGGGGGAGCGAAAAGCTACCGCTCGCCGCCGTATTCCTACCGTTCGCTAGGCGCAAAGGGACGAGAAAACCCCGGCGCTCGCTTTGGCGCCAGGGTTTTCTTGGAGACTGCTCTATTTGATTTAGCAGGGCTTTTATCTGCTTCGGAAAGACTGCCTGTCCCAAGCGCGGAAAATGGCCGGGCGGTTTTGCTGGGCAGCCGTCCGCGCGCCGATTTTGGCCAAATCGCGGATTGTCGGGTCGGGAGACCAAGGCTGTTTGAGCCCTCGCGTGCTGTCTGCGACTCCGTCGTCGCCCGCGCCCATCACCTATGGTCCCACGGCATCCGTCCGCGCGAGCCGAGCGAGCGGGCCCGCCGCGGCACGAACGGGTGCGGGGTGCGCTGCCGCCTACCTGCTGCCGGGCTTGCCGGCGCCGTTGATGTGGTCGCGGGCGTAGATGACGCCCTTCTCGAGGCAGAGCTCCACGGCGTCGGCGGCGTCGATGCCGGCGCGACGGACGTCCTCCATCTCGGAGGTGCGGTACTCCTTGAGCACCCAGTCCACCACGGGCATGCGCCCCGGAGGCATGCCGATGCCCACACGGATGCGCGAGAAGTTCTTGCTGCCGAGCTTGTTGATAATGGACTTGAGGCCGTTGTGGCCAGCGTGGCCACCGGCGAACTTCACGCGGACCTCGCCCGGCTCGATGTCGAGCTCGTCGTGGATGACGAGGACTTCCTCGGGCTCAATGCCGTACTCAGCGCAGAGCTTGGAGATGGGGCCGCCGCTCGTGTTCATGTAGCTTTGCGGCTTGGCAAGCACCACCTCGCGAACGCCCTCCTGACCGCGGGCGCGCACGACGGCCACCTCAGCGCCGCACTGGCTCTTCCAGTAGCCGGCGCCCATGCGCTCGCCAAGCTCGTCGATGGCCCTGAAGCCGGCGTTGTGGCGCGTGTTGGCGTACTCCTCGCCAGGGTTGCCCAAGCCTGCTACCAGGCGAATCTCACTCGGTTGTGCCTGCGGCTGTGCCTTGGCCATGGTGCTCCTTACAAAGTGTTGAATTGCGTGCGGGGTATGCGCGGTGACGGGGGCGTCGGTTTGCTTGCGGGCCGGAAGGATGCCCAGTCGGCGCTATTCTCCGTTGCCTCGTTCGCGCGCGTGCCAGCTGCTAGTGAAGAACGTAAACACGTGGGGCGCCGTTCCCCTTGTCCCAAGTACGAGGCTGCCGCCAGCGGGCCCAAAGTCAGCGAGAGCCCCCAGATTGCCCGAAAGCCCGAGGACGCGTACATCAGGTACGCGACGGAGGCTTGCAGGAGCAAGGTGGGGGCTCTCGCTCGTTCGTAGCGTCGGCTTAGAGGTTGAAGCGGCCGCCAACCATGCCGGAGACGCTCGTCTCGGTGAAGACGTGGTAGATGCACTCGGCAATCTCGTTGGCAACGCTGATGGTGTTGACCTTGCCCTTGAGGTTCTCCTCGGGCTGGGGCACGGAGTCGGTGACGACGCACTCCACGATGGGGGCGTCCTCGAGGCGCTCGATGGCCGGGCCGGAGAAGATGCCGTGGGTGGCGCAGACGTAGATGTCACCGGCGCCCAGGTTCTTGAGCTCCCTGATGGCAGCGCAGAGGGTGCCTGCGGTATCGATCATGTCGTCGTTGATGATGCAGGTCTTGTCCTTGATGTCACCGATGATGCCCATGACCTCGGCGGCGTTGTGGCGCGGACGACCCTTGTGGGCGATGGCGAGGCTGCAGCCGAGCATGTCGGAGAGCTTCTTGCAGGCCTTGGCGCGTCCCACATCGGGGGAGACGACGACGGTGCTGTCCCAATCGAAGTTCTTGTTCTTGAAGTACTGGCCAAAGAGCGGCAGCGCGGTGAGGTGGTTCACCGGGATGTCGAAGAAGCCCTCGATCTGGCCCTGGTGGAGGTCGAGCGTGACGACGCGGTCGACACCGGCGGTCTCGAGCAGGTTGGCGACGAGACGAGCGGTGATGGGCTCACGCGGGCCGGCCTTGCGGTCCTGGCGGGCGTAGGCGTAGTGCGGGATGACCGCGGTGACCGAACGGGCGGAGGCGCGGTGCGCGGCATCAGCCACGATGAGGGTCTCCATCATGAGGTCGTTGACGTTCTTGCCAACGATGGACTGGACGAAGAACACGTCACAGCCACGGACGGTCTCGTCAAAGCGCGCGTAAATCTCGCCGTTGGCGAACTGCTCGAGAACGAGGCCGTCAACCTCGACTCCCAGGATCTTCGCCACGTCAGAGGCGAGCTTGGGGTTGCTCGAGCCCGAGTAAATCCTCAGGCGCTTCTTGATGGTGACGAGTTGATCGAGGTCTTCGTACATCTGGGTGCCGCCCTTTCTATACGAGTAACTAATGGCGCAGGCCAGCGAGGGGGCGCCGGCGCAGCGGTCATATGGTACGCCCAAAAAGCCGCCGTAGACGTGACATCTACGGCGGCTTCAAAACTACTTCTTGGAGACGAGCGACTCGCGGAACTTCGGGGCCCATCCCTCGATCACGGTCTGACGGGCGCGGCCGATGCCGAGGGCGTCGGCGGGCACCGGCTCGGTGATGACCGAACCCGCGGCCACAAGGGCGCCGTCGCCAATCTCGGCGGGCGCCACCATCATGGTGTCGGAGCCCACGAAGACGTCGTCGCCGATGACGGTCTTGTGCTTGTTTACGCCATCATAGTTGCAGGTAATGGAGCCGGCGCCAACGTTGACGCCGCGGCCCATGGTGGTGTCGCCGATGTAGGAGAGGTGCGGGACCTTGGAGCCCTCGCCGATCGTGGACTTCTTGATCTCTACGTGGGTGCCGGCCTTGGAACCGTTGAGCATGTGGGTGCCGGGGCGCAGGTAGGCGCGCGGGCCACAATCCACGCAGTTCTCGAGCGTGACGTCGATGGCGATGGTCTCGTCGATGACGCAGCCGTCGCCGGCGACCGTGTTGGTGAGGCGGGAGTTGGGGCCGAGCTGGCAGCTTTCGCCCACGTGCGTGTTGCCGATGAGGTGGGTCTGCGGCCAAACGACGGTGTCGCGGCCGATGGTGGCGTCGGGGCCGATCCAGGCCTGAGCCGGGTCGATGAAGGTGACGCCCTCGGCCATCCAGTGCTCGTTGATGCGGTCGCGGGCGATGCAGGTGAGCTCGGCGAGCTGCGCGCGGGAGTTCACGCCCAGGCCGTCGCGATAGTCGGCAGCGTGGAAGATGGTCACGTTCTGGCCGGCGGCCTTGAGAATCTCGACCATGTCGGGCAGGTAGTACTCGTGCTGGGCGTTCTCGCAGGTAATGTCACCAATGTGGGCGGAGAGCTGGGCACCGTCAAAGGCGTAGCAGCCGGCGTTGCACTCCAGCAGGGTCTCGGACTGCTCGGGCGTGCAGTCCTTCTGCTCGATGATGCGCTCGATGGAGCCG
>CAVHWW010000080.1:0-1959 GCA_963639715.1 Acutalibacteraceae bacterium
CCAAACCGAGAGCGTGCGCGCAGGCAAGCCAAGAGCGTGCATGTGGCTAAACCCATGGGTCAATTGGGCAAATGGGCAGGCTTTTGACGACTCGCCGAGTCGTGCCTTGCTACCATTATCGTAACGCTGTCTTTTGTCAGCTGGGATGCGCGCTGCGCGGGGAAACGCGGCGCTTGTCCTGCTACTTTGCGCAAACTAAGGCATGGGGATGCCGTGGCTTGCGCGGCCCTGCGAGGGCGTAAAAGGGAGAGGATCGCCTATGGCCGGAACCATGCGTGGTGTCTACACGAATCTCACCGAGATTCGTCGTCGTGTCTTTACCGAGGTGGCGCGCATCGCCTATGCGAGCGCCAAGGACCTGCCGGGGGAGGAGAAGCCCGAGGCAGTCAACCAGCTGCGCCAGCTTCCCTACGACATCATCCCCGGTGACGTCGCGACCTACCGCGAGTCGGTCTTCCTCGAACGCGCCATCGTACAGGAGCGCATTCGCCTGGCCATGGGCCTGCCGCTGCAGAACCTCGATAAGCCCGAGAGCGTCACGCACGGCATCCGCAAAGCCGCTGTCCCAGAGACCTACTACGAGCCGCCCCTCATCAACATCATCAAGTTCGCCTGCAACGCCTGCGAGGACAACGTCTATCGCGTGATGCCCAGCGCCTGCCAGGGCTGTCTGGCCCACCCCTGCCGCGAGTGCTGCCCCAAGGGCGCCATCACCTTCAAGGACAAGAAGGCCTTCATCGACCACGAGAAGTGCGTCTCGTGCGGGCGTTGCGCCAACGTATGCCCCTACCACGCCATTCATCACCACGTGCGTCCCTGCGCCGATGCCTGCGGTATGCACGCCATCGGCTCCGACGAGCACGGTCGCGCCAAGATCGACTACGAGAAGTGCGTCTCTTGTGGCCAGTGCCTCGTGAACTGTCCCTTTGGTGCCATCGCCGACAAGAGCCAGATCTTCCAGGTCATCATGGCCATCAACGCCGGCGAGGAGGTCATCGCCGAGGTGGCGCCCGCCTTCGTGGGTCAGTTTGGCGGCAAGGGTAACGTCGAGATGCTCCGCGAGGCCCTGAAGGAGATGGGTTTTGCCGGCATGGAGGAGGTGGCCCTGGGCGCCGACCTGTGCACCGTGGAGGAGGCCGAGGACTTCCTCGAGGAGGTCCCCGAAAAGATCCCGTTCATGGGCACCTCGTGTTGCCCGGCCTGGTCGGTCATGGCCAAGAAGGAGTTCCCCGAGCACGCGAACTGCGTCTCGATGGCCCTCACGCCCATGACGCTCACGGCGCGCCTCATTCGCAAGCAGCACCCCGGCGCCAAGATCGTCTTCGTGGGCCCGTGCTCGGCCAAGAAACTCGAGGCCATGCGCAAGAGCGTGAAGAGCGAGGTCGACTTCGTCCTTACCTTCGAGGAACTGGCCGGCATGATGCAGGCCAAGGACATCGACTACTCCAAGCTTACCGGAGAGGGTGGCGACTTTGACGTTGCCAGTGCCGACGGCCGTGCCTTCGCGGTGGCCGGCGGCGTGGCCAACGCCGTAGTTAACGTCATCAAGGAGAAGTACCCCGACCGCGAGGTTAACGTCGTCAACGCCGAGGGCCTCGAGGAGTGCCGCAAGATGATGAAGGCGGCGGTGAAGGGCAAGTACAACGGCTACCTGCTCGAGGGCATGGCTTGCCCGGGCGGCTGCGTGGCCGGCGCCGGCACGCTGCAGGGCGTGGCCAAGTCGGCCGGTGCGGTGAAGGTCTACGCCAAGAAGAGCCCGCGCGCCAACGCCTCCCAAAACGAGCTGTGCGCCCTCATCCCCGAGCTGGAGCGTCCCGAGGACGGCCGCGCCGATGCGAACCTCGTCGCCGAGACCGACGAGGCAATGGTGCCCAAGGAGCAGTAGGGGAGCAGCATCTCGCGGCGGCTAATCCTGCCCTCGCTATGCGCTGGCAGCTTGTCGTTGACCCGACGGTTCGC
>CAVHWW010000080.1:2178-6611 GCA_963639715.1 Acutalibacteraceae bacterium
CTTTCAGCTGCCTTATGGCTCGATGTGGTTTGCGCTCAAACGTGTGCGAAGGGACTTGGCGCGGGGTATAAATGCCCCAACGACATTTCGCCGATGCGGCCGCTCGGTTGCCTTTGGGCGCGCTCGTCTCGGCTTGCGATTGCCGTCCGGAATAGAAGTGGCGCCATGCCCACCGCGAGGAGTGCGACGAGCCGCCCGCGCCCGTTTTGCCCCTTCGATTTTCTGACGGCCACGAGTTGAGGGAGACCCATGCTCACCACCACGCTTACTTACACGAGCCATGACGGCAGCTCAACCATCCGTGCCCTGCTCTGGGAGCCCGAGGCAAGTGCTAGGCCCGACTTCGCACCGCGCGGCGTGGTGCAGCTCGTACATGGCATGGCCGAACACATCGAGCGCTATGAGCCCTTTGCCAGTTGGCTGTGCGATCGTGGCTTTGTGGTCTGCGCCAACGACCACGTGGGCCATGGCAAGAGCGTTTCTGGCGAGGCTGACTTGGGCCACCTTCCCATCGAGGGCGGCGAGGATGTGCTCGTGGAAGATGTCCACACCCTGCGCGGTAAGGTCTGCGAGCGCTATCCGAACGCGCCCTATGCCATCTTTGGCCACTCCATGGGCAGCTTCGTTACCCGCGTCTACCTCACGCGCCATGCCAAGGGCGTCGCCGCGGCCGTGGTCTGCGGCACTGGCCAGCAGCCACGCATTCAGTCCGGCGCCGGCAAGCTGCTCACGAGCATCCTGGCCAAGCTGCGCGGCCCTCGCTACGTGAGCGGCCTGGTGTGCTCCATGGGCGTGGGCGCCTACGCGAAGGCCATCAAGGATGCCCGCACCGACGTGGACTGGATCGCCACCGACCCCGCGGTGGTGGATGCCTACGTGGCCGATCCCCTCTGCGGCCAGGACTTCACCGTGGGCGGCTACCACACGCTCGCCTGTCTTGTGGCCGACGCCACCGACGAGAGCCTCGCGCGCAAGGTGCCCGCGCGCCTTCCCATGCTGTTCATCGCCGGTGCCGAGGATCCGGTAGGCAACTGCGGCGAGGGCGTGAAGGCCGCCGTGAGCGAGTACCGCAACGCCGGCGTGCGCGTGGTGGAGCAGATCATCTATCCGGGTGTTCGCCACGAGATTCTCAACGAGCCCATAAAGGAGCAGGTCTACGCCGACGTCGAGAATTTCCTCTCTCGCCAGGGGATGTAGGGGTCTGCCAGCCCATCCTCTGTGGCATAAACCATCTTCTCGCACGTGGTATTCTTAGCTGCTAGTTGTACGTGCGAGGGGGATGGCGCGCGAGCATGCGCGCGGCCGTTCCCGCCCCTGAGAGGATGGCTTTTCGTGGCAGAGAACACGCCCGCGGCCAACGCCGCCGAGATGCCCAAGACCTACGATCCTGCGACCGCCGAGCCCACGCTCATCGATCGTTGGGTCGACGCCGGCTGCTACCAGCGCAGCAAGGGCGTCGGCGACTGCACCGTCGTCATCCCGCCGCCCAACGTCACCGGCGTGCTGCACATGGGCCATGCCATGGATGACTCCATCCAGGACACCATCATCCGCTACAACCGTATGCGCGGCCGCTCCACCCGCTGGATCGTGGGCACCGACCACGCCGGTATCGCCACCCAGACCAAGGTGGACAAGAAGCTCAAGGAGGAGGGTATCTCCCGCCTCGAGATTGGCCGCGAGAAGTTCATCGACGCCTGCCAGGACTGGAGGCGCGAGTACGGCGGAACCATCATCAAGCAGATTCGCCGCATGGGTTGCTCGGTCGATTTCTCCGACGAGCGCTTCACCATGGACGAGGACTACGCCAAGGCCGTGCGCAAGGTCTTCTGCGACTGGTACCACGATGGCCTGATCTACCGCGGCAAGCGCATCGTCAACTGGTGCCCCAAGTGCACCACCGCCATCTCTGACGACGAGGCCGAGTACCAGAATGAGGCCGGCAACCTCTGGCACCTGCGCTACCCGCTCTCCGAGCCGGTGAACGGCCAGGACTACATCGTCGTGGCCACCACCCGCCCCGAGACCATGCTCGGCGACACCGGCGTGGCCGTGAGCCCCTCTGACCCCGAGAAGGCCGCCTTCGTGGGCAAGACGGTGAAGCTGCCTATCGTCGGCCGTGAGATTCCGATTTTTGCCGACTACCACGTCAACAAGGACTTCGGCTCGGGCTTCGTGAAGGTGACGCCTGCCCACGACCCCAACGACTACGCCATGGGCCAGGCCCACGACCTGCCGATGATCAACGTCTTCGACGAACACGCGGTGGTCGTCGAGGGCTACGGCGAGTACTCCGGCATGACCCGCGACGAGGCTCGCAAGGCCATCGTGGCGTGGTTTGAGGAGAACGGCCTGCTCGACCACATCGAGGAGCACGAGCACAGCGTCATGCACTGCTACCGCTGCGACACCGCGCTCGAGCCCTGGCTCTCTGAGCAGTGGTTCGTGGCTGTCGACAAGCTCAAGGGCCCGGCTCTTGAGGCTGTGACCTCGGGCGACATCAAGTTCCACCCCGCCCGTTGGACCGACACCTACACCACCTGGATGGAGAACCTCAAGGACTGGTGCATCTCGCGCCAGCTGTGGTGGGGCCACCGCATCCCGGTCTTCTACTGCCCGGACTGCGGCTGGGAGGACGCCTCCATGGAGGACGTCCACGAGTGCCCGCACTGCCACGGCACCCACGTCTGCCAGGACGAGAACGTGCTCGACACCTGGTTCTCCTCGCAGCTGTGGACCTTTGCCACGCAGGGCTGGCCCGACCACCCCGAGAAGCTTGAGGGCCACCACCCCACCACGGTGCTCGTCACCGCGCGCGACATCATCGCGCTGTGGGTCGCCCGCATGGTCATGAGCTCGCTGTACTTCACTGGCGAGATTCCGTTCAAGGACGTCGTGATCTACGCCACCATCCTGGCCAAGGACGGCACCCGCATGTCCAAGAGCAAGGGCAATGGCGTTGACCCGATGGAGCTCATCAAGATGTATGGCTCCGACGCCATGCGCTTTAACCTGCTCACGCTCATCACCAACAACCAGGACGTCAGGTTCGACGCGGTCATCGACGAGAAGACCCACGAGTTCAAGGGTAGCCCGCGCACCGAGCAGGCCAAGGCCTTCGTCACCAAGATCTGGAACGCGAGCCGCTTCGTCCTCATGAACATGGACGGCTACGAGCCGGGCCCGGCCAAGGCCACCACGCCCGAGGACGCCTGGATGCTCAGCCGTCTGGCCAAGATGGTTGCCGCCTCCACCGAGCGCCAGGAGGCCTACGAGCTCGGCGACTACGCCCGTGAGCTGCAGAGCTTCTTCTGGGGCGAGGTCTGCGACTGGTACATCGAGCTGTGCAAGGGTCGTCTGCTCGACGGCGAGGGCGCCGAGCGCCTGCAGGTCCAGCGCAACCTCGTCTATGTCATCGACGCCTCGCTGCGCCTGCTGCACCCCGTCATGCCCTTCGTGACCGAGAGCGTGTGGGACGTCATGCCTGCCAGCGAGCTCGATGCCGACGGCAACGGTGGCTATGAGTCCCACGAGGGCCGCTTCCTCATGATGGCCGCCTGGCCCGAGCCTGCCGACTTCGCCGGCTTTGTGGATGACGAGGCCGAGTCTACCTTCGACATCGCCC
Source organism: Acutalibacteraceae bacterium (assembly GCA_963639715.1). Taxonomy (GTDB): domain Bacteria; phylum Actinomycetota; class Coriobacteriia; order Coriobacteriales; family Atopobiaceae; genus Parolsenella. Next base: position 5,804 of record CAVHWW010000080.1, read on the forward strand.
GCCGCCTGGTGGCCAACGTCCGCTCTGCTCGCGCCCGCTACAGGCTCTCGCCCAAGACCGAGCTGGCCGTCGTGGTCAGCGCTTCCGGCGACGCCGTGGACAAGCTCAACAGCCAGGTTGAGTTTGTGAAGAGCGTCGGCCGCGTGAGCTCGCTGACGGTCGCCGAGGGTGCCGAGAAGCCGGCTGCCTCCGTGTCGCTCGTCGAGCCCGACTTCGAGGCCTTCGTCGTCATGGGCGACCTGGTTGACTTCGCCGCCGAGGGCAAGAAGCTCGAGAAGGACCTCGCCAAGGCCGAGAAGGAGCTGGCCGGCGTGGAGCGTACCCTCTCCAACCAGGGCTTTATTGCCAAGGCCGCACCCGACGTCATCGCCGCCAAGCGCGAGCGCATGGCTGACCTCGCCGCTACGGTGGAGCGCCTGCGCTCCCAGCTCGCCGACCTCGCCTAATAACGGGCGGGAAGGCAAGTCTTGCCGCAAACAAATGACAGTAAGCATGCGCTGCGCCGCTGCCTCAGGGCGCAGCGCGCTTCTTTAGACGCGTGTGTTCGCGAGCAGGCGAGCGCCGATATTGCGCGCCGCCTTTTTGAGCTGGGGGAGTGGCGAGCGGCCGAAGTGGTGCTTTGCTACCTCTCCTTTGGCGACGAGGTGGCAACGGACGAGGTCGTGCACCGCGCCTGGGCCGAGGGCAAGCGCGTGGCCGCGCCGCGTGTCACGGGCCCGCACCAGATGGAATGGCATTGGGTGGCCGAGGGAGACCCTCTCGAGAAGAGCCGCTTCGGCATCTTGGAGCCGCCTGCGAAGGGGGAGAC
>CAVHWW010000081.1:0-31252 GCA_963639715.1 Acutalibacteraceae bacterium
CCTACTTCCAGCAGCTGCTCATTCGCTGGTACGAGTTCGCCGTCTACACGCCGATTCTGCGCATGCACGGCGACCGCGGCCCCTACAACATTCCTAACCTCGACAACTCGAGCTTCGGCGGCGGCTCGCAGCGCACCGGTCAGCCCAACGAGCTATGGAGCTACGGCGAGAAGAACTTCAAGATCATGCGCGACTACCTCGACGTGCGCCTTGCCATGAAGCCCTACATCAAGCAGCTCTTTGACGAGGCTCACGAGACCGGCGCGCCGCTGCTACGCCCGATGTTCTACGAATTCCCCGAAGACGAGAAGTGCTGGGACCTCTACGACCAGTACCTGTTCGGTGACAAGCTGCTCGTGGCCCCGATCTTTTACGAGGACATGTGGGAGCGCGAGGTCTACCTGCCGGCCGGCACCTGGAAGGATGTCCGCAGCGGCGAGGTCTATGAGGGCGGCCAAACCATCGTCTCACCTGCACCGCTCGAGTCCATCCCCGTTTTCGAGCGTCTGTAAGCAAGAACCAAGCACCGCCGGGGAGCTGTGGCCCGCATGGGCCGCGACCCGGCGGCGCCCCATGTCCGCCCGCCGGGCGATGAGAGGAACAAGCGCATGGCAGAGTCCGAGTTCGGCCACTTTGACGACGAGCGTCGCGAGTACGTGATCACTACCCCTAAGACCCCACTACCTTGGATCAACTACCTGGGTACGAACGGGTTCTTCTCGCTCATCTCCAACACCGGTGGCGGCTACAGCTTCTATCGCGACGCCAAGCTGCGTCGTCTCACCCGCTATCGCTACAACAACGTCCCGGCAGACAACAACGGGCGCTACCTCTACATCAAGGACGGCGACAGCGTCTGGAATCCCGGCTGGCAGCCCACCCGCACCCCGCTCGACTTCTACGAGTGCCGCCACGGCATGGGCTACACCGTGCTTTGCGGCAAGAAGGGCGGCGTGTCGGCCGAGGTACTGAACTTTGTCCCCGTCCATGATGCCTGCCACGTGATGCGCCTCACACTCACGAACGAGGCCGACGCAAAGAAGTCACTCAAGGTCTTCTCCTACGTGGAGTGGTGTCTGTGGAACGCCGACGACGATGACCGCAACTTCCAGCGCAACCTCAGCACCGGTGAGGTCGAGGTCCACGGCTCCATGCTCATCCACAAGACCGAGTATCGCGAGCGTCGCGACCACTTCGCCTTCTTCACGGTGAACCACGAGGTGGCCGGCTTCGACACGGATCGTGCGTCCTTCCTCGGCGCCTACAACGGCCCCGATGCGCCGCAGGCCGTCATGGATGGCGCCTGCACGGGTTCGGTTGCCTCGGGTTGGAGCCCCATCGCGGCGCATCAACTCAACGTCGAGCTTGAGCCGGGCGAGAGCTGGACGGCCACCTTCGTGCTTGGCTACGTCGAGAACCCGCGCGACGAGAAGTGGGAGAGCAAGGGCGTGGTCAATCGCTCCCGCGCCGTCGAGCTGGCGGGCCGCTATGCATGCGACGAGCAGGTTGACGCCGCTTTCGCCGAGCTCAAGGCCTATTGGGATGGTCTGCTCTCCACCTATTCGGTGAGCTCGCCCGACGAGCGCGTCGACCGCATGGTCAACATCTGGAACCAGTACCAGTGCATGGTGACCTTCAACATGAGCCGCTCGGCCAGCTACTACGAGAGCGGCGTCGGCCGCGGCATGGGCTTCCGCGACTCCAACCAGGACCTTCTCGGCTTCGTGCACCTGATTCCGACTGCTGCCCGCCAGCGCATCCTTGACATCGCGGCCACGCAGAAGGCCGACGGCTCGGCCTTTCATCAGTACCAGCCACTCACCAAAAAGGGCAACGCCGACATCGGTAGCGGCTTCAACGATGACCCGCTGTGGCTGGTCGCCGGCGTCTCCGCCTACATCCGTGAGACGGGCGACTTCTCCATCTTGGCCGAGTCCGTGGCCTTCGAGAACGACGAGTCCATCGCGCGCCCGCTGCTCGGGCACCTCAAGCGCTCCATTGACTATACGCTGGCCAACCTCGGTCCCCACGGCCTGCCGCTCATTGGCCGTGCCGATTGGAACGACTGCCTGAACCTTAACTGCTTCTCCGAGGAGCCGGGCGAGAGCTTCCAGACCACCGGTCCCTCCGAGGGCCCCGTGGCCGAGTCGGTCTTTATCGCGGCCATGTTCGTCAAGTATGCGCGCGAGTACGCCGACCTGGCCGCCCACGAGGGCGATGCGGCCGAGGCCGAACGTGCCCGCGAGGCGGCCGAGCGCATGGTGGCCGCTATCGAGCGCGACGGCTGGGACGGCGAGTGGTTCGTGCGCGCCTACGATGCGGCCGGCAACAAGGTGGGCAGCCACGAGTGCGAGGAGGGTCAGATCTACATCGAGCCCCAGGGCTTTGCGCCGCTCGCTGGCGTTGGCCTTGAGAACGGCCTTGCCGAGCGCGCCCTTGCCTCGGTGGAGCGCCTGCTCGACACCGAGTACGGCGTCATGATCTTCCAGCCTGCCTACTCCGAGTATCACAAGGAGCTTGGCGAGGTCTCGAGTTACCCGCCTGGCTACAAGGAGAACGCCGGCATCTTCTGCCACAACAATCCCTGGGTCTCCATCGCCGAGACGCAGGTGGGCCATGGTGACCGCGCCTTCGAGGTCTACCGCAAGATTTGCCCTGCCTACCTGCAAGACAAGGCCGCCCGTCATGCCACCGAGCCCTACGTGTACTCGCAGATGGTGGCCGGCAGGGACGCCGCCAACTTTGGCCAGGGCAAGAACTCTTGGCTCACGGGCACGGCGGCCTGGACCTTCGTGAACGTCAGCCAGTACATCTTTGGCCTTAAGCCCACGCTCGCGGGCCTCATGGTCGACCCTTGTATCCCGCGTCAGTGGGAGGGCTTTAGCGCCACGCGCAAGTACCGCGGCGCCACCTACGAGATTGAGGTGCGCAACCCTGGCCACGTGCAGAAGGGCGTGGCGAGCATTGTGGCGGACGGCGAGAAGGTCACGGGCCAAGTCCTGCCGGTTGCGCCTGCGGGTGCGACCGTCCGCGTCGTCGTGACCATGGGCTAGCCGGGTCGTACAACTCATGGCCGGCGAGCCTCGAGGGATGCGGGTCGCCATAGTGCGGAGCTAACACCCTTTCCCCGCCAACCTCCCCCCCGACGCCCCGTATCTTTGGGGGCTCGCCGGCCACGCCAAAGTAGGAGCATGAATGGCAGACGCATATCGCAAGGCGCTCAAGCGCGGCGAGCAGGACGCGCGCCGTGCTTCGGCTGAGGGCCGACACCCCTACCTCACCGACCTCGAGAGCATCATCCTTGAGGGACAGACCGCCGGCCGCGAGCAATGCGGCACGATGGAGATTCCGCTCGACATGGTGGTGGGCACCGCTACGCGCGGCAGGCAGACGGCCTTCTCGCGCACCTTCATGCCTTTGCTCGAGCCAGATTCCGAGTTCGCCATAAAGTGGAGCCGCTTGTATGACATCCAGGTCGAGGAGGGCTACCGCGATCCTGTCCGCGTCACCGAGTTCATGCACCGCTTTTACGTCCAGGAGGGCAACAAGCGGGTCAGCGTCCTGAAATACCTGGGTGCCCATAGCGTCATGGCGCAGGTCACGCGCCTCTACCCGAGCCGTTGGGCCGGCATTGAGCGCCGTCTCTACGGCGAGTTCTGCGAGTTTTGGCGGGCCTGCCCCATCTATGACATCGAGTTCTCGCGCGAGGGGTCCTACCACCAGCTCGCGGCTGCCTTCGGCCGCGACCTCAGTGCGCCGTGGCCGGCCGACGCGGTTGACTACCTGCGCCAGAGCTACCTGTTTTTCTCGAACGCCTACCAGCGTGCCGGTGGCGACCACCTCGATATCACGCCGGCCGACGCCATGCTCGTCTACCTCGGCGTCTATACGCAAGACCATATCCTCGACGTGCCCTCGTCCATCGTTATCGAGCGTCTCGGCCATATCTGGCGCGAGCTCGTGATGGAGGGAAAGTCCGGCGACGAGAAGGTCAACCTCGTGGAGGTCCCTGCCGCGGATGACAGCGAGGGGGAAGGCGCGGGCCCGACTGCCGGCGTGCTCAACTTCTTTATGGGCAAGACGGTCTATACCGAGCGACGCCCGCTGCGTGTGAGCTTCATCCATGACCGCATGGTGGCCGAGTCGGGTTGGGCCTATGCCCATGACCTAGGGCGTCGCCACTTGGAGGACTACTTCGGCGGCATTGTGAAGACCTGCGTTTATGAGGGTCGCGCCACCGAGCAGAGCTTCATGGACGCCGTGGACTCCACGGTGGCAAATGGCGCCGACGTTGTCTTCACCACCTCACCCTCGCTTATGGACCTGAGCGTGAGGGCCGCCGTGCGCTACCCGAGCGTCCGCTTCCTCAACTGTTCGGTGGGGCTGCCCCATCAGCTCGTGCGCTCCTACTACGGCAAGATGTACGAGGCAAAATTTTTGCTTGGTGCCCTGGCGGCGAGCATGGCGGACAACCACCGCATCGGCTACAGGGCCTACTACCCGATCATGGGCACCATCGCCGAGATCAACGCCTTCGCCATCGGCGCCTCGCTCATTGACCCTGAGGCCCGCGTGATCTTGAGCTGGTCGAAGGGCAATGACGATGACCTGCTCCACGTGATGCGTGAGCAGGGACTTTCAGTGGTGAGCGCTTCGGACGTGGCCAAGCCGTGGGGTGCGGCCGACTCCTATGGCCTTCATCGCCTTGAGGGAGACGGCCTTCGCGATGTGGCTGCTCCGGTGTGGCATTGGGATCGCTACTACGAGCTCATCATGCGCAGCCTGCTGCATGGTTCGTGGGAAAGCCCCGCTAATGCCGCCGTTGGTTCCTTTGCGACGACGGGCGAGCGTGCAGTGAGCTACTGGTACGGCATGAGCGCGGGCGTCATTGGCGTGAGGCTGGCGAGCGACTTGCCCTATACGTCCAAGAAGCTCGTCTCGCTTCTGCGCAATGGCATTGTCGCCGGCTCGATTCACCCCTTCGAGGGCGAGCTGCGCAGCCAACAGGGCGTGGTGCAGCTTGCGGGGTTCCCGCCGCTCTCGAGCCTGGACGTGGTTGGCATGACGTGGCTCGCGGATAACGTTTACGGTGGTTTCCCGAAGGACTGCGAGATAAGCGAGCGTGCTCGAGCGGCCGCTCAGGTGGCGGGAGTTCGCAAGCGATGAAGATTCTGGCCATAGCCGACGTCGAAGAACGTTGCCTGTGGGACTACTACGACGAGGAGCGCTTCGCCGACGTTGACCTCATCCTCTCGGCGGGAGACCTGGACGCAAGCTATCTCGAGTTCCTTGTGACGGTGACCAATAAACCGCTGCTCTATGTGCGTGGTAACCACGACGATTCGTACGTCAAGCACGCCCCTGGCGGCTGCATCTGCGTGGAGGATTCCGTCTACGTCTGGCGAGGTCTGCGCATTGCGGGCCTTGGCGGTTCGATACGCTACCGCGACGGCCTCAACATGTACACCGAGCGCGAGATGGTGCGGCGGGCGAGGAAGCTGGAGCCGAAGGTTCGCCTGGCCGGCGGAGTTGACCTTTTGCTCACGCATGCGCCGGCGCGTGGCGTGGGTGACCTGGATGACCTGCCGCACCGGGGGTTTGAGTGCTTTGGCGACCTGGTGAGCAAGTGGGGAGTGGACTATCTCGTGCACGGCCACGTTCACAAGGGCTATACCCCCGTCTTTGAGCGTGAGCGCGTAATGGAGTGCGGAGCGACTTCGCTCAACGCCTGTGGCTACGCCATTTTGGAGCTTGATGAGAGCCGCTACCCTGGCCGCGGCTGGCCTGCGACGCTGCTCAACGCCGATGTGATGCGCCGCGAGCATGCGCGCAGCTACGGGCCGGGCGCGCCGACCTTCGACGGCTTGTACTGGTAGGGACTTCGTTTGCCGCCTGGCGCAAGCCCGCGTAGGGCAACCTCTGTGCACGCCGACTTCGCTAGAATTGAACGCACTGGCTCTGACGCGCCAACGAGAAAGGAACAGCCGTGCAGTTCAAGGGAACCGTCTTCCGCTATGGCCGCGACATCGACACCGACGTCATCATCCCGGCCCGTTACCTCAACACGAGCGACCCGGCGGAGCTTGCGAAGCACTGCCTAGAGGACCTCGACAAGAGCTTCGTTGCGCGCGTGAAGCCCGGTGACATTGTGGTGGCTGACGAGAACTTCGGCTGCGGCTCCTCGCGCGAGCACGCGCCCGTGGCCATCAAGGCCGCCGGCGTCTCCTGCGTCATCGCCAAGAGCTTTGCTCGCATCTTCTACCGCAACTCCATCAACATGGGCCTGCCCATCCTCGAGTGCCCCGAGGCCGTGGACGGCATCTCCGAGGGTGACGTCGTGAGCGTTGACGCCGACACCGGCACCATCGTCAACGAGACGACCGGCGCCACCTTCAGCGCCCAGCCCTTCCCCGAGTTCATCCAAGAGATCATCGGCGCCGGTGGCCTGGTGGCACGCACCAAGGCCAAGCTCGCCGTGACGGGGGAGTGAAAATGCCGCTGGACAACCCGTTCGCCGCGGGCCCCAGCTCAACCGATTGGAGCTGTAACGTGAAGAAGACCTACAACATCTGTGCCCTGGCCGGCGACGGCATCGGCCCCGAGATTATCGCCGAGGGCAAGAAGGTGCTGCGTGCCGTGGGCGAGAAGGCCGGCGTTGAGTTTGCCTTTGACGATCAGCTCATCGGCGGCGCGGCCATCGATGCCTGCGGCGACCCTCTGCCCGCAGCCACGCTCGAGAGCGCCAAGGCCTCTGACGCCGTGCTGCTCGCCAGCGTGGGCGGCCCCAAGTGGGACTCGAACGACCCGGACGCCCCGCGCCCGGAGCAGGGCCTGCTGCGCATCCGCAAGGAGCTCGGCCTCTACACCAACCTGCGTCCCGTGAAGATCTACGACGCCCTCGCCGGTGCCTCCACCCTGCGCCCGGAGGTCATCTCTGGCGTTGACCTCGTGATTGTGCGCGAGCTCACGGGAGGTCTGTACTTTGGCCGTCGCGAGCGCTTCTACGACGAGCCGGGCGCTGGCGCCAACGGCGCTGCTGGCCAGCGCGCCTACGACACGCTCGAGTATCGCGAGTACGAGGTGGAGCGCATCGCCCGCCAGGCCTTCGAGGCTGCCCGCAAGCGCCGCGGCAAGGTCACGAGCGTCGACAAGCGCAACGTGCTCGAGACGAGCCGCATGTGGCGCGAGGTCGTCCACCGCGTGCACGACGAGGAGTATCCCGAGGTTGAGCTCGAGGACCTGCTGGTGGACAACACCGCCATGCAGCTCATCAACCGCCCGGCCGAGTTTGACGTCGTGGTGACCGAGAACATGTTCGGCGACATCCTCTCCGACGAGGCCGCCCAGATCACCGGTTCGCTTGGCATGCTTGCCAGCGCGAGCCTCGGTGACTCCGTCTCGCTCTTTGAGCCGAGCGCCGGCTCTGCCCCCACCATCGCCGGGCAGAACGTCGCCAACCCGCTCGCGCAGATCCTCTCTGCCGGCATGTTGCTCACGTACGCGCTCGACATGGGCGAGCAGGCCGCTTGGATTGAGGACGCCGTGGAGAAGGTCCTGAACGACGGCTGGCGCACGGCCGACATCGCCGACGCCGCCACGCCCGCCGGCCACGTCCTGGGCACCGACGCCATGGGCGACAAGGTCGTCGAGGCGATTCTGGGCTAGCTTTTGAGTTGGGCCCTCATGTGTCGACGAGGCCTTCGGCCTCTGTTGGGAACGTGGCCGTACGGCACGAGGGGCCGGGGTTCGCCTCGAAAACATTCCGCAGCAGCCTGTGAGGCGAAGTGCCTGGTGAATGCGAGCGAGGACGTTTGAGAGGCGAACCCTGGTCCCGCCGGGATGCGCCATCGCGACGACTTCGTAGCATGTAGGTGGGTATATCCAAATACCGGACATCGGATGGCTGTTGGCCACAAGAGATTGGATTGGTATGAAGGTTACGGACAACATCGTCTATATCGGCGTGAACGACCACGACATCGACCTGTTCGAGGGGCAGTACGACGTCTCCGAGAACGGCATGTCGTACAACTCCTACGTGGTCTTTGGTGACGAGAAGGTCGCCGTCACAGATACGGTGGATGCTCACTTCACCGACGAGTGGCTGGGTAACCTCGAGGCCGCACTTGATGGCCGCGAGCCCAACTACCTGGTGGTTCACCACATGGAGCCCGACCACTCGGCGAGCATCGCCGCCTTCATGAATCGTTATCCGGCCGCCACGGTGGTCTCTTCTGCCCCGGCCTTCAAGATGATGGTGGCCTACTTTGGCACTGACTATCCCGAGCGCAAGCTTGTGGTGAGGGAGGGCGCTACGCTCGAGCTCGGTGGCCGTACGCTGAGCTTTGTCGGCGCCCCCAACGTTCACTGGCCCGAGGTGCTGTTCTCCTACGTTCCCGAGGACAAGGTGCTCTTCTCGGCCGACGGCTTTGGCAAGTTCGGCGCGCTCGACTATGACGATCCCGAGGGCTGGGCTTGCGAGGCTCGCCGCTACTACTTTGGCATCGTGGGCAAGTTCGGCAAGAACGTCCAGGCCGTGCTTAAGAAGGCCGCTGGCCTCGAGATTGAGCACATCTGCCCGCTCCACGGTCCCGTGCTTTCCGAGAACCTCGGCTACTACCTCGAGACCTACAACACCTGGTCGAGCTATGAGCCCGAGGACGAGGGCGTGACCATCGCCTACGCGAGCGTCTACGGCAACACCAAGCAGGCCGCCGAGGAGCTTGCCGCTGCGCTCGAGAAGCGCGGCAACAAGGTCTCGCTGTTCGATCTTGCCCGCGATGACATGGCCGAGGCCGTCGAGGACGCCTTCCGCTATGACCGTCTGGTGCTGGCGAGCGTTACCTACAACGGCGGCATCTTCCCGTTCATGAGCACCTTCATCCACACACTGGCCGAGCACGCCTACCAGAAGCGCACAGTGGCCCTCGTCGAGGCTGGCTCCTGGGCTCCTACGGCCGCCAAGGTCATGCGTGGCCAGCTCGAGCAGATGGCCGACATCACGGTTGCCGAGAACGTCGTCACCGTCCGCGGTGCCGTCGATGACGCCGCCCGTGCCCAGATCGAGGCCCTTGCCGACGAGCTGACGAAGTAGCGTATCGCGCCGCATGTGAACGACGAGGGCGAGGCCCTCGTTCGGCGTCGGATTTTGGCTGGTAGCTCGCTTGCCGCCACAGAGATGGATACTTTTAGTGAACGGTCGCGCATGTGCGTGGCCGTTTTCTTTTTGGCGGCTACAGTGGGGTGCTGCCGGACTAGATCCGACCATAACGGAATAAGGAGAAGAAGGGTTATGGGCGAGAACATCGTCGCCAGCAAGACTGCTGCCACCGCATCGGATATGTCGAAGGGCCTACGCTATTTTTGCGTGGGGCTGCTCGTGCTTTTGGGCTTTTCGCTCGGAGTGTCGGAGTTCGTGGTTATCGGTGTGGAACAAGACATTGCCGACGCCTACGGGGTCACGCTTTCGCAGGCAGGCCAACTTATCAGCTTCTTCTCGGTTGCCTATGCCGTCTTCACGCCGGTGCTCGCCATCACGACCGGCCGCTTCAAGCGCTTCCAGCTTCTTGTGGCCTATGCGCTCGTCTTCTGCGTGGCAAATGTTGCCCAGGCCCTGGCGCCGAGCTTCGGCGTTCTGCTTGTGGCTCGCATTCTCGTAGGCTCGGTTTCGGGTGGCCTTTTGGCCGTTGGCGTCACCTATATCCCCGAGCTGGTGAACCCCAGCCGTACCTCCATGGTGATTAGCGTGGTCTACGCTGCATTTTCCGTGGCGATGGTCGTTGTGACTTCCGTTGGTAAGCTTGCCGCCGAACTTGCCGACTGGCGCCTCGTGATGTGGGGCTCGCTCGTGCTTTCCATCGTGAGCGGCTTGGCGCTCGTGCTCGTGCTCCCGCGTGAGGGCGCGACCGACGAGCCCGCCACCATGGCCGACCAGGCTGGCCTTCTCAAGGAGCCGCAGATTCTTACGGGCATGCTGATCTTCCTTTTCGCCGTCGGCTCGGTTTACGTGTTCTACGGCTACGTGACGCCTTACCTCGAGGACGTCCTTGGCATGGACGCGCTTTCCGCGAGTGGTGCGCTTATGGGCTACGGCGGCATGTGCTTTGTCTCAAATCTCATCTCCGGCTGGGTGAGTGCTCGCTTTGGCGTCAAGGGCTTGCTCGTGAGCTTCCCGATGCTGGCCGCCCTGCTCCTCGTGCTTTGGCTGCTCGGCCCCACCATGCCGGCGGCGCTCGTGGTCATTATGGGCATCGGCCTGCTCATGTACGTGGTGTCGGTGCCTTGCATCTCGCTGTTTATGGACGTGGCGGCCAAGCGTCACCCCAAGGCCCTGACCCTTGCGAGCTCGCTTGAGCCGATGGCCTTCAACATGGGCATCGCCTTTGGTACGGCCGTGGGCGGTGTTGTGGTGGCTGGCCCCGGCATCTCGCAGGTGGGCGTCGTGGGCGCATTCTTTGCCCTCGTGGCCATGGCGCTTGTGGTCGTTACCCTTTGGCTGAACAAGCGCACCGAGAAGAACATAGCTAGGGAGAGCTAGTTGATGATTGCCCGTCCTATACGTTTGAGCAGCGGGTTTGGTCTTGTGAAGCAAGTGCGCTTGCCCAACGGTGAGCCCGTTCGCGTGATGCAGGTGGGCGGCGTCTACCAGGGTGCGACCTATGTGGGGGAGCGCCGCATGGAGCCGGTGTTTGCCTACATCAAGGGCTTTGACGCCTGCTTTGAGCTGCGGCCCGACGCCAAGAACGTCCTCATAGTGGGCGGCGGCGCCTACGCCTGGCCCAAGCACGTGGCCGATGCCTTCGAGGGCATCCACGTGGATGTGGTTGAGCTTGAAGCCGGCGTGATCAAGGCTGCGCGCAAGCATTTCTACCTCGACGAAGCGCTTGAGCGCCACCCTGGCAGCATCGGCCTTATCTGGGCTGACGGACGCGCCTATGTGGAGGGCTGTAACAAGCGCTACAACGCCATCGTGCTCGACGCTTTTGCGGGCATGGACCCCGTCTATTCGCTTGCTACGGTCGAGTTCTTTGAGTCCTGCGCGGGTGCGCTTACGGCGGACGGCGTGGTGCTTGCCAACGTTGTCTCCAACGAGGAGGGCGCCGACGTCGAGTTCCTGCAGAGCTTCGTCGCCTCGGCGCGCGAGGTGTTCTCCCACGTCGAGATGCGCCTCGTGGACAACGACGAATACGCCGTCGAGGACAACTACCTCGTCGTTGCCTCAAACGAGCCCTTTGAGCTTGAGGGATCGATCGCCTACGGTGACGAATTCCTCGGGGACGTGCTGCGGGACTAAGCTTCTTCGACTTCTTGTGCGAGCGACGAGGGCGAGGGCCCTACCTTGCAAACGTCCTCGCTCAACTGCGCTTGAGGGTCCCGCGCGCATGGCTGCTGCGGATTGTTTGCTGCGGCAGGGCCCTCGTCCTCTGTTGGAGACGCGATAGTTGCCCAAGGGCACAAGGCCCGCCTCGAAAACATTCCGCAGTAGCCGATGGCATGAACTGCCTAGTGCAGGCGAGCGAGGACGTTTGAGAGGCGGGCCCTGCCCCCTTGGGTTTGAGAGCCCTACGAGAACCAGGGGATGTCGACGCCGGGGACTCCGCCGCCGGCGGGGAGTTCGTAGAGCTCGGCGAACTGCTGCCATTGGTTGACGCGCTCTCGCACGCCGGCGATGTCGAGCACGCCCTCGGCAAAGCCCTTGCGAACAAGCTCGGGTGGGACGAACTCGTCGTACTTCTCGAAGACGGGAATCTCGTCTTTTCCGAGCAGCTCGAGCGGGTCGAAGTCTGCGTTGGCCTCCTCGATGAGGACGGAGAAGAACTCGCGAGGGTCGGCACCCATGCGGAACTGCATGTAGTAGGGACGCGTTGAGTCAAAGCCCTTGATACCGAGGCGCTTGGCCATCTTGAACTTGATGATGCGCTCGAGGGCTAGGAACGCGTAGCTGCCGAGCCAGGGGAAGAGCGCCCAGGTGTCATGGCCGAGGTTGATGAGCGGCAAGATGTCCAGACTTGCCTCGACGGCGGCGCGGCGTGCCTTGGCCAGACGGACTGTGGCGTTTTCCATGAGGTAGGGATAGTTGCAGCGCTCCTCGAGCACCTTGCGCATGCGTTCGAGCACGTGGGTGTGGATGTCGCCGGGGCATTCGCCAAAGTAGGCGGGCACGCGGCCCTTTACCTTGGTGGCGTAGACCACGTGACGTTTGTGGTCCACCTCCTCCACTATCCAGGTGGCGCCGGCGATGGCAATCTTTCCGCCGGCGGGCGGCGGTGCCACGACGGTGCCAAGCTCGGTGGAATCGCTGCGAACGGTGTACTCGATGTTCTCTTGGAAGACGCCGTAGAACTTGTAGGAGTTCACCACCCGCTCGCCGGCCAATCCAACGATGAGGGTGTTCGCCTCGGTGAGCTGGATGTGATCGGTGTTTACGAGGTGGCGCAGCAGCACGGCGAAGTCTTGCGCGCTTACGCGGTGGAAGACCGTGAGGTTGAGGACGCGCCCAGCAAGCTCTGCGGCCGTGAGTTCTCCCTCGCTCGCAAGCGTTGCGAGCGTCTGGTGGTAGAGCAGGCTGTAGGGAAGGCGGTCGAGCCTAGGCGGCTCCACCCAGTGTTCCTCGCGATAGAGCTGGACGAGGGCTATGCCTTGCAGCAGCTTCCAGGGAATCGTCTCGGGAACGAGGGCACGGGCGTCGGGTTGGTCCTCGCGCATGACAAACCACATCTCGGGTGGAAGCTCGCGCCTACCCGTACGGCCCATACGCTGCAGGAATGCGCTAACGGTAAAGGGCGCATCCATCTGGAAGGCTCGCTCGAGGCGGCCGATGTCAATGCCAAGCTCAAGCGTGGCCGTGGTGACGGTGGTTAGGGCCTGCGACTCGTCGCGCATGGCGTCCTCGGCCGACTCGCGGATCGAGGTAGAGAGGTTTCCGTGATGGATGAGGAAACGATCGGGCTCGTGCATGGCGTCGCAATAGCGGCGTAGCTCCGTGCAGTAGGCCTCCGCGTCTTCGCGCGAGTTGGCGAAGAGCAGGCACTTCTTGTAGCGGCTGTGCTCAAAGATGTAGGCGAGGCCCGGGTCTGCCTCCCGCGGGGCGGTATCGGTGGCCTCGTCGAGCGGGGGACAAACGAAGAAGTCGTCCTCGGCAATGACGTCGGGCTCTAGCGGCGAGGGGGTGCCTAAGGCGCTGCTGGCGACACCAGCGCTCGGATTGTTATCGCCCGCGGGGCGTGCGGATGCGCCGCCTTCGCTTCTGTCAGCAGCGTCTGCGCGTGTGGGGTCACCGTTGGTGCAGCATGTGGCCCCGCCTTCGGGTGCGCCGGCTTGCGCCGAGCCGTTGCCCGCAGCGGCGTGGGCGAGTGCAACCGAGCGTCTTGCGGCGTCTGCGTTGCGAAGCGAATCGAGCGCAAGCTCAATCGCGTGCTCTGACTCTCCGGCCTGCTCTCCCTCCAGGTAGAAGTGCTCCATGGAGAGGTTCCAGGTGCGCGGAGGCTCCTCGATGCGCGGGACCACCCAGCCGCGACCGGTACCGGCCGAGAGGAAGGCGCCGACGGCGTCGGGGTCGCCGATGGTGGCGGAAAGCCCGATGCGGCGTGGATTGACGCCGGCCATGCGGCCAAGGCGCTCGATGAGCGAGATAGTTTGCCCGCCTCGGTCGGCGCGAAGCAACGAGTGAACCTCGTCGATGACAACAAACCGCAGGTCACCGAAGAGGTGCGGCACCGCGCTGTGCTTATGGAGCAGCAGGGCCTCGAGCGACTCGGGCGTAATCTGCAAGATGCCGCTGGGCTTCTTCATGAGCTTGGCCTTGTGCGAGGCCGAGACGTCGCCGTGCCAGTGCCAAACGGGGATATGGGCCTCTTCACAGAGGTCGTTAAGGCGCAGGAACTGGTCGTTGATGAGCGACTTGAGCGGAGCCACATAGAGGGCGCCGACGCTTGCGGGCGGGTCCTCATCAAAGAGGGTGAGGATGGGGAAGAACGCCGCTTCGGTCTTGCCGGATGCGGTCGAGGCCGTAAGCAGGACGTTTGCATCGGTGTCGAAGATGGCCTCTGCGGCCGCCACCTGGATGCCGCGAAGGTTCTCCCAGCTGTGGTCGTAGATGAAGTCCTGGATGAAGGGCGCGTATCTGTCGAAGGTGCTCACGGTTGCCGCCTAGAAGGAGAACTTGGAGAAGTCTCGCTGCTCGGTGGGCTGCGCCTCGCGCATGGTGCCGGCGATGGTGGATCCGCTGGGCTGGTTGGCCGCGGACGCGGTGCCCGTGGCCGACGTGGCAGTTGCATCCAGATGTTCGCCTGCGGTTGCGCGCGAGCTGGGGGCCGCGGCTTGACCCATGTCCACACCCGAGCCGGCCATGGCCACCGCAGCTCCTGCGCCGCCGTCTGCGCCCGAGCCGTCCGAGCTTCCGGCCAGCACGCTTTCGATGCTGGTGCCGGGGTTTTGGAAGAGGATGTCAAGCAGCTCGACGAAGTCCCTGATGACCTCGCGTGGCGTGAGGTGAGTATCGGCTCCGACGCGCCCGTATTCGAGTTGCAGGAATCTCACGAGGTCCTCGGTGGTGAGGTTGCGTTCGTAGCCAAAGTAGCCAGCGTGGATGTCTGCGAGCTTCTCAGTAAGAACGAGCAGCTCCTCGTAGGTGAGGGGATTGAGCTTGATGACGGGGGCGAGCATGTCGTACATGCCCTCGCGCGCAAAGCGACCCTCGGCCAGGCGGCTGCGCAGGGCCTCGTAGGAGTAGATGCCACGACGCCTGTCCTCGATGGACTGCGGGGTGCCGCCCATGATGATGCCCAGGTGGTGCGCCTTGCCCTGGAGCGTGTCGTTGTACATGGTGAGGATCTTCTCGTAGTTGTACTGGCGCGTGATGGCGTTCGGAATCTTGTACAGGTTCACCAGCTCATCAATAAGCACGAGCATGCCGGCATAGCCCGCCCCCACAAGGAACTGGGCGAGCAGCTTGAGGTAGTCATACCAGTCTTCGTCACCGATGCAGCAGCTGATGCCCAGCTCGCTTCTGGCCTCGGTCTTGGTGCGGTATTCGCCGCGCAGCCAACGTAGCACGGCGGCCTTGCGCTCGTCGTCTTGCTGGGCGCTGGCGGCATGGTAGAGGCGCAGCACGCGTGCGAAGTCGAATCCGTGGACCATCTCCTCGAGCGGGGCCATGTCACGCTCGAGCGCTGCTTGGGCGCCGAGCGGATCTGCCTCGATGTTGGCAACCCAGCGGTCGAGCACGAGCTGCAGGGCGCCGCCCTCGGGGCGCGTCTTGGTGGAAAGGTTGCGGATGAGCTCGCGATAGGTGGCTAGGCCCTGGCCCTGGTTGCCCTGCAGGCGGCGCTCGGGCGAGAGGTCGGCATCGGCCACGACAAAGCCCTTGCCCATGGCGTGCGTGCGGATGGTCTGGAGCAAAAAGCTCTTGCCGGCGCCGTAACGGCCCACCAAGAAGCGGAAGCTCGCGCCGCCGCTCGAGATGAGGTCGAGGTCGTGAAGCAAGGCACGAATCTCGGTCTCGCGGCCAACCGTGACGTAGGGCAGGCCGATGCGCGGCACGACGCCGCCCTTGAGCGAGTTGATGATGACAGCGGCGATGCGCTTGGGCACGCGTGGCGCGGCCTGGGCGGCCGGTGCGCTGGCTTGGGTGCCTTCGGTCTTACTCATGGGCAATGGCCTCTCTTACGTCTTGCTCGTAGTCCTCGATGATAGAGGGCATTGCGGACATTGGGTCGAACTCGAGCGCCGTGTCGCCAAGCAGGTCGAACAGCTTCTCGTTGATGCTATCTACCAGCATGTCGAGCGAACCCGACGCTTGCGGCTGCCTGTGCTCGAGAAGTGTCTCGAGCAAGGAGAGCTCCTCAGGCGTAAAGCCAAAGGGCAAGGCGGCCGTCGCGGTCGCTGATGGCTGCTCGCTTGCGATGGCTCCCTTGGCGAATTCCGCTGACATTGGGGCTTGTGCGGGCGAGTCCTGCGGCATAGTGGCCGCTCCATAGCCAGGCCTGGCGGGTGAATGGGCCGTCTCGTTCGGCTCCATCGCACTCGCGTTCTCTGCGTCGGGAGCGGTTGCGGCGACTCCGTTCGAGCCAACAAAGCCCACTGACTCCTTGGAGCTGGTTGGGGCCTCATCTGCAAAGAGAGCCGCATCCGCGCCGCTTGCATGCTGCGAGTCTTCCGTGCTGCCTGCGGGCGCGGGCACCTCTTCGCGCTCCTCGTCAATCAACAGCGACTCACGCGTGGCGCTGGCGGCAGCTCTGATGCCGGCAAGCTGCGAGAGGTCGACGTGGATGGTACGCCGCTCTTGCTCCTGCTCCCAGGCAAGACGCTCAGCAATGCGCTCGGCAATGAACTTGTCGAGGTACTTGGGGGCGTCCTTCGCCACGAGCTTGTGCTTGTAGCCGATGGCCTCACGCAGGCGCTGGTCGCACACGCGCAAGACGCGGCCCAGCTCGGGGCTCTTCTCGGTGGTGCCGTGGAAGGCGCAGTGAACCCAGTAGCCGCCCTTGCAGACGAACATGTTGTGCGGCGAAAGATGGTAGGTGCAGTCCTCGTGGCGCTTCTCGTCCCAGAAGACAGCGTTCATGAACATGGTGGTGGGCATGTCATACCAGTCGCCAAAGAGCGACTCGATAAGGCCATTCTTGCGGCGCTTCTCATAGTGATGAGCGAGGTCTGCGACTACGCCACAGCATACGTGCGAGAAGGTCTCGGGCCGGTCTCGGTAGAGACGGCTCACGCGAGGGCGGTAGCTCGAAAGCGTGTCGAGCGAGGCAAACAGGCGCGCCTCTCCGGGGTTTGTTGCGCCGGCTGCTACGTTTACCTCGTTCTTTTTGACGCGAGGCAGGGCAGCCATGCTCGCGTCCCAGGCGGCAAGCCCCTTTTGGAAGTCATCGATGGCCTGCGCAAAGCCGTCATCGAGATAGGGGGCAAAGAGCTCCCTGTTGAGGTTGTGGTAGACGACGTAGTCCCTCAGCCAGCGCTTGGCATATCGTCCCAGGTCAGGATAGGCGTCTTCGTAGGTGTGCCAGAAGTGTTCGATGGCATAAAAGCCCTGCTCAACCTCACTGAGCCCTTCGCGGCTGCGACCGATTGGCTCAAGCGTGACGCCAATGCCGCAGAGCAACTCGTAGAGGTGGACGAAGGCATAGGAGAGCGAGGCCGGCTGCTTGCCCACGCGCTCGTGGCGCACGTCGGTTCGCCAGCTGAAGTAGGCACGCAGCTGACGGTTGTTCATGGCGGAGTAGGTGGGGAAGTACTGCCAAAACGAGGCGTTGGAGGGCGCGTTGTCCTCGTAGTCCTCCATGAGCTTGGCCTGCTGGTAGAACAGCCAGGCGCCCGGTTTGGTGCGAGCCTCGGGCGTGTGCTCGAGCTCACGCATCTGCTCGATGCGCGGCGGCACATAGTTGGCCATCTGCGACCCACGCATGACGATGGGTTCGTCGGTGTAGACGCGGCTCTGGAGACTGCTTCGCTTGGACTGGCTGGCAATGACCATATCGAGCAAATCTTGGATATCCACGCCCCACACCTCCCTCGTCTCATGCGGCATCAGCATACCACGTTCATCGAACATCCGTTTGTTGCGGGTCGTTTGCGTGAGGCCTGCGGTCTCATCGGGGACGGTGCCCACCTCTCAAACGTCCTCGCTCGCCTGCGCTAGGCAGCTCGTGCCATAGGCTGCTGCGGAATGTTTTCGAGGTGGGCCCCGTCCCCTTGGTCAACTATCACGTCTCCAACAGGGGGCGAGGACCCTGCCGCAGCAAACATTCCGCAGCAGCCACGCGCATGAAGCTCTCCGTTGATGGTGAGCGAGGACGTTTGCAAGGCAGGGTCCCCGTCCTCGTCGTTTGCGTGAGGGTCGAGGGTAAATGGGTGCCCCAGGTGGCTTAAGGCCGTAGAATGGACAGGTTTGTGCCGCTCGCGGGACATCAAGCTTCGAACAACAAGACGCGGCTGTGGCTAGGCTACGGCTGCGACGGATCAAGGAATCGCCATGCCCGGTCTTGGAACCATCATCAACGTCGCCCTCATTATCGTGGGCGGTCTTCTGGGCCTTCTCGCCAGCTCGCTTGTGACCGAGCGCCTGCAAGATGCGCTGCTACGCGCGTGCGGCGTTTGCATCATGTTCGTGGGCATCGCAGGCACCCTGCAGCACATGCTCGTGGCGAGCGTGGGGGCGGACGGCTCCGTGACGCTTTCGACGACGGGTTCCATGATGCTCGTCGTCTGCGTGGCCGCTGGCTCCGTGATTGGCGAGATAGCCAATATCGATGGCTGCTTCGAGCGCTTGGGCGAGTGGCTTCGCGACCGCACAGGCAATGCCGGTGACGGGCGCTTCGTGGACGGCTTTGTCACGGCGTCTCTCAGCCTGAGCGTAGGCGCTATGGCCATCGTGGGCGCCATGCAGGACGGCCTCAATGGGGATTGGTCGGTGCTCGCACTCAAGGGCGCAATCGACGCCATCATCGTCTGTGCCATGGCCGCCTCGATGGGCAAGGGCTGCGTGTTCTCCGCGCTTTCCGTGGGCGTCTTTCAGGGTTGCGTCACCTTGCTGTCGACCTTGATTGCGCCCATCATGACCGAGGCCGCGCTCGCCAACCTTAGCTTCGTGGGTTCGGTGCTCATCTTCTGCGTAGGCATCAACCTCATCTGGCCCAAGACCTTCAAGCCGGCAAACATGCTGCCCAGCGTCGTCATCGCCGTCATCTGCGCCTTTTTGCCGTTCTTCTAACGTCTGCTCGGATGCCCGTCGGGTCCGGGTTCCACCTCTCAAACGTCCTCGCTCAACTGCACTAGAGAGCCTCGTTCCATAGGCTGCTGCGGAATGTTTTCGAGGTGGAACCCGGACCCTTGGGGCTTACGACTGCGTCAACAGCAGAGACCGGACGGCCTGCCGTAGCAAACATTCCGCAGCAGCCATGCGCATGGAACTCTCTAGCGATGGTGAGCGAGGACGTTTGCGAGGCAGGCTGTCCGGTCTCGTCAGGTTTGTGAGAGGCGGAACCCGACCCCGGCGAGCGCGCTGTGGCTAAAAGCGGAGTCTTTGGGCCCTACTCAAGCAGCATGCAGGGTGCGATGTCCTTGGCCTTGAAGATGATGTCGGTGATCTGCTCGGGGCTTTCGGCACAGCCTTTGCGCAGCCACAGCCAGATGATGGCGACGGTGTTGGAGAGAAGCACCTCTCGGCCGTAGTCATGGGGAAGGCCGCAGAAGCTGGGGTTAGTTTTGCCGATTCGCACGGCCTGTTGCTCGAGAAGCTCGCCTATGACGTCCTTCACGTAGACCTGCAGGCGCATGTCTTTGCCGTCGTTGGTGAGCGCGCCCAAAAACTCGTGGTTGCTGTGGACGTACTCCATGGCGGCGAGAATGCGGTCGTAGGGGATGATCTCGCAGTCGTCTTCCACACGTTCTTTCGGCTCGGCGAGCAGGATGGCGCTGAGTTCGCTGGCCACCGCGTCAATCTGCTTTTGGACGAGGTCGTACTTATCGACGTAGTGGGCGTAGAAGGTGCCACGGTTGATGCCGGCCTCGCGCGAGACGTCGCTTACGGTGAGGCTCTCGAGCCCCTTGGTGCGCAAAAGATGGGTGAGTGCTGCGCGGATGTGTTCTTCAGTCTTGGTTTTGCGCCGGGTAACCATGGCTCTCCTCGGATAAATTTTCTTAATTCAACACTATGTTGGGTTTTGTTTATTGTCTTAAATCAACACGTTGTCTAGTTTATAGAGCCAATGAGATGGCACGTCAAGTGATTGGCGGCGAGCGGGGAGGGACACCTTTCTGCGGTGCGAGCCTCGGCGTGACGACGCTGGGCCTTTGGATCGACCGCCTGACGAAACGCCTGCCATCCAGGAGCGAGACAGGGTATGACAAAGCGCAACGGCCCTCGCTGCGCGGCAAGGAGCGACATGGCATATATCGACGTAATTGACGAATGCAAGGTCTACCAAACGGGAGACACGCAGATCTTCGCGAACGACAAGGTGAACTTCTCGGTGGAGCGCGGCGAGCTTGCCATTGTGTTGGGCACGTCTGGCGCTGGCAAGTCCACGGTGCTGAACATCCTCGGCGGCATGGATACGCCCACCTCGGGCCACATCGTCATCGACGGCAAAGACATCTCTGAGTACGACAAGCATGGCCTTACGCAGTACCGCCGTACCGACGTGGGCTTTGTCTTCCAGTTCTACAACCTCGTGCAAAACCTCACGGCTAAGGAGAACGTGGAGCTTGCGAGCGAGATTGTGGACGATGCGATGGACCCGGTGGAGGTGCTCAACATGGTGGGCCTCTCCAAGCGCGTGAACAACTTCCCCGCCCAGCTCTCCGGCGGTGAGCAGCAGCGTGTTGCCATCGCCCGCGCCGTGGCCAAGAACCCCAAGATTTTGCTGTGCGACGAGCCTACCGGCGCGCTCGACTACAACACCGGCAAGCAGATCCTGCAGATCCTGCAGGACATGAGCCGCAAGCACGGCTCCACCGTCATCATCGTCACGCACAACTCGGCCATCGCACCCATCGCCGACCGTGTCATCCACATGCACGACGGCCACGTCACTAAGACCGACATCAACCCAAACCCGCAGGCCATCGCGGACATCGAGTGGTAGGCGGGACCCATGGCACATTACAAGAAGAAGCAGCTGTGGCATGACATCCTTGCCACGTTCAAGAAGTCGAAGGGGCGCTTCGTCTCCATCGTTTGCCTCATTGCGCTGGGGTCGTTCGCACTGGTGGGCCTCAAGGTTGCTGGCCCCGACATGCGCGCCACCTCGAGTGAGTACTTCTCGAGCTATGACATGGCTGACCTCGCCGTTATTGGTGATCTTGGCATCGACGCTGACGACGAGGCCGACATCGAGCGGGTGAGCGGCCTGCGCGAGGTGGAGTACGGCTATCTCAAGGACGTTGTCGTCAGCGGTACCAACGACGCCGTGCGCATCGAGTCCGTTCCGGAGAAGGTAAGCCAGTTTGAGCTGGTAGACGGCGCCATGCCTACAGCTTCGGACGAGGTCGCCCTTGATTCTTTCATGGCCGAGGACTACCCGATCGGCTCCACCATCGAGTTCACCGAGAAGGAGGGGCTCGGTGGCTCGACGACGCTTGCGAATACCAAGTTCACCGTGGTGGGGCACGTCTCATCGATGGACATCATCGCCAGCGTTAACAAGGGCAAGACCACCGTGGGTACGGGTGACCTCGTGGGCTATGGCATCGTTGCGAGCGATGTCTTTGACGTGGATTACCACATGATCGCCCGCCTGACCTTTGAGGACACCGAGGGCCTTGACCCCTATGGCGCCGAGTATCTTGAGAAGGTCGCTGTCCACAAGCAGGAGCTG
Source organism: Acutalibacteraceae bacterium (assembly GCA_963639715.1). Taxonomy (GTDB): domain Bacteria; phylum Actinomycetota; class Coriobacteriia; order Coriobacteriales; family Atopobiaceae; genus Parolsenella. Next base: position 21,321 of record CAVHWW010000081.1, read on the forward strand.
AACAGCCTGCTTGCCGAGGCTCCCGAGCGCCGCCTTACCGCCGTGCGCAGCGAGTACGACGAGCAAATCGAGGACGGCCAGGCAAAGATTGATGACGCCCGCCAGCAGCTTGCCGATGCCAAGCAGACGCTGGACGACGCCGCCCAGCAGCTTGCTGACGGTAAGTCTACGCTCGCAAGCAGCTGGGACACGCTCGAGGCGGCCGCATCCAAGCTGGCGAGCGCGCGCTCAACGCTTGCGAGCGGTCGCGAGCAGCTTGCTGACGCGCAGGCCACGCTCGTCTCGGCCCGCTCTACGCTCGACTCGGGCTGGAGCGAGTACAACGACGGCGTGAGCGCGCTCGCCAGTGCCCGCTGCGACGTTGCCGCACAGCTTGCTGTCGCGCAGCAGACGATTGACAGCTCGCGCTCCAAGCTCGAGAGCGGCAAGCAGGCCTACGAGAGCGGCATTTCCACGCTCGAGACGACCATTGCCCAGCTCCAGGCGGCAATCTCGCAGCTTCCCATCGCGATTGAGCAGCTCGACGGCCAGATTTCCCAAATCGACATGGCCTTGCAAGACCCGACCCTCACCGACGAGAAGCGCGCAGAGCTCGAGGCCCAGAAGACTGCGCTCGAGACCAAGAAAGACGAGCTGGAGAAGCAGCTTGCCGCCGCACAGCTGCAGCTGCCGCAGCTCCAGCAGAAGCTTGCCGAGACGCAGGTCGCCTACGAGCGCTTTATGAACGTCGACGCAGGCTCGCAGGAGGGTGCTGAGGACGGCGGCTACACCGCGCTTATCGCCCAGCTCGACGCCGCCCAGGCAGAGCTCGACGCCAAGTCTCAGCACGCCGAGGCGCAGTTCGCTGAGAAGCAGGCGACTCTCGACGCCGCCAAGACGCGCCTTGTGAACGGCGAGGCCTCCTATGCCGCCGGCGTCAGTACCTACAATGCCAAGCGTGCCGAGTACGACGCCGGCGTGGAGGAGTACAACGAGGGCCTTGCGAGCTATCGCTCGGGCCTGAGCTCCTACTACAGTGCTGCAAACACCTTGGACGAGAAGCAGTCTGAGTATGAGGACGGCCTGGCCGAGTACAACGACGCCTTGCCCGAGGCCGAGCAAGAGATTGCCGACGGTGAGGCTGATATCGCCGACGCCATCGAGGAGCGCGACAGCATCGACAAGCCTTCCTACGACGTCGACACGCGCCGCGAGACCCCGGGCGCCGAGGGCTACAAGACCTACGACAGCGTGTCCGAGATCGTTGACTCGCTCGCCAATATCTTCCCGTACTTCCTCTACCTGGTGGCCGCGCTTGTTGCCTCCACCTCGATGACCCGCATGGTGGATGAGGAGCGCATCAACGCCGGCACGCTCAAGGCACTGGGTTACCGCGACAACGACGTCATGAAGAAGTTCGTGGTGTACGGCGCGGCGGCTGGCGGCGTGGGTTCCGTCATCGGCATTGTCTTAGGCCACACGTTGCTTCCCTACATCGTCTATAGCGCCTATGGCGCCAAGTTCAGCCTGCCGCCCATCGTGCTGCAGTTCCACCCGCTCGTGAGCCTGGCGGCGCTTGCCCTCGGCCTTGCCGTCTCGGTGGTGCCAGCCGTGCTCACGGCCAAGAGGAGCCTTTCCGAGAAGCCCGCCCAGCTGCTGCTCCCCAAGGCCCCGGCGAGTGGTTCCAAGATCATCCTCGAACGCATCAAGCCCATCTGGAGCAGGCTGACGTTTACGCAGAAGGTGACCTTCCGCAACCTGCTTCGCTACAAGAAGCGCATGGTTATGACCATCGTTGGCGTTGCGGGCTCGGTGTGCCTCATGTTCTGCGGCTTTGCGGTGAGGAACTCCATCGACGGCCTCTCCGAGACCCAGTTCGGCGACATCATCGGCTATGACCTTATCGTTGCTGAAAACTCCCACGTGACGGACGAGGAGCAGGCCCAGATTGACGCCGAGCTTGCCTCTGATGCGGTGGAAGACCACTCCCAGATCCTGTATGAGAGCGTCACCAAGACCGCCGGTGAGAAGGGCGATGACCAGAGCATCAACCTGCTGGTCCCGGCCGACGAGGAGACCTTCACGAAGTATCTCGACATTCGCGAGCGCACGACGGGGGAGAGCATTCCGCTTTCCGATGATGGTGCGATCATCTCGGAGCGTCTGGCGAGCCTGCTGGGCGTGCAGGTCGGCGACGAATTCACCTTCAAGGATTCCGATGGCGTGGAACGCGCCACAAAGGTCAGCGGCATCTGCGAGATGTACCTGCAGCACTTCATGTTCATGAGTCCGACGGCCTACGAGAGCTGCTTCGGCAAGAAGATGGAGACGAACGCCTACGTGGTCTCGCTGGCTGACGACAGCATCGAAGGGACCCGCTCGGAGGCCGCCAAGTTCATGGATCTCGATGGCGTGCTTGGCTGCGTGCAGAGCGCCACGCTCATCAACCAGATCAACGTCATCGTGGCCTCGCTCAACAAGATCATGGGTGTGCTGATCGTCGTGGCCGTGCTGCTTGCCACGGTCATCGTCTACAACCTCGTGACCATTAACGTGGCCGAGCGCATCCGTGAACTTTCCACCATCAAGGTGCTCGGGTTTTATGACGGCGAGGTCAGCATGTACATCTACCGCGAGACGATCATCAACTCGATCATTTCGCTGCCGGTGGGCTGGCTTTTGGGGTGGCTGCTCCAGCAGTACATCATCACGGCCGTGCCTCCCGAGGAGGTCATGTTCGATCCGTCGACCGGCATGCTGCCCTATCTCGTCTCCACGGTGGTCATCGTGGCGGTGACGTTCGTGATGTACCTCATCGTCAATCGGCAGCTGCGTAATGTCGACATGCTCGAGGCGCTCAAGAGCGTGGACTAGGGGGGGCGACGGCAAAGGGCTTTGTGTGTGCAAAGACCTTGTGCATGCAAGAAAAAAGTTGCCAAATGGCGCTTACGAAGCGGTCATTGGATGTGGTACCGTCTGACCCGACATAGGAAGTAGTCGCAGACGAACGCAACCGCGGGCGGGCGAGATGAAAACCAACTCATCTCGTCCGCCTTTTTTGTTGCCTAGGCAAGCTGGGGGAGACCCTTCGCCGGGCAACGATTGCCTCAGGCCCCGCTTCCACGCGTTGGGGCTTGTGCCTGGCGGCCTGCGCAGTCGAGGCTGATGGAAAGGATTTGACCGAGTATGCCGAGGAATAAGCGAGAGAGCCTGATCTTCACCTTCATCATGTGCTTCTGCATGGTGCTCTGGATGAGCATCTACAACGTTGCCCGCATGTATGGCCACATTGGCGTCGACGTGCTGGCTGCTGCCTGGCTGGGCTTCCCGCCCGCCTACATCTTTGCCATGCTGTGCGACTGGTTCGTCGCGAGCCCGCTTGCCAAGGGCTTTGCCTTCAAACATCTCGTGACTCCGGGCAAGAGCTCGCCGCGCGCCATGACGCTGGCCGTCTCTAGCTGCATGGTGTTCCCGATGGTCTTCATCATGTCGCTCTACGGTGCCTTTGAGGGCGCCATCCACGCTGGCACGCTCTCCATCGTCCCGATGGCTTGGCTCGTCAACATCCCCTGGAACTTTGTGATGGCCCTGCCGTTCAACCTGCTCATCGCTGGCCCCATCGCCCGCTTCCTGTTTCGCCGTGCTTTCCCTGAGGGCACCGTGCTGGCCGAGCCTGCCGAGCAGTCCTTCGAGCCCGAGGGGGCCTTTGAAGCTGAGGTCGCCACGGCTTAGAGGCTTGTTGGTTTTGCTTGCTTGGCTGTGCCGAGCTTAGCGAGGATGGGCCGGTTGAACCGAGCTTAGCGAGGACGGGTCGCTTGGGCTATGTTCCCTGTCGTTTTCTCGTTATCAGGCGCTCCCGTTTTTGCGGGAGCGCTTTTTTCGTCCGGTGTGGTTGGGGCTCTGTAGACACCGCTTACCCTTGTTTGCGCAACCGTTTACCCACAGCTACTGCGTAGGTTATTTGAATTGGCAACGAGCGGGTTCTTTTACCTTGCCCAAGCTTTTGCGGCGTTCTAGAATGCCACAGGTGCTGCCCGACGACCGGAGGGTGCGCACTAAGCGCTCCAGGCTTTGGCCTTGGGGCGCTTTTTCATATGGCGATGCGCCGTGGCGTTGGGTACAATGACCTCAACATCGGCGAAGCCCGTGGGTCCTTAGTCGGGACGGGCGGCGCGGGTTATTTTCCTAGGGGAACCGATGGCAGTCGGTTCCCCTACTCTTCTTTCCCCTCGTCATCCGGTCGTGTCTTATATTCCCTTGCGATCTCCCACACGAACCCCGCGATGGTCGCCAGGGCGGCGAGGGCGTCCAGGATTTCAAGAACCAGGTGCTCGTTCATAGGCACCACCTCCTTTTCGGGAGGCGCCGCCCACACGCGGACTCCGCCGATGCGGGCAGTGTAGCGGTCGCACCTGACAAATCTCCCTGCCCGAGCTAACCGAGACCTGACATCGCAGGTAGATGAATCAAACTATTTTCAGTGGTATAAATTCGGGTGGCCAGCGGCATAAATTTTGTTCTCAAGTGAACCAACGAGTCCTCGTGCATCCATCTCGAGGGCGCCGGCGTATGAGAAAAGCTCGCTCAGGTAGAGATTTCTCTCTCCTGTCTCAATTTTTGAAACGTATGACTGCGGTTTGCCGAGACGAGTTGCCACCTCTATTTGAGTCAGCGACTTTTCCGTCCGCAGCTCTTGGAGGCATCTCCCAATCAGTCTGTTCATCTCGACGTTCATGAAAATGACGATAGATACCGCTTTGGGATAACCCATATTGGGATACTCTGGTGGGGATGCCGTTAACTGAAGATGGGATGAAAGAATGGAAAGCGATAAGGCCTCAAGCAAAGCCAAGAGTTATCTGGTGGCTGCCGTGCTGGCGCTTTTGTTTGGTTGGTGCGGAGCACACTGCTTTTATCTCAAGAAGGGGAGTGAGGCTTGGAAGCACATCATCTTTACCTTCGCCATGTTTGTTCTTTTCGCATTGTTCGAAAACAATTTCCCGATGGCCTGCGTTATGGCCATCGGTCCGCTGGAGTCGGTGCTGTTTGTTTTGACCAAACGAGTGGAGACGCCGATAGAGCTTATTCAGGCCGGCAAGCTGCTTGACGCAATCGCCGCTGAGCGTAAGCGAGCGAAGGCCTCTTCTGGCGATATCGAGGAAACCGCAGACGGGAGGGGCGCTAAGCAAAAAGCCCGACATTCCGCATATATGAAGCCAGGAGATTTGGCAGTGATCGTTATGGCTGCATTTTTCCTTCTGGGCTCTCTTTCCGCGGCGACGACCCCTTATGCATCGACAGACTCATCTTCTCCGCATCAGACTGAGGAGCAGATGGCTTCGACGTCGGCGATATCGGACGAGTCCGCAAGCCCTCAGGCCGCAACGACGTCTGACGCCGATGAGGCTGCAAGTTATGACAACGGCTCTTTGAGCGTTACGTTCGTTGATGTGGGCCAAGGGGACGCTGCGATTATTGAGTTGCCGGACGGTGGTTCAATTGTTGTTGATGCTGGCCCAGATACGGAGGCGAAGGCGCTCGAGGAGGAGCTTACTAAGCGAAAGATAGACAAGATTGATCATCTGGTCGCCACTCATGGGGATAGCGACCACATTGCGGGAATGATTGAGCTTCTTTCGTCGCATGAGGTCGGCGAGTTTATGGCCCCGCAAGTGACTGATACGACGGATTCCTACCTTGAGGTGCTCGAAGCGGTTGATTCCAAGGGGATATCCTCTAGGGCTGCCTGGGCTGGTCGTTGTGTGACTCAGGGCAAAAACTATTCGGTCAAGGTGCTCTCCCCAATTCAGGATCAGGATTATTCGGAATCAAATGATTGGTCTGTTGTCCTGCTTGTTACGTATGGAGAGACAAACATGCTCCTGACGGGGGATGCCCCGAAGGAAATTCTGAAATCTGTCGATTGCGAGACGGTTGACCTTTTGAAGGTTTCTCACCATGGGTCGAGCACAGGCACGGATGCGGAGCTGTTCGAGAAGCTGCAGCCCAAATATGCCGTTATTTCGTATGCCATCGGAAACGAGTACGGTCATCCAACTCAAGAGGTCCTTAATTCTCTTTCCGGAGCCACCGTGTATGGCACGGGGGCGAATGGAACCATAACGGCAAAAAGTGACGGCAAGGAGTTGACCGTCACCGGCAGTAAGAGCGGAAGCGTTGTGGCTCCCGTTGACGAAACACCGACGGATAGCTCTGAGAGCGCGGGTGAAGGCGCCGAAGAAACACAGGCTGAGGAGCCCGCGCAAGAAGCTCCCGCCGCGCAGGAGAAGACAGTTGTTGTGACCCCTTCGGGTGCGAAGTACCACAATCGGGGTTGCAGGACTATCAAAAAGAGCAAGAGCCTGACCGAGCTAACGGTGAGTGAAGCCCAAGCTCAAGGCTATACGGCATGTGGGGTTTGCAACCCTTAAGGAGGTTCGAATATGAGGGCGGTTTTGGACGAATTTGAGGGCGACCTGGCTCGACTTGAGGAAATCGGAACGCGGAAGCGGATTGTCGTTCCTCGTTCGGAGCTCCCGTCAGCGGCTGGTGAGGGCAGCGTGCTCGATGACTCTTCGGGGGCGTGGCAGCTCGACAATGCCGAGGCGTCCGTCCGCCGCAAAGCGTCTTCAGAGCTTGTGAACAAACTGCTCAAATAGGTTTCTTGCGATGCGACCGTTCTCAACCCCTTTTGAACGCGTGAAAGCTGAGTTTGATTCGCTTCTGGTTTAGTCAACATATCTGGGCGTCGTTGGGTACAATGACCTCAACATCGGCGAAGCCCGTGGGTCCTTAGCTTGGACGGGCGGCGCGGGTTATTTTCCTAGGGGAACCGATGGCAGTCGGTTCCCCTACTCTTCTTTCCCCTCGTCATCCGGTCGTGTCTTATATTCCCTTGCGATCTCCCACACGAACCCTGCGATGGTCGCCAGGGCGGCGAGGGCGTCCAGGATTTCCAGAACCAGGTGCTCGTTCATAGGCATAAGAAAGCGCCCCGAGCTATGTGACTCGGGGCGCTTGGTATTCGCTATGTGAAGCGAACCTATGCGAAGTAGGCGACGCCGCTCTCGAAGATGGGCATGAACTTGTTGCCCGGGACGTTGGCGTAGAGGCCCTCACCGCGGCGCTCCACATGGCCCATCTTGCCAAAGACGCGGCCATCGGGGCTGGTGATGCCCTCAACGCAGGCGATGGAGCCGTTGGGGTTCACGCTGAGGTCCATGCTCGGGGCGCCGCTCTCGTCCACGTACTGCGTGGCGACCTGGCCGGCCTCCACGAGCTTGGCAAGCACCTCGTCGCTGGCCACGAAGCGGCCCTCGCCGTGGGAGATGGCCACGGTGTAGTCATCGCCGAGCTCGCAGCGCGAGAGCCAGGGCGAGAGGTTGGAGGCCACGCGCGTGCGCACCAGGCGGCTCTGGTGACGGCCGATGGTGTTGAACGTGAGCGTGGGAGCCTCGCTCGTGGCGTCGACGATGTCGCCATAGGGGACAAGGCCGAGCTTAATGAGCGCCTGGAAGCCGTTGCAGATGCCGAGCATCAGACCGTCACGGCTCTGGAGCAGCTCACGAACGGCCTCGGTGACCTCGGGAGCGCGGAAGAAGGCGGTGATGAACTTGGCCGAGCCGTCGGGCTCGTCGCCGCCGGAGAAGCCGCCGGGGATCATGACGATCTGGCTCTCGCGGATGCGACGGGCGAGCTCGTGGGTGCTTTGCGCGACGGCCTCGGGCGTGAGGTTGTTGATGACGAAGACGTCAGCCTCGGCGCCGGCGGCCTCGAAGGCGCGGGCGGAGTCGTACTCGCAGTTGTTACCGGGGAAGACGGGAATGGTCACGCGCGGGCGGGCAATCTTGGCGCCGCCGTAGACGTGGACGTCCTTGGCCTGGTAGCTGATGGGCTCAACGGCATCCAGCTTGGCCGTCTTGGCCGTGCGGTAGGGGAAGACACCCTCGATGGCGCTCTCCCAGGTCTCCTGCAGCTCGGCGAGGCTGACCGCTTGGCCCTCGGCCACAAGCTCGTAGGCCTCGGTCGTCTGGCCGATGAGGCTGACGTTGACGGCCTCGGTGTGCTCGGGCAGCTCAGCGCCATCGGCAAGCTCCACGATGAAGCTGCCGTAGGCAGGCTCAAATAGGCTCTCGGCCGGGACGTTCTCGGTCAGCGTGACGCCGATGCCGTTGCCGACGGCCATCTTGAAGAGGGCCTCGGCCTCGCCGCCGTAGCCGGGCGTGGAGATGGCGAGCGCCTGGCCCTGCTCCACAAACTTCTCCACGATGGAGAAGGTCTCGAGCAGGCCGTCTGCGGCGGGACGGTAGTCGTCGGCGTACTCGGACGGCTCAATGCAGACGACGCGGTGGCTGGCGCCCTTGAACTCGGGGGAGGTGGCGCGCGCGGCCTTGCCCACGGCCACAGCGAAGCTGATGAGGGTGGGCGGGACGTTGAGCTCGCCCTCGGCATCCTCGAAGCTGCCACTCATGGAGTCCTTGCCGCCGATGGCGCCGGCGCCCAGGTCCATCTGAGCCATGAGGGCGCCGAGCACGGCCGCCGTGGGCTTGCCCCAGCGCTCCGGCTCGTTGCGCAGGCGCTCGAAGTACTCCTGGAAGGAGAGGTAGGCGTCCTCGTGCTTGAAGCCGGCTGCCACGAGGCGCGCGAGGCTCTCGACCACGGAGAGATAGGCGCCCGCGAACTGGTTCTTCTCCATGAGGTAGGGGTTGAAGCCCCAGGCCATGGCGCTGGCCGTGGTGGTCTCGCCGTCGACGGGAATCTTGGCAACCATGGCGGACGTGGGCGTGAGCTGGGTCTTGCCGCCGAAGGGCATGAGCACGGTGCCGGCGCCGATGGTGGAGTCGAAGCGCTCGGAGAGGCCCTTGTTCGAGGCGACGTTGAGGTCGCTCACCAGGGAGTTCATCTTTTCGGCGAAGGTGGTGCCGGCCCACTCGGGCTCCCAGCGCTCGGCCTTCTTGACGTGGACGTCCATGTGCTTGGGCGCGCCGTTGCTGGCGAGGAACTCACGGGAGAGGTCGACCACGGTGTCGCCGCGCCAGCTGATGTGGACGCGCGGCTCCTCGGTGACGGTGGCGATGACGGTGGCCTCGAGGTTTTCCTCAACGGCATAGCCAAGGAACTCCTCAACATCCTCGGGCGCCAGGGCCACGGCCATGCGCTCCTGGCTCTCGGAAATGGCGAGCTCAGTGCCGTCGAGGCCCTCGTACTTCTTGGTCACGCGGTCGAGGTCGATGTCGAGACCGTCGGCCAGCTCGCCCACGGCGACCGAGACGCCGCCGGCGCCAAAGTCATTGCAGCGCTTGATGAGGCGGCAAGCGTCGCCGCGGCGGAAGAGGCGCTGGAGCTTGCGCTCGATGGGGGCGTTGCCCTTCTGCACCTCGGCGCCGCACTCCTCGAGGCTCTCGACGTTCTGGGTCTTGGAGCTGCCGGTGGCGCCACCGATGCCGTCACGGCCGGTACGGCCGCCGAGCAGCACGATCTTGTCGCCGGGGGCGGGGCACTCGCGGCGCACGTGGTCGGCGGGGGTGGCGGCCACGACGGCACCCACCTCCATGCGCTTGGCCATATAGCCGGGGTGGTAAAGCTCGCTCACCTGGCCGGTGGCAAGGCCGATCTGGTTGCCGTAGCTGGCATAACCGGCAGCGGCGGTGGTCACGAGCTTGCGCTGCGGCAGCTTGCCGGCGCGGGTCTGGGCCACCGGGGCAGTCGGGTCAGCGGCGCCGGTAACGCGCATGGCCTGGTAGACGTAGCTGCGGCCGGACAGCGGGTCGCGGATGGCGCCGCCAATGCAGGTGGCCGCGCCGCCGAAGGGCTCGATCTCGGTGGGGTGGTTGTGGGTCTCGTTCTTGAAGAGGAACAGCCAGTCCTCGTCGGTGCCGTTGACATCGACCTTCACCTTGACGGTGCAGGCGTTGATCTCCTCGGACTCGTCGAGGTTCTTGAGGATGCCCTTG
>CAVHWW010000082.1:0-21054 GCA_963639715.1 Acutalibacteraceae bacterium
TCGGGACCGCACTCCGCCTGCGCGGCATGCCCGTGCGCAAACGTCCTCGCGGGCGAGCTTCTGCCACTAAGCGAGGCGCCCGGCGCTGCGGAATGTTTGCTTACGGGCATCCCGCTCCGGCGGCTGACGAACCGCGTGTGTGGCATGGCGTACGGCCGAGGCTTGAGCTTGGGGCCTCGCATATTGATACATTTTCCTCAAACGTATTAATATGCGTTCTCCCCTAATTAATTGAACCGGATCGTAAAATGAATACAAGCCATCTACCTCGTATTTCTTATTTGATGGCTTAAGGCTGTAATTAACGGATATCGCATATGGATGCGTTTTCGTCAAACGTATTGATTTGCGAGGTCGGAACTGTTGCGTGGGGATGTGTTTGCGGGGTTTGCATCCGCGTGTGACAACGGGACCATCGCGCTGACGTTTGTTTGCGGGGTTTACGTCCGCTTACGACATTCAATACTTGCATCTTGATGCGTTTGAGGACTGGTCGGGACCGCACTCCGCCTGCGCGGCATGCCCGTGCGCAAACGTCCTCGCGGGCGCGCCTCTGCCACTAAACGAGGCGCCCGGCGCTGCGGAATGTTTGCTTACGGGCATTCCGCTCTGGCGGCTGACGGGCAAGGCTTGCTATATCGATTTGCTATCTTTTGCGGTCGCGCGAACGCCTCAGCCGCACAACCCGGCAGAATCGTAGGGGTCGCGTGACCGATGTGTTGCCGTGCTCGCATAGCCGCCAATTGCAGGCGTGCTCGCACGGTATCCGCATCTCGATTATGCTCGCATCATCGCCAATCCAAGGAGTCCCATGCGTAGCCTGCACGTTCGTCTGCCGAAGAACTTTGTGCTCGAGGAGCGCCTTGAGCGCTATGCCGACGCGCTGGAGACGGACCCCTATGCATGGAAGGGTAAGTGGGCTTGGGCCTGTGCACCGGTGGGGGAGGAGCCTTTCCGCGAGGTACGGCTCGACCTCGGCTGTGGCCACGGCGCCTTCACCCTCGAGATGGCCAAGCGTGAGCCGCAGGTGCTCTTCATCGGCATGGACGCTGAACCCATCTGTATGGCTCACGCTGCGAAGACGGGCTACGAGAGCGGCCTGCCCAACCTCATCTTTGTGCCGGGAAGCGCCATGCGCATCACCGAGATGTTCGCGCCCGGCGAGCTTTCCTGCATCTACCTCAACTTCCCCACGCCGTTCCCGCGCAAGAAGGAGAGCCATAAGCGCACGGTGAACTTTGAGCGGCTCATGGACTACCGTGAGGTGCTTTGCGAAGGTGGCGAGGTCCGCCTGCGCACCGACAGCCAGCCGCTGTTCGACTTTGCGCTCACCCAGCTGCCCATCGCAGGCTATGAGCTTGCGTGGAAGAGCCGCGACGCACGTGCCGACCGCCCCGATGAGCCCACGAGCGAGTACGAGGTAAAGCTCGGATCGAGGGGCGCCAAAGTCTGCGCCTACATCGCCACGCCCGGTTCCGCGCCGGCCAATCCCACCCAAACGGCCGAGATGAGCCTTGCGGCCTATATCCCCGATGACCTCACAACCTTCGACGGCTACGCGCCCCATGGCATGGAGGCCACCGTCCAAAACCTGCGCAACCGTGCTGCCAAAAACAACGGCGACTGGTCCGACGGCGTAGCGTTTTAAAAGAAGGAGCGACCAGGCGCAAAGGTCCCGGTCGCCCCAAACCCTCTATTTGGCCGGACTATGCCCAGAGGTTTGCGTACTGCTTGGAGGACACTCCGTTATAGGTGTAGTAAAGGGTGAAGCGGTAGTACGAGCCGCCGTTCATCTTCTGGTATGTCCAAGATGGCGACTTGACGTCGGATGGGCAATAGTAGGTGCTCGTGCTCCGGATATTCGTGATGATGCCGTATCCGTCATTGGTCGTGTAATTGACTTTTAGCTTGAATCCACATCCAAAGCTGATGACCTCAGTTAGGTTCAACAGAGAGCGAGCCGACTGCTCGCTGGCTACGACGCCGTTGATATCGGGTTGAGCTTCTTGCGCAAAACCCGGCGTGAGGGGCACGGCCCAAAGAGAAATCGTCGCCATTCCGATTGCTGCTGCCTTCTTAATGCTGTTCATGGTCATCCCTTCTAACGTGTGCTGTGCGTGAATCCGGTGACCTTAGACTTCACCTCCTTTGAAGATATCGTGAACTATATTGGCATTAATGTAAGATGCTAACAGCAGCTTGTCAAACATGTATCTCTAAAAGGAGGTTGCTATGAAATCGAACCCTCTTGCAACTCGAAGGAAGATTGCCGTTTGGATTTGCAGAATTTCGGCTGTGGTCATGTGCGCAATCGCCTTGTACATGCTGACGATTGTCATAGACGTCACAAGCTATACGGTTACTGGCTGGGAGATGAAGCACGCCCGAGCGGCAATGGCCTACAAAACGGGCATGTCGTTTGTCCGCTTCGCCATCTTCATCCTGCTGGGCGCGTTCTTCTTCCACTTTGGAAGGGCGAAGGCTCCGTTCGGGATTGGCCAGACGGTTAGGCTCACGCTCGCGGGCCTGCTTTCCATTTTCTACGGTGTGTTTGGAGAATTTGGAGCCAGGTGGGTCAACAGCCTTCCGCAGCCAATGTATGCCATTGAAACGATATCGACGGATTTTGACTATCCGGGAAGCTGGCTGCTGTTTGTCGCCTTCGGCCTGTTCCTTGTGTGCCTTGCCATGGTCTTTCGCTATGGCGATGCCCTTCTCGAGGACTCTGATAACATCCTGTAGGCCGAATACTTCGGCTTTTGATATGGAAACGTGGACGCTATGCCTATCGTCATTAACCTCGACCGCGTGATGGTCGAACGCAAAATCTCATCCGTCGAGCTTGCCGAGAAGATCGGTATCTCGACCGTCAACCTCTCTCGCATCAAGACCGGCAAGATCAAGGGCGTGCGCTTCTCCACGCTCGAGGCGATGTGCCAGGTCCTTCGCTGCAAGCCCGGCGACATCATCGACTACGTGAGTCCCGAGGAGCAGCAGGACGAGGCGCGCCTTGGCGAGATTGTCGAGCGTAACTACGAGTAGCGCGGTTTGCCGGGGTGGGATGGCTGTCTGAAGTCGTTCAAAAGTGGACTTTTCGACCGAATGCCTTTCTTGCCCCTACATATGTGACTGTCTTTACAGCTGTCTTGTCAGGTGTAAAGACTGATGCCATACTGTCCCCTTGATGTGCGCAGACAAAGAAGCTCACGCAGTGGTTGTGCGGGCTTGTCTTGCGCAGGGATTACGCAGGTGCCCGACGTGATTGCGTGGCGTGCTTGCGCTTGGGGAGAGGGGCCAGTGTGGCCGATTGTGAGAATTACGTTGCCAGCGTCGAGGAGCTGGCGCAGCTCGTTGCTGATGGTGTGGGCTCGTGCACTACGGCCGAGGAACGCGCCAAGCTGGTGCCAATTAAGCTTTTGGAGGCAATTGACTGCCTCAAGTGCGACCGTGATGCCGTGGTGCTCGCACACTACTACGTGGCGCCCGAGGTGCAGGCCGTGGCCGACTACGTGGGCGACTCCTTCTACCTCGCCAAACTCGCTAAGAGCCTGCCGCAGCAGACCATCGTGCTGTGTGGCGTGGAGTTCATGGGCGAGAGCGCCAAGCTGCTGAACCCCGACAAGACCGTCCTTCTGCCCGAGCCGGGCGCCGACTGCCCCATGGCGCACATGGTTCGCCGCGAGACGGTGGATGCCGCCCGCGCCGAGTACGGCGACGACCTCGCCGTGGTGTGCTACGTGAACTCCACGGTGGAGATCAAGAGCTGGAGCGACGTCTGCGTCACGAGCTCCAACGCCGTTAAGATCGTGAGCGAGCTTCCACAGCAGCACATTCTGTTCATTCCCGATCAGAATCTCGGTCGTTTCGTGGCTGAACAGGTGCCGAGCAAGCATGTCATCCTCAATAACGGCTATTGTCCGCGCCATCACGTCATTACCGTCGAGCAGATCGAGGAAGCCGAGCTTGCGCACCCCGACGCGCTTGTGCTCGCGCACCCCGAGTGCAAGACCGAGGTGCTGGCCGAGGCCGACTACATCGGCTCCACCGCCGGCATCATCAAGTACGCCGAGGAGTCTGACGCGAGCGAGTTCATCATCGTGACGGTGGCTGGCGTGCTCTTTGAGCTCGAGCGTCGCACGAAGGGCTCGGGCAAGCGATTCTACTTCCCGGCGACCTGTCCTACCTGCGTGAACATGGACATGATTTCTCTCAAGAAGCTCGTTAGCTGTCTGGCAACTGGCTCTGGCGAGGTGGAGATCGGTGTCAGTGCCGAGGCTGCTGAGCAGGCCAAGCTTACCCTCGACCGCATGCTCGAGTACGCGGCCAAGTAGGGATGCGTCCGCTATCGAGCGAGGCGCGGTTTGGCTGATAACGGGCCGGGCGAGGGCGAGGCGCGGCTTTGCCGGCGGCGGGCCAAGCGGGCAGGCCGGATGCGAGCGAGACAAACAGCACATGGCCCGAACGAAGGCGTGCTGAGCAGGCGCGGATAGATAAGAGCGAGTGGCACGAACCGCGCGAGACTTGGCGTATCAACTACAAGGAGATGGGCCGAATGGCCACAACGATGAACGAGGATATGAGCTGCGACGTGGTGATTGCTGGCTGCGGCGTAGCCGGCCTCTATGCGGCACTTAACCTTCCTACCAGCATGAACGTGGTGATGCTCTCCAAGGGCAAGGTTGACGAGTGCGATTCCATGCTTGCCCAGGGCGGCATCTGCGTGCTGCCGGAAGGCGATGACTACGAGGCATTCTTCGCTGATACGCTGCGCGCCGGACACTATGAGAATCGCCGCGAGAGCGTCGACATCATGATTCGCTCGAGCCGCTCGGTCATCAACGACCTCATTGCGCTCGGAACCGACTTTGAGCGTATGGAGGACGGCTCGCTCGACTTCACACGCGAGGGCGCCCACAGCCGTCCGCGCATCGCTTACCACGCTGACATCACGGGCAAGGAGATCACGACCAAGCTGCTCGCGGCCGTGAGACGCCTGCCCAACGTGCGTATTCTCGAGAACGTGGCCATGGTGGATATCCTCGAAAAGGACGGGCGCTGCGAGGGCATCCTTGCCGTTCCGGTGAGCGAGGAAGGCTCCGTTGCGCCTGCCGATGAGCTTGCCATGGCTGCCTCGGATGGCTGGGACTGCGATGAGCGGACGCAGCGTTGTGGCGGCATCGCTGGATCGGCGCAAACCGGGATCGACGCAATGGAGGATGCCGCAGATGGTAACGGCTGCAGCGAGCTATTGGCCGCGGGTGACGGCGGTAGCGAGCCGGAGACGGGCCATGCGAAGCCCTTTGCAATCCGCGCCGCAAACACCATCTGGGCCACGGGCGGCATCGGCGGCGTGTATGACCACAGCACCAACTTCCCGCAGCTCACGGGTGACGCCTGCTATATCGCCACGAAGCATGGCGTGCGCCTCGAGCATCTGGACTACGTGCAGATTCACCCCACCGGGCTCTTCTCCGAACAGCCTGGCCGGACCTTCCTTATCTCGGAGAGCTGTCGAGGCGAGGGCGCGGTGCTGCTCAACGCCGCGGGCGAGCGCTTCACCGACGAGCTGCAACCGCGCGATGTCGTGGCAGCGGCAATCACCGAGCAGATGAAGCGCGACGGCGCCGAGCACGAATGGCTGAGCTTTGAGCCTGTGCCCGACGAGGTCATTTGCGGCCACTTCACCAACATTCGCGCGCGCTGTCTCGAAGACGGCCGCGACATTCTGAGCGAGCCCATTCCCGTGGTGCCCACGCAGCACTACTTCATGGGCGGCGTGTGGGTCGACCGCGACTCGGCCACGACCATGCCCGGTCTCTATGCCGCAGGTGAGACGAGCTGCAACGGCGTTCATGGCAAGAATCGTCTGGCGTCCAACAGCCTGCTCGAGTCGCTCGTCTTCGCACGTCGTGCGGCCCACAAGTTGCTGACGGGAGCCTCGATGCCAGTGGAGATAGCGGGCGAGCCGGTGCTCGACGGGCGCCATCGCCGCGCCGGGGACGCTACGCTTGCGATTGACGAGCTGTGCGAGCAGCTGGGAACGGCTGCTGCCGACGGCGCGCCAGCATATGACAACGCACCCGTAGACTGCGATTCCGTAGCGGCGCGGGACGCCGCAACTGCCGCCGGCATAGCCGCAAGCTCAAACTCAAAGGAGGCCTAGAGATGGACCCGATTGCCATGAAGCTGTACGCCGACGACATTATCTTGCAGGCACTTCGCGAGGACATCACCTTCGAGGACGTGAGCTGCGCGTCCGTGTGTCCCACGGCGCGTTCCGCCGAGGTCCAGCTCATCGCCAAGGCCGATGGCGTCATTGCCGGCCTCGACGTCTTCGCGCGGACCTTTGAGCTTCTCGACCCAGCCACGCGCGTGGAGGCTCGCGTGAGCGACGGCGATGAGGTTACCAGCGGCCAGCTGCTTGCCATGGTGTATGGCGACGCCCGCACGCTGCTCTCCGGCGAGCGCGTGGCGCTCAACTTCCTGCAGCGTATGAGCGGCATCGCCACCTACACGCACAAGATGGCCGCGACGCTCGCGGGCACAAATACCGTGCTCGTGGACACGCGCAAGACCACGCCGGGCCTGCGCATCTTCGAGAAGGAGGCCGTGCGCATTGGCGGCGGCCGCAACCACCGCTACAACCTCTCCACGGCCGTGATGCTCAAGGACAACCACATCGACGCTGCCGGCGGAGTTCGTGCGGCCGTGGAAGCTGCCCGCGAGCACGCCTCGTTTACCTGCACCGTTGAGGTCGAGTGTGAGAATCTCGAGATGGTGGCCGAGGCTGTGGAGGCAGGCGCCGACATCATCATGCTCGACAACATGGACCACGACGAGATGGCGCGCGCCATCGAGCTCATCGCTGGCCGTGCCAAGACCGAGGCCTCGGGCAACGTTGACGCCACTAACATCCGCGCCCTGGCCGACCTCGGCGTTGATTACATCAGCTCGGGCGCCCTTACGCACTCCGCGCCCATCCTCGACCTCTCGCTCAAGCACCTGCGTCTGTTGGATAATGGCGAGGTTGATGATGCGGTCGCGAGCGGTGCCGAGGGCAGCGTGGCTGCGAGCGCCATCAAGGGCGGCGCGACCACGAGCGGTGCCGCAGGTTGCGAAGCCGTGGCGGACGGAGAGGGGAGCCAGCGATGACGGGAGCCGAGCGCAGGCAGGCCATCATTGCCGAGCTGCAAGGGGCCGGTGCCCCGGTCTCGGGCAGCGCCCTGGCCAAGGCCGTGGGCGTGAGCAGGCAGGTCGTGGTGCAAGACATCGCGCTTCTGCGTGCCGACGGCCACGACGTGGTGGCCACGAGCCGCGGCTACGTGCTTATCGAGGGCGCGAGCGAGCCGGCCGTGCCCACGCGCCTGCTCAAGGTCCATCACACCCCCGACGAGCTGGAAGACGAGCTCACCACCATTGTTGACCTCGGCGGCTCAGTGCTTAACGTCATGGTGAACCACCGCGTCTACGGCAAGATCACGGCCGACCTCGACATCCGCAATCGTCGCGATGTGGAGCGCTACCTCGAGAGCATCCGTACGGGCAAGAGCTTCCCGCTCATGACCGTGACGAGTGGTTACCACTTCCACCGAATCGCGGCCGACTCCGAGGCCGAGCTCGACGAAATCGAGGCCGCCCTGAGCGAGAAGGGCTTCTTGGCGCAGCTCCTTCCCTACGAGGACGGCTTGGAGTAGGAGCGCCGGCAAATGCAACGGGCCGTCCATGGTCGGCCACGGACGCATGCGTGTCCAAAGCGCGGCATGGCTGATGGGCTGCTGCCTTTTTCGCTAAAGACGGCGCTGCGAAAGTCTAGTTCGCCAATTCGTTCTGCTTCACAGGCCTACGCTCGGCCGCTCGCGCGGGGGTACGGCTTGTCGCTCATCTCGCCAACTCTGCATAACGCGAGAAGGGACCCAAGCTGAGTCCCTTCTTCATCTAGCTCATATGGGCCGCGAGCGGCGCGTCTATCGAGCCGCCGCGCTGCGGAAACGCCGGGCGTTTCCTGCGCTATCGCAGCGCCGAAGGCCTAGCAGATAGTCCTTACGCCAG
Source organism: Acutalibacteraceae bacterium (assembly GCA_963639715.1). Taxonomy (GTDB): domain Bacteria; phylum Actinomycetota; class Coriobacteriia; order Coriobacteriales; family Atopobiaceae; genus Parolsenella. The sequence goes on from CAVHWW010000082.1 coordinate 8,050, forward strand.
CGCGGCGCCGAGGGCCTTGCAGGCGGCGAGGGCATCGTCGTCGGGCTCGAGGTTGGCGGTCACGGTCTCGACGACCTCGGCGCCGTCACCCTCGGTGCGCTCCTTCCAGGTCTCCATCCAGTCGCCGACGCCCCAGTCGTAGGAGCCGAACAGGCCGACCTTCTTGCCGGAAAGCTCACCCTCGACGCTCTCAAACATCGGCTCGAACTCGTCCTCCTCGAGCTCCTCATCGCCCATGGCGGGGCAGCCGAAGGCGATGGCGTCATAGCCAGCCACAGCGTCGGCGGAGAAGTCGGCGGCGCCGATCTCCTCTACCTCGGCGCCGGCCTCGCGGGCACCCTCAGCCACGGCGCCAGCCATGGTCTCGGTGTTGCCAGTGCCGCTCCAGAAAACCACTGCTACCTTGCTCATGTCGTTCCTTTCTCTCCCAACCCGCCTATCGGGCCTGGTTTGTTATTCACCTGCGACTTGCGCCGCGGATTTGGTGTGTCCTCGCGGGCGCTGAGCCCACGTGCCTGCGTTACCTGTCGCGTGCCTATGCCTGCGAACGGTGTGCCCGCGCCTGCGAACGTGCGCTTTGCTCAGCACCCCTGTGCGTGGGGCGAGCTGCGGGACCCTGTTCTGCGCGCGTCACGAGCCCCATGCGGTTCTCCTTACGCCGCTCTCGACGCGAGCTCCGAGATAGCCACGCCCCTCTCAAGCAGCTGCTCGAAGTCCCTGGTACAACGCCTATAGCGCTCGAAGCACGCCTCGGCGCTTTTCTGGTCTGAGTAGACCTTCCAACAGCCGCAGCACAGGCAGTCGCGGCCCTCGTGCTCGATGAAGCCCATGACGTCCTCGTAGGGGTAACCGAGGAAGAAGCCAACCTCGTGGGGGAACTCGCCTTTGTGGCAGCACCCGAGTCGCTTGGCGAGCCGCGCGATGGCACGCTCGAGCCAGCCGTGGCCGCCTACGCCGTAGCCCCAAGCGCAAAGCTTGCGAGCCACGCGCCTCTCGCGCAGCTGCATGCCCAGAAGCTCGGGGCGGTACACGTACACGAGCGCCCCGCACTCGCGGCGAGCGACCACGCGGACGTGCACGCCATGGACGACGAGCGCCTCGTTGGCTTGGGCGACGAGGGCGTCGAGAAGCTCGCAGCGGCGCTTGGCCTTGCGCCAGGCGGCGAGCCTGGCAGCTGGTTCCTCGGTGACGTTGGCGGCGAAGGCGCCGGGAACGTTGAACAGGCAACCGGGCTTGATGCCGGCGAGGGTGGGGGAGCAGTGGCGCACGATGGCGTGCTCGAGCCCTTCTTTGTCCAGCGTCATGGTGCCTCCCGCGCTTCTCGTCTGGCGTACCAGATAGTTAGCTACAGATAACTCTGCCTACACTAACACGGTAAGGCCCTGCGCACGGCAAGAAGTTGCAAAAGGTAAACTTTTTCTCCGTACTGGCAAAACTTCGCCCGTTACCGGCAGGAAATGACCTTGCGATACAATTGCCCGAATTCTTCAGCTTCAAGACAAGACTTGAGAAACGAGAGGCAATCATGAGCGACGAGACCAAGACCGCCGAGACCACCAGCGACCGCGCCATCATCTCCGTGCTCGGTGCAGACCGTTCGGGCATTGTTGCCGCTGTGGCCGGCCTCCTCGCCGAGCGCGACGTCAACATCCTCGACATCTCCCAGACCATTCTGCAGGGCCTGTTCACCATGACGACCCTCGTTGACCTGAACGGCGCCGACTTCGCGCAGATCCACGATGGCCTGGACGCCCTCTCTAAGGAGCTTGGCGTGCAGATCACGATCCAGCGCGAGGACGTCTTCAAGTTCATGTATCGCCTCTAGGGCACGAAGATGACCAGCTTCTCGCAGCGCCCGACCACCACGTCTAGGGACCGCATCCGCGCCCACGTGGTGAGGCGCATCCTCACCAACAAGGACACCTCGGCCCTTCTGCACGCTACCGACGTCACGCCCATGCCTTCCTCGGAGGAGTCGTTGGGCCTGCCCGAGGAGAGCCGCGGCCTTTACGAGGGCTTCAGGAACGTCGACGACGTGCCCGAGGACCTCTACCACAAGCTCGACGTTAAGCGCGGCCTGCGCAACGCCGATGGCTCGGGCGTGCTGGTGGGCCTTACCACCATCTCGAACGTGCATGGCTACAACAAGGTCGACGGCCGCGTCGAGCCTGACGAGGGCGAGCTGGTCATCCGTGGCTACCGTGTGGACGACCTCGTCAACAAGACGCACGAGGCGGGTCGCTTTGGCTACGAGGAGACGGCCTACCTCACCATCACGGGTCACCTTCCCAACGCCGCTGAGCTTGCGGACTTCAACGCTCGCATCGACTCACGCCGCGAGCTGCCCACCGGCTACCTGAGCCTGTTCCCGCGTACCACCGAGTCGAGCTCGATCATGAACGTGCTCGCTCGCTCTACGTTGCTGCTCTACGCCTTCGACGAGAACCCCGACAGCACTACGCCCCAGCATGAGGTGGATGTTTCGCTGTCCATGCTCGCACGCCTGCCGCGCATTGCCGCCATCGCGCACGCGGCTTCGGTGGCCGTGCACGAGGGCACTGAGCTCGTGGTGCCGCCCGTGCGCCAGGGCCACTCCATGGCCGAGACGCTGCTCGACGTCCTGCGTGGCGACGAGGGCTTCACGCGCGAGGAAGCCATGATGCTCGACGTCATGCTCATGCTGCACGCAGAGCACGGCGGCGGTAACAACTCCACCTTCACCTGCCGCGTGCTGTCTTCCTCGGGCACCGACGCCTACTCGGCCTACGCTGCTGCCATGGGCTCGCTCAAGGGTCCCAAGCACGGCGGCGCCAACGCCAAGGTCGGCGCCATGATCGCGGATGTGGCCGAGCATGTGAACGATTGGACCAGTGAGGATGAGCTTAGCTGCTATCTCGAGAAGATCGCCCGCGGCGAGGCCTTCGACAAGACCGGCCTCGTCTATGGCATGGGCCACGCGGTCTATACCAAGAGCGACCCGCGCGCCCGCGTGGTGCGTGGCTATGCCCGCCGCCTTGCGCAGATCAAGGGTTGCGAGGACAAGCTTGCCCTTATCGAGGGAATTGAGCGCCTGAGCCCCGACATTGTGCGCGGCGTGCGCGGCACGTCCAAGCCCATCTGCGCCAACATCGACCTGTACACGGGCTTTGTGTACTCCATGCTCGGCATTTCCGAGGACCTGTATACGCCCATTTTCGCCATGGCGCGCATGGCCGGCTGGACGGCCCATCGCATGGAGGAGCTCTACGGCAGCGGTCGCATCATTCGTCCCGCTTACAACTCTCTGGTTGATCATTACGACTACGTGCCACTGGAAGAGCGGTAAGAAATTTGCCGCGGTTGGCCTCACCAATTGTCGATGAGGGCCAACCGCGGCGCATTTACGTTGGCATGGCGATGATTTGTGGTCGGAAACCCGTTCCTAGAACGAGCTGAGTGCTCAAAAATCCACTATCTCAATTGGGAAGTTTGCAAACCAGCAGCTAATGAGTTTAATCAACTATCTAACTATCCAATTAGAGGTCTTTAGGTCGTTCTAAGAACGGGTTTCCGACCATTGAAGGTCCGCAATCCTACGTAGTTGGTTCGCGATGGGTGGCCAGAGTCTCAAAGCTAACGAGAAGGGCCCGCGTCGTTAAGACACGTGCCCTTCTTTTGCGCTGCGATATGCGATGCGACGAGATGCTACTGCTGCGAGCCGTCCTCGGGTGCGTTAGGCGCGCTTTCGGCTGCGGCCTCGTTATCGTTGCTCTCATCATCAAGGATGAGGGCCTTGAAGCGGGCCGTGTTGCCGCCGATGAGGTCGCTGGCGGCCTCGATGGCAGACTCGGCGCGGTCACGCAAGGTGTTGATGGTGAAGATGTCCTCGACGTCGTCGGAGTCGTTGGACGCGGCGGTGGTTGCGCCAAGCACGGGCATCGTGCCAGTGGCAGCGGCCAGCGGCAGGCGCTCGAGGTGGGTGACCTGCTTGGGCTTGGTGAACAGCGGCACGTACTCGAAGATGATGTTTGAGTTCTCCAGGCCGTACCAGCGCGCCGGAGAGCCGCACCACTTGCGGATAACGTACTTGGCGTTCATCGTGCGCCAGTCGCGGTTGCCAAGGCTCGTGGAGGGCGAGAGCACCTTGCGCAGCATGCAGAAGCGGAAGTCGCCGACGTGGCTCGGGTTCTTGTAGATGGAGTAGGAGTGGTCCTGCGAGGCGATCTCGCCCGACTCGATGAGGTCGGTGACGACCTGGCGCAGATAGGCGTTGACCTGCTGGTTCACCTTAAAGCCAAGCTGCAGCTGCACCTTGAAGACAAAGTCGGTGCCAAACGAGTTGACGGTGTAGGCGTGCGTGTAGGGCTCGTCGGTCACGCGGACATTGATGAAGAAGTAGGCGTGGGCGCGCTTGGGGTGCTTGTCCAGAATCGAGTAGAGGATGTCGCGGTCGAGCACGTCATTGGACGAGTCGTTGGTGAGAAACACCAGGTTGTCAGCGATAAGCTCGATGCTTTCGTCCTCAGACAGGCGCTTCATCTGGTCGAGGTAGTTGGCAACGGGCAGATAGACGCTCTGCGTGCGCTCGATGGCGGTGCCGCGCCTCCACACGTACATGACGTAGAACAGCAGGCCGGCCAGGATGATCATCACGTAGCCGCCCTCGAAGAACAGGGTGCAGCAGGAGATGAAGAAGCTCAGCTCGATCAGGCCAAATACCACGGCGAACACGGCCGCGGCGGCCTTCTTCTTGCGCACGACCGCCAAGTAGCTCACAAGCAGCGTGGTGGTCATGAGCATGGTCACCGTGATGGCCAAGCCGTAGGCGGCCTCCATGCGCTCGGAGGTCTGGAAGATGAGGACGATGAAGATGCAGCCGACCCACATGATGTTGTTGACCAGCGGAATATAGAGCTGACCCTTGGTCTCGGAGGGGTAGGAGACCTGCATGTGGGGCATGAGGTCGAGGCGGGCGGCCTCGGAGACGAGCGTGAACGAGCCGGTGATGAGCGCCTGCGAGGCGATGATGGCCGCCACGGCAGAGAGCAGAATCGCGAAGGGGCGGATCGTCTCGGGAAGCATCTGGTAGAAGGGGTTCATGCCCTCGAGCGAGGCCAGTGCCGTGTTGTCGACGTTCTTGAGAATCCAGGCGCCCTGGCCGAGGTAGTTGAGGATGAGGCAGACCTTCACGATGGGCCAGGTGACGTAGACGTTGTTCTTGCCCACGTGGCCCATGTCGGAGTAGAGGGCCTCGGCGCCGGTGGTGCACAGAAAGACGAACGCCATGATGCCCAGGCCTGCGTGGTTCACGGGCGAGAAGAGCAAAGCCAGGCCGCGCAGAGGGTTGAGCGCGCGCAGGATGGAGAGGTCATCGGCGAAGTTGACCACGCCGGCACCTGCAAGGAAGAGGAACCAGAAGGTCATGATGGGGCCAAAGGCCTTGCCGATGTTCGAGGTTCCGGCCTTCTGCACGAAGAACAGGCCGCAGATGATCAGAATCGTGATGACGACGACCGTGCCCTGTCCGTCTCCGAGAAGGGCGTGGCCCACCTCGATGGAACGAAGGCCCTCGATGGCGGTGGTGACGGTGACGGCCGGGGTCAGCACGCCGTCGGCCAGAAGCGCGGCGCCGCCGACCATGGCCGGCACGATGAGCCACTTGGCGCTTCTCTTCACGAGACTGTAGAGGGCGAAGATGCCGCCTTCTCCGTGGTTATCGGCCTTCATGGCCACGAGCACGTACTTGACGGTGGTGACGAGCGTCATCGTCCAGATGACGAGCGACAGGGCGCCCAAGATGAGCTCCTCGCTCACGGTGGTGAGGCCGCCGTTGCCGTTGACGATGGCCTTCATGACGTACATCGGGCTGGTGCCGATGTCGCCGTAGACGACGCCGAGCGTGACGAGCATCATGGCCGCGCTGATGGGGATGGACTTCTGAGCCGACTTGCCGGCTGACTTGCTAGGTGCCACGAAAGACTCCTTTTGTGTTGAAACGGCAGGCCCAAGGGTGAGCCTGCCGAATTTGCCAAAGACATTCTAGGATTTTTTAATCCGTATGGAATAGGCTTTTACCTGCGGTTTTGTTTGTTGGAGCCTTGCTTTGGTAATGGACGGATACGCTTTTGCTACTGGCGGGCGCTTTGAGGCGCCCGCATGCGCGCGCCGGCGGCGCACCCGCGGACGCCCGCATGCGCCCGCGGGCCAATTCGCTTGCGTGTGCCCCACGGACGCTGGGCCTGAGGGCTGGCTAATTCGTCTGTGCGCCCGCGTGCTCCGGGTGCGTGCCGGGCCGTGCTGAGTTGCGTCCGCTAGCCCTGCCACTTGTTGCGCTTGAAGCCGCTGGGCTGGTTGCCGCCCTGGTTTCCGTGCTGCGAGGGGCGAGGCCCGTTGCCCTGCAGGCGCGGCTTGTCGTCGCCCGCGTACTTGGAAGGCCTGGGGCCGTTGCCCGTGAGCTGGCGAGGGCCGCCTGCGCGGTCCGAACCGTAACGGGGGCGCTCGTCTCGGGAGCCATAGCCGCCTCGGCTGTCGCGGGAGCCATAGCCACCGCGGGTGTCTCGAGAGCCGTAGCCGCCCTGGCCACCGCGAGCATCGGAGCCGTAGCGGCCGGAGCGGTCGTCGCGGGAGCCGTAGCTGCCGCGGCTGTCGCGGGAACCGTAGCCGCCACGACCCTGGCGCTCGTCTCGTCCGTCGCGCGAGCCGTAGCCGCCGCGGCCGTCGCGGGAACCGTAACCGCCGCGACGCTCGTCCGAGCGCGTCTGCTGGCGCTGCGGGGCGCGGTCGCTGCGGGCCGGCGCGGCGGGCTTTTCAGTGCCTTCGGGCCTGGGTGTGCGGCGCACGCGGTAGACGTGGTGGATCTTGGCGTTGCGCTGGAAGTCCTCGGGAATCGTCCCCTCGGTCACGTCCTCGATCTGCACGCCGTAGCGCTCGAGCGTCTCCACGTCGGGCTTGAAGCCGCGCAGGTTGCACGAGAACAGGCACACGCCGTCCTGCGTGAGCAGACGCGAGATGCCAATGAGCAGCTCGGCGTGGTCGCGCTGTACGTCAAAGGAGTCGCGACCCATGCGCTTGGAGTTGGAGAAGGTGGGCGGGTCGCAGAAGACGAGGTCCCAGCGGTTGCGCGTACGGCGCTGGTCGCTGATCCAACGCACGACGTCGCCCTGCACGTACTCGTGCTCGGGGCCGGCGAAGCTGTTGCGCTCCATGTTGCGCTGCGCCCAGTCGAGGTAGGTGCGCGACAGGTCAACGGTAGTGGTGTGCTTGGCGCCGCCATCGGCTGCGTAGCAGCTGGCGGTGCCGGTGTAGGCGAACAGATTGAGGAAGCGCTTGGAGCCCTGGGTGGTCTTGGCCATCTCGCGCACCTGGGCACGCACGTCGCGATGGTCGAGGAAGATGCCCGTGTCGAGGCGCTCGGCAAGGTTCACCTCAAAGACGAGGCCACCCTCATCAATAAGGTGGGCGCCGGGAGCCAGGGCGAGGCGGTTCATGCGGCCGCTGCGGCCAGGACGAGCGGCGTCGCGGCCGGAGGCCGGCTTGGTGCCTTCCGAGCCGCCCTCGGCATACTGCGAACCGCCCTTGGCGCGGCGGCGAACACGCAGCGTGACATCCTCGGGCTTCACGCCGAGCACGGCGGGGGCGATGGCAAGCACGTCAAGCAGGCGACGGTGGGCGAGCTCGAGGTCGATGCCCTTGGGCGCGGCGTACTCCTGCACCACGAGCCAGCGACCGTGGGCGTCGCGGCCGCGCGCGGCCTCACTTGCCTGGTAGAGGTCGATGGCCACGGCGTAGTCGGGCAGGTCGGCGTCGTAGACGCGGTAGCAGGAGATGTCCTCGCGGCGTGCCCACTTGGCGCGCAGCTTGGCGACCTTCTGCAGGCGGGCGGCGAACTGGTCGGAGGCGGCCACGAGCACCGGGATGGTCGTGCCGTCCTTGAGGGTGACGGTGGCACGCGGCGCGGGGCCGCTGGCGGCGCTGCCCTCAGGCGCGACCTCGTCGTCGTTGCCGGCGGAGGTGGCGGGTGCGGCCATCTCGTAGACGCGCAGCGCGGCCTCGTCGCGGCCGATGAGCGTGTCATGGCTCTGGGCGGGCGCAAGGCCAAGCGCGGCGTCCAGGCTTTCGCCAAGGCTGACGGCGGCGAGCCTGCTGCCCTGCGGCAGGGCGTCTGCCAGCGCCGTGGCGCAACCAAGCGCTGCCACCTCGCGGGCGAGTTCCTCGCTGCGCAGCCATGACAGGTCGCAAACGCCCAGCGTAGCGGCAGCGGTGGCACTCGTGAGCGCGCGGTCGAGCTCGGCGGGGGAGGACGGAGCCTCTACCTCAACGGCAAGGCCGGCGGCGCGAAGGGCGCCACGGATGGCCGAGGTAGCGCCGGCTCGGTTGTCGAGCGTGACGATGCACAGTTTCTCGGCGCGCGCGGCGCCGGCCTCGGCGCGCGCGTCGGCCTCGGCCACGAGTTTGTTCCATGCCTCGGCGTCGTGGCCGAGCCAGCGGTCAAAGCCCCAGCGCGGGCGCAGAAGGCCCGGGGCACGGTCGAGCGCCGCACCTGCCGCCTCAACCACGAGCTCACCGGCGCCGCCAAAGGCCACGGCGAGCACGGGGGCATCCTGGCGGCAGCACCTGTGCCAAGCGCCGGCAGCCAGCAGGGCCGCGGCATAGTCGCTGCGCAGGCCCATAAGGCCGTCGTTGGTGTTGCGCCTGGCGGTGCCGCGGTGGAAGAGCGGCTCGCCGGAAAGGTCGATGCCGCAGGTGGCGCGGCCGCCACGCACGCGCACGACGATGGTGAGGCCGGGGTGGCGCACGTCGACGCTGGGGCGGCCTCCCTGGCGGTCCTGGAAGCGGTCGCAGATGGCGTCCTTGGCGCGCAGGGCCACGAACTGGGTGTTCCTCAGCTGCTCGTTGGTGCCGTGGGCGTCGATGACGAAGGGCTCCTGGATGGAGAGGTGCTGCTCCCACTCGATGGCATAGATGCCGTCGTAGAGCTCATCGGCGTCGGCGGCGTTGATGTGGGCGAGGACGAGCGTCACGCGAGAGGCGATGCGGCTCCACAGGCAGACGCGGTAGGCGTCGGCAAGCGTGCCGGAGAAGGCGACCTGGCCGTGCAGGGCGCGCACACCCTCCGTGCCCAAGCTCGAAAGCTCGCCCGCGAGCAGCTTCTCGAACCCCTTGGGGCAGGTTGCGAAGAACTCGAGCGAGCTTGCGCCCGTCGTTTCGCCAGAAATCGGATAGGCCTTCTCCATGTCAATCACCTCTCGGGTCACCTTTAGCCCGTAAACGGCGCGCCGGCTGTGCGGGCGCCTGTTCCTTATATGCGGGGCGGCGTGTTCGTCCGCGTGAAGCGCCGGTCCATCTCCATGTGATGAGTGGTGGTTTAACCACTCTTGTGGAGCTGGCGCGGCTATTTACGCGACGCGGAGCCACCTTCGCTCGTTTGCAGGGGAGAGCTTACCGCACGGCGCCCTTCTCGAACATATCCCCAGCGCAAGCACAAAAAAGCGCCACGTCCAAGAAGGGAGAGGACGTGGCGCTTGGCTGCGGGCTGGTTTTGGGAGGGAATGGCCCGCAGCTAGGGAAGGTATGTCTGGCCGCGTGGCGCGCGGGGACGCACCGGGCTGGCCGCGTGGCACGCGGGGACGTGCCGCGGTTGGTCATACGCGAGGTGCGCGATTGGCCTGTTGCGTAGCGCGCATGGGGGCGCCGGGTAGGGCGCAGGCGGTTGCCTCTCTTACAGGTCCATGGAGAGGTAGCGCTCGCCGGTATCGGGCAGCACGGCCACGATGGTCTTGCCGGCAAACTCGGGGCGGGAGGCCACGGAGAGGGCGGCGAAGGCGGCGGCGCCAGAGGAGATGCCCACGAGGACGCCGGCCTCGGCGGCAAGCTTGCCGCGGGTGGCGATGGCGTCGGCCGAAGCCACGGGCAGAATCTCGTCCACGAACTCACGCTTGAAGTTCTCGGGCTCAAAGCCAGCGCCGATGCCCTGGATCTTGTGGCCACCGGGCTTGCCGCCGGAAAGCACGGGGCTCTCGGCCGGCTCAACGGCGACGGCGACGACGGAGGACTTGTGCTCCTTCAGGAACTTGGAGCTACCGGAGATGGTGCCGCCGGTGCCGACGCCGGCGACGATGACGTCGACGGTGTCAGCCCAAATCTCGGGGCCGGTGGTCTCGTAGTGAGCGCGGGGGTTGGCCGGGTTGGTGAACTGGCCGGCGACGATGCTGTTGGGCGTGTTGGCGTGCAGCTCCTCGGCCTTGGCGATGGCGCCCTTCATGCCCTCGGAGCCGGGGGTGAGGACGATCTCGGCACCGTAGGAGGCGGCGAGCTTGCGGCGCTCGATGGACATGGTCTCGGGCATGGTGAGGATCATCTTGTAGCCGCGGGCGGCGGTGAGCATGGCAAGGCCAACGCCGGTGTTGCCGCTCGTGGGCTCAATGACGGTGCCGCCGGCGGTGAGCTCGCCGGACGCCTCGGCGGCGTCGAGCATGTAGCGGGCGACGCGGTCCTTCACCGAACCGCCGGGGTTGGTGGCCTCGTACTTGCCGAGCACGCGGGTGCCGGCAGCCTGGACGGACTCGGGCAGCAGGGCGGACAGGTCAACGAGCGGGGTGGAGCCGATAAGTGCCTCAACGTGGTTAGCGACGCGCATGGGAAGCCTCCTTGTGGCTTTGGGAGTTGCGTTTGCAGCTCCCGGACTGGATGGCGGGTTTTTGCCGCCGGGTTAGAAATCGATGACGTTTCCTTGTGGAGCGCCGGGCCGTCCGGACTAGCCTGTCGCTTCGTTGACAAGCAGTATGCCACCAATAAACCAACTAATCCAGTAGGAATTTATGAATTTCTCAAAATACCGTCTATACGAGGTGTTTTGTTTCGGCCTTATGTCGCGATTGGCCTATTTAGAGGAATCCCTAGTTTTCAGACAGCTTTCAGTAACTACCATGAACGCGGGGGTGGTGCGGCCGTTACCTGCGGCCGTAACACTGGGAGGCGGCCTCTTCGGGGCCTCCCATATGGGAGGAACAACATGAACGAGCCGTTGCTTGCGCCGGGTCGCCCCGGTGTGCCTTGCGCCATCCTTGGGAATGGCGGCCAGGAAGGGTCGATGCTGCTGACTTTGCCGGAGGCTTTGCCATGGGCGTCTCCTTTGGCTGATGTTGCGCCGGGTGGGCAGCTAATTTCGAGAACCTTGCCAGGGTCGCCGGGCTCGGCGGGAATCTCGCTGCAGGGATCGTTTTCGGATTCTGACGTCGATGCCATGCCAGACGACCCGGTGACGCTCAAGCGCGCTATCCGAGACCTGCAGTTTCGTCACTCGCTTGCCTGCGCTCTGATGGTGGGGCACGAAAGCTACGGCGACCTTTTTGGGGACGCGTGACGCTGCTTCCCCGAACTCGGGGGCGGTGTGGCATGGGCAGCACTTGGGCGTAGCGCCACGGATATGGGCATCGCCCGAGTGCAGCGCCACGGATCTTCGGGCGCGAGTGCGCTACACCGCTTCGAGCGTGCCGAGGAGGGCTTGGTGGTCGGTGCCGGAGATGGTCACCGTCTCGAGCGAGCTCACGACGATCCCGGAATCTCTCGAATAGGCGATGTGGTCAATCTCGATGAGAGAGGGAACCAGGCTGTTCGAGGGGTAGGTCATGTGGAAACCCTGGCCCGACTCCTCGCCGGCGTCTGCGAAGGTGGCGCCGAGCAGCTCTCGGAAGCGCGCGTGGTCCCAGGTTGAGTTGAAGTCGCCCATGATGAGGTAGGCGTGGTTGTAGTCGGACAGCGTGCCGATGGTCGAGAGGCCCTCGTCCCACAGGTCTTGCGCGCCGCGCACGGGCGAGTTGGGGTGCACGCTTACGATGCGGACGGTGGTCGAGCCAATCGTGATGCTGGCCGCAGGCATGGAGCTCGTCTGGATGGGCAGCAGGTTTCTCGAGATATTGCTCTGTGAGGTGGCTGTCCAGATGCCGTTGCGACCGCCATTGTTGATGGCCGAGGCACCCTCGCTCACCACGTGGTAGGGGAGCAGCTCGTCGATGCCGGCGGCCTCGAGGTCGCTCACCATGCCGTCGGTGAGTTCCTGCAGACAGAGCACCTCAACGTGCTGCTCGCGAACGACCTCGACGATCTGGCGTGCGCTCGCGGCGCCGTTCTTCGTGTTGAGCGTCATGATGCGCGCGGCGCTGTCGGAGGTGCTCTCGGAGGTGATGACGCTTTGGACGGCCTCGGTCGAGACGCGCGTTCCGCCCACAAAGTAGCCTGCGTGCCAGTAGCCGTTCACGGCCAGCGCAAAGATGCAGACGATGGCGAGCAGACGACGGCGCCACAGCAGTGCGAGCACGAGGCAGATGGCGCTGGGTACGAGTGCGAGGGGCACAAACGAGACGGCCTCGGGGATCATCTTTCCGGAGGCGAGGTTGGCCGGCATCAGGCGCAGGCCCATGAGCGCGAGCACGGCAAGCATCACGAGCCACATCAGGAAGGCATGGCCGCCGTGGGTGGCCGGCTTGCGCTGACGGCGCGGCCTTGGGCTCTTTGGCGGAGTTGCGTCCTGGTATGGGGAGGGGTCGGCAGCGCCGGAGACGTTGCCGGAGGCGCTGGCGATGCGCTGGCGATTGGGCGTGGCGACGCGCCCCTTGGCCTTGCGGCGCCTAAGGATTGGTGCCTGGGAACCTCGGGGCAGATAGGGGTTTTGCTGCGGCGGAGACGGAACCGGCGTCTTCGACGGGCCCGCCTGCGTGCGAGGTTCCTGCGAGGTGGCATAGGGGTTTGCCCGGCGCGGACTTTCCTGTGTGCGCGGATTGGCGCTTTCTGCCGTTCTGGCCGTGCCGCGGCGCGTTGTTCGGGCACCTGCATGGGGATTGTTTACGCCTTCCGGCGTTTGACCGGCGGAGGCGTATGAGTTGGCGGCACCGCGGCGCGTTGTTCGGGCATCCACATAGGGGTTGCTCATGCCTTCCGGCGTTTGACCAGCGGAGGCGTATGAGTTGGCGGCACGCGAAGACTCGCCATTTGCTGTGTTGCCTGCATAAGGCGAGCTATAACCGTTTG
>CAVHWW010000083.1:0-6953 GCA_963639715.1 Acutalibacteraceae bacterium
TCGAGAGGCGCAGAGCGGGCGCACCCGCAGTGGAGCCAGCAGCGCCGACTTCGACGGCGACGGCGCGCACATCGGCCCTGACCTCGGCGGCGGTAGCGCCAGCCCCCTGCCCCAGGCGCTCGGCTATGGCGGCGGCAAGCTCGGCCGAGGAGCTGCAGGGCTCAAGACCAAGCTCCAGCGAGGCAAAGGTAGAAATGGGCAGCTCAAGGCCACAATCAAGCAGCTCTCCAGCATGCAGGAAGACCTCGTGCGGCGTACCCTCGAGTACGATTTTGCCAGCCTGCAGCACCACCACGCGGTCGGCCGCGAGGGCCTCGTCCATGAAGTGTGTGATGTGCACGATGGTGGTACCAGCCTTGTGCAGCGTATCGAGCACGCGCATGATGCCCCTGCGACCGCGAACGTCGAGCATGGCGCCCGGCTCGTCAAGCACGAGCATGTCGGGATGCATGGCAAGCGAGCTCGCAACGGCCACGCGCTGCTGCTGGCCGCCCGAAAGTCGCGCCGGGTCGGCCTGGGCGTAGGCGCCGAGGGCCACGCGGCCTAGCTCCTCGTCCACACGGCGCACGATTTCGTCGCGCTCGATGCCGAGGTTCTCGGGGCCAAAGGCCACGTCGTCGGCGACGACGCTCGTGACAATCTGGTCCTCGGGATTCTGGAACACCAGGCCCGTACGGTGGCGCGCCTCGCGATAGGCTTCGGCATCCACCTCGCCCTCGTTATAGGCAAGGCGCCCGGCAAGCTCCACGCGCCCGGCGTCTGGGGCCTCAAGGCCAACCAGAAGCTGGGCGAGCGTGGACTTGCCCGAGCCATTGCAACCAAGCACGCAGAGACGCTCGCCCGCAGCCACGTTAAGCGTGATGCCGTCGAGGGCCCAAGTGGCGCCCTCGTCATAGGTGAGCCGCACGCCCGCAAGCAGAGCGCGGGTGGAGCCGTTCTCACTGGTTGCAGTAGCCATTGGCACCTACTTGTTCGCGAGCTTGGAGGCTGGCTTGTACACGAGCGTAGTGATGACGCAGTTCAGCACGACCTTGATGAGGTTGAAGGGCAAAAGCACCGGCACGATGAGCGCGATAACGTCGGCCGCGGTCATGGTGGGGGTGTAGAGCGGCGTGACGATGACGTTGGCCACACAGGCAACAACCAGCGTCACAACGGCTCCCAAAACGAGGCTGCCAAAGAAGCCTGCCGTGTTACGGACGCGCGAGAAGAGCAGCGAGGCGGGAAGCACCAGCGCCAGAGCGCAGATGATGCTCATGAGGCCACCCCAGGGGTCCATGAAGACGTGCGGGAGCTGAGAGAGCACAGCCACGAGCGAGCCAGTTCCGGCGCCAAAGACCATGCCGGCGACGAGACAGACGGCGCCGGACGGGTCGTACTTGAGCCACACCACGGGCGGCACGGGAATCTCGATGTAGCTTGCGACCATGGCGGCGGCAACGAACAGCGCACAGATGGCGATCTGCGTGGTCGACCAGCCCGCAGCGGTGGTCCCGGTGGTGGCGTGCGTTGAGCGATGGGTGGAAGTAGGCATAGTGGCCCCTTTCGTTTCTTCCATCCGGACTGTAACCGTTGGCTCCGGAATCTCACCGAATCAGCCGCATATCTGCGGGTCGCGGGCTTCTCGCGCGCAACAGCCACACAAGTTACCGCCAGTGGGGAATTTCACCCCGCCCTGAAACTGACACGCCTAGGCTAACACTTCACGCGGCATATGCAAATTGAACGCCTAATTTGGGACTCAAACGGAACATAAGGTCACGCGAACAGCAGGGCTTCGCATGCGGACAACGGGAGCTCGCGGACAACGTAACCTCTTGCACAAACAATGGGGACCTCACATACGGATACGTTTGTGTCACACGTATCCATCTGCGAGGTCCCCCAGCATGGAAAAGAAAGGCGACTTCGAAAAACAGCTGGTAGAAGAGTTGCTTCAAATGGCCAGGTGCTTCGTAAGCCACGTTCAACCTCGCACGGAGATACGTTTGCGTCATTCGTATCAATATGCGAGGTTCAGCAAGGCCCCTCGCCACGCACCCGAGGCCGGGCAAGACCCCCCCTGCCGCATATGCGAGGTTCAGCAAGGCCCCTCGCCGCATACCCGAAGCCTGGAAAACTCCCCTGCCGCATACGCGAGGCCCGGCAAGCCCCCGCATGCAAGACTCAACAAAGTCTGGCTACTGCACAGCCCTCGCCAGGCAAGCGGCTACGAAAGGGCGCTGCAGAGGGCGTCGATGACGGAAACGGCGAGCATCTGGGCGTCGTTGATGGTGAAAGAGCCATCGAGGTCAGGGGCAGCCGGAAGCTCCATGCGCACCACGGGCGGCTTGGTGCGCGAGCTCGCAAGCGCCGTGCGCAGGCGCAGCGAGAGGTCGCCCTCGTCGCTCATGCTCACGTTAGCAACGTTGGAAACGGTGGGACGCGGCGTCACGGCCAGCACGATGACGGCGCGGTCCTCGGTCGTGGCGTCATCGGCAGACTCCACAAGGCGCAGGCTCGTCTGCTCGGACATCGCACGGGCGATGTTGTAGATGCGGCCGGCCACGGAACGCGAGATGGGGTCCTCGGCCGCAATGGCGATCTTCATCTCGTCGAGCACGAGTGCGGTGCGCGCAAAGCCCATGCCGCTCATGGGATGCGGGCCCTGGGCGGGCTTGCCGGCCCAGACGTGGCGCAGGCGCTCGATGGCGTCGAAGGTGTCACCAAAGGCGATGCCGTCGGCGAGCATGCCAACGTTTTCCTGGAAGAGCTTCACGGCGCCCTCGGTGTGCGGGCCAAAGTAGCCATCGGCCTCGCCACAGGAGAATCCCAGCACGTTGAGGGCGTTCTGTAGGCAGCGCACATCGTTGCCGTGGAAGTTAGGAAGACGCAGGTAGAGCGTACGGTCGCCCAGCTGGTAGCACTCGTCGACCAAAGCGGACCAGCAGCTCACGTCAACCTCGGTGGAAAGCGAGAGGTTGTGCTCGAGACGGAACCTCGCGACGGCGTTGGAAGTGGAGGCGCCAAACTCGGCACCCTCACGCTCGGCGGCGTCAATCTCGTAGCCGAGAGAGGCAAGACGCTCCTGCACGTCCTCGACCATCTCGCCCGTCATACCCTCGCGAATCGGATCCATCAAACAGCTCCTAAAAACGTGATGCCTGAAGCGCAGCAAAGCCCCTAGCTCGCGCGCTCAACAAAGAAGTCTGCCATAGCGGCAAGAATCGCGCCTGCCTCAGGCGTGATTTCACCGTTTGCGTTCATCTCTTCGATAAGGCCCTTCGCGGTCTTCGTCTCCTGCGCGGCAAGCTCGCGACAGGCCGTAATACCGCCACCAAGCTCGATAAGCTCCACGGCGCGAGCAAGCTCGTCCTGGCCCGTGACACCGCTCGAGAGCAGCTCCACAAGCTCGGCCTTCTCACTCTCGCCAAGCGTAGCGAGCGCATGGATGACAGCGAGCGTACGCTTGCCCTCGGTGATGTCGCTGCGGAAGTCCTTGCCCTGCGCGCTGGCGTCGCCAACGAGGTTGAGCAGGTCGTCCTGCAGCTGGAAGGCCGCGCCGGCGTGCAGGCCCGCGGCCGCGAGCTTCTCTGCCAGCTCGGGCGTAGCACCGCCGCAGATGGCTCCAATGGCCAAGGGGCTGGCGGCCGTGTAGTAGGCCGTCTTGGAAATCACCATGTAGAGATAGTCGTCGACGCTGATGTCCCAGCGGCCGTCGCGCGCCCAGCCCAAATCGAGCGCCTGGCCCTCGAGGGTGCGGCGCTCCATGTCAACGAGCCTGGACAGCACGGCGAGCTTACGAGACTCGGGCAGTGCGGCGTCAGCCAAAACCACCTCGAATACCTCGGTGAGGGCAAGGTCGCCCACGTTGGTGGCAAGGCCCACGCCCTCGGTGCGATACAGGCAGGGCTTTCCGCGGCGCAGCTCGCTCTCATCGGCGATGTCGTCGTGGATGAGCGCGGCGCTCTGGAACAGCTCGATGGCCACGGCCGGCGCCAGCGCCAGCTCAGGCGCAGCACCTACCGCCTGCGCGCCGAGCAGGCACAGCACCGGGCGCACGCGCTTGCCGCCGCCAGCCGTAAAGCCCGCCAGCGGCTCGTAGAGAAAGGCAGCAAGATCAGCCTCAGGCGTGGCCGAGGTGGAGCCGCACGGCACGGGCGCCACCTTGGCCAGGGCCTTCTCTACATAAGGAAGCTGCTGCTTGAGATAGGTGACGAAGAGGTTCTCGGCCACACCTACTCCTCGAAGCCGTTGGGGTTGTGGCTCTGCCAGTTCCAAGAGTCACGGCACATGTCGGCCAGGTTGTACTTGGCCTCCCAGCCCATCTCGGTCTTGGCCTTTGTGGCGTCACACCAGTTGGCCGCGATGTCGCCGCCGCGACGCTCGCGGATGACGTAGGGCAGCTCCTTGCCGCAGGCGGCCGAGAAGGCGCGCACGACGTCGAGCACGGAGGAGCCGGTGCCGGTGCCGAGGTTGAAGACCTCAACGCCCGTCTTGCCGTTCATCCACTTGAGGGCCGCCACGTGGCCGCTCGCCAGGTCGCAGACGTGGATGTAGTCACGCACGCCGGTTCCGTCGGGCGTGTCGTAGTCGTCGCCAAAGACCTGAACGGCCTCGAGCTTGCCCACGGCCACCTGGGCCACGTAAGGCACGAGGTTGTTGGGGATGCCCTTGGGGTCCTCGCCGATGAGTCCGGACGGGTGAGCACCGATGGGGTTGAAGTAACGGAGCAGCACGACATCCCACTCGGGGTCAGCGGTGTGCAGGTCAGTGAGGATCTGCTCAATCATCCACTTGGTCCAACCGTAGGGGTTGGTGGCCATCTTCTTGGGGCTCTCCTCAGTGAGCGGCAGGGAGTCCGGGTCACCGTAGACCGTGGAGGAGCTGGAGAAGATGATGGACTTGCAGCCGTGGTTGCGCATGACATCCACGAGTACGAGGGTGTTCTCGATGTTGTTGTGGTAGTACTCAACCGGCTTGGTCACCGACTCGCCCACGGCCTTGAAGCCGGCGAAGTGGATGACGCGGTCGATCTTGTTCTCGTCGAAGATCTTGTTCATGGCCTCGCGGTCGAGCACGTTGGCCTCGTAGAACTTGAGGTTGGCGGAAGCCTCGTCGCCGGCAATCTGGCGGACGCGGTCCACGGCCACGGCGCTGGAGTTGGAGAGGTCATCGACGATGACGACCTGGTAGCCCTGGGCGAGCAGCTCGACCACCGTGTGGCTGCCGATGAAGCCGGCACCGCCGGTGACGAGAACGCAGGTGTCTTTGGGTTCGATTGCTTCGCTCATGTTGGCTCCTTTATGCCGAGGCGACTATGCGAACGTTGGGAGCGGGGCCTTGCGGACCACCGCCTGGCGGGTGCGCCCGTGGCTCGCCCGAGCGCGTTTTCATACCAGTTTGTTAGTATAGCGCGCTCGTCTGCAAGATGGTATGAGTACGTTAACATACCTCGCCAAGCTGCAGGAAGGCTTGTTCCTGGATTGCCACGAAGCGGAAGGCGGACACGGCCCCATTCGCATTGAGTACAGGACAGGGTTGCCGACAGCACGAAAAAAAGCCCGCCCGCGCAATGCGGACGGGCTCAGCAGACAAATGCTCTACCCAGCTCCTCGCCGGATGACAGCCAGGCTCCCCTAGCCTGCCCAGCCCCAGCGCGGGGTGACGAGGTCACCGTAGGAGGCAATCCAGGAGTCGAGGCTCTGGGTGTTGATGTAACCCACGTTCTCCTTCACCATGCCGCCGCCGATGTAGATGCCCACGTGGCCGTAGATGCGACCGGCCGAAGTGCTGCTGTGGGTGGAGACGGCGACGATCATGCCGGGCTGCAGGTCGCTCTTGTTGGAGCTCGTGCAGTAGTTCCAGTACATGTTGTTGGCGTTGCCGCCAGGGTAGCCAAGGCCAGCGGCCTGGTAGACCATGCTCACCCACATGGCGCACAGGCCCGCGCCCGGCGAGCCCACGCGGCTGGCCGCCGCGACGATGGCTGCGCCCTTCTCAGAGGCACTGGCGTTGGGATTGAGCGTGCCGGAGTTGCCGGAGTTGCTGTTCTTCTTCGCAGCGGCGGCTGCGGCGGCAGCGGCCTCGGCCTGGCGCTTCTCCTCGGCGGCAGCAGCGGCGATCTCCTCGTCGCGCTTCGCCATGAGCTCCTTGACGTCCTCGGAGAGGTTGTTGACGATGTCGCTCGCCTCTTGCTGCTTGGCCTCGACGGCCTTGAGCTGCTCAGTCTGTTCGGCCTTGAGGGTCTCGAGCTCGCTCTTTTGCTGCTCAAGCTCGGCCTTGGCCTGCTCAAGCGAGGCCTTGGCGCTCTTGATGCTCGCGATGAGCTGCTCGTCGCTCTCGTTGATCTTGCCCATGTAGAACAGGTTGTTCGTGAGCTCCTCAAAGCTCGTGGAGTTGAGGAGCACGGCAAGGAAATCCGAGTTGCCGGTCTTGTAGCTGCTCGAGATGCGGCTCGCGAGCTGGTCTTGGCTCGCCTCGATCTCGGCCTGCTTGGCGTCAATCTCGGCCTGCTTGGTGTCGATCTTCTCCTGGACGGACTCGATCTGGGTGACCGTCTCGTTGAGCTTTTGGTTGAGCTGCTGGTACTCGTCAGCAATGGTGTCGAGCTTGGCCTGTGCGGCGTCAAGCTGCTCCTGAGCCGAGTTCAGCGCGTTGGTGGTCTCCTGCGTGGCATTGGCGGCCAAGGCGGCCACGGGCGAGACGAACAGCCCGGCGGTCACGGCGGAGATGCCGAGCATGGCCTTGAGCGCCGTGCGGCGGGTCATAAGCGACCTGGGTTGGCTAGCCTCCAAGGGCTCTACCTCGACAGACGAGGCGGCTCGTTGGGGACCGTTATTGATTCGCGACATGTATGCTCCAAATAAAAAGTGTGTGCGTGTCGACGACTCTCGATTTAGTAAGGATAGACCAATACAAGCTGAAACAAAGCAAATCCACGTTCAAGCACCCCGAGCGGCAGGCGCGCACAT
>CAVHWW010000083.1:7747-20331 GCA_963639715.1 Acutalibacteraceae bacterium
GCAAGCACCTCGGGGCTGCCAGCCGCCTGGGCCTCTTTGCGGGCGAGGTCGAGCGTAAGGCCGAGCGAAGTGAGCGGCGTACGCAGCTGGTGGGAGATGTCTGCCAGCGAGTCTGCCAGCGACGCCTTCTCTTGCGCAAGCTGCTCGCCAGCAAGGGTGAGGCGGTTGAGGGCCTTGTCGACCTCGCTCGCGAGGATGGCAAGCTCGCCCTCGTTCATGTCGGACAAGCTCACGGCGCGACCCTCGTGCAGGGCCGTGTCGACGCGCTGCGACATCTCCGCGATGCGCTTAAGACGGTCGGCCGTGAGGTGGAGAAAGATTGCGGCAACCGAAGCGGCGCACAGCAGGCAGGCAAACGCCGCGACCGCGCCCGCCTCACGCCAGGCAAAGCCGGCTAAGCCGAGCGCGAGTAAAAGCGAGGTCACGACCGCATTTCTCACGTCATTGTTTCTCAGTAGCATGGCAACCCTACTCGCAGCTCTTGTAGCCAAGACCACGCACGGTAACGATGAGCGAGGGGTGGGCCGGGTCGTCCTCGACCTTATTGCGCAGGCGCTTCACGTAGACGGAGAGCGTGTTCTCCTCGATGTAGGCGCCAGCGTCTTCCCACAGGGCGTCGCGGACCATCTCGCGCGTGACGAGCTTGCCGGGGTTGGTGGCAAATAGCAGCAACAGGCGATACTCGAGGGCGGAGAGGAAAATCTCGCGGCCATCCTTAGTGACGCGGGCCCGGTCGGGATCGATGACAAGGTTGCCAAGGCGGACGCTCTTCTGCTCGGGGTGCGAGCGCCTGATAACGGCGGCGATGCGCGCCATGAGCTCGCGCGGGCGGAAGGGCTTGGCCACGTAGTCGTCGGCGCCCATACCCAGGCCCGTGACGGTGTTGAACTCGTCGCCCGAAGCCGTAAGGAAGATCACCGGCAGGCTTGGGTGCTCCTTCTTGATGGCGCCGCAGACGGCAAACCCGTTGCCCTGCGCCAACGTGACGTCGAGAAGCACGAGGTCGGGCGCGGGAGCAGTGGCACACGCAAGCTTTATGGCATCGTCTTGCGTGGCGCAAGATGAGACGTCGTAGCCCTCGGAGCGAAGCAGCTCGCCCAGGGTCTTGGTGATGATGGGGTCGTCCTCAACGAGCAAGATGCGCATGGTGGCCTTCCGGTCTGGCGCCGCATATGCGGCGCGCCCCCATTATCCGCCGAGCTGCGTCCGCCCACCAGTGACGGAAGCGTAAGGAGACGCGCGGGGCCTTTCATGACGGATGCGTCACCTTGTGGTCAGCTGAAAGCAACCTGGGGCTGCGAGTATGGTCACAGCAGTCTTATGCCATACGAAAGGACACCCATGGACATCCTTACCGTGGAGCACCTCACTAAGGTTTACGGCACCGGCGAGCAAGCCGTTTGTGCCCTCAATGACGTATCGCTTTCCATCGCCGCCGGCGAGTTCGTGGCCATCATCGGCTCTTCGGGCTCGGGCAAGTCGACGCTCATGCACCTCATGGGCGGCGTGGACCGCCCCACCGAGGGCACCGTGCGCGTAAACGGCGAGGACATCTTTGAGCGCAGCAACGAGCAGCTCGCCGTCTTCCGCCGCCGCGAGGTGGGCCTCGTCTACCAGTTCTTCAACCTGATCCCCGTGCTCGACGTGGTGGAAAACATGACGCTGCCCGTGCTTCTCGACGGACGAAAGGTCAACCAGACCCGGCTTGGCATGCTGCTCGATTCGCTGTCCCTGCGGGGGCGCGAGAAGCACTTGCCCAACCAGCTCAGCGGCGGCCAGCAGCAGCGTGTGGCCATCGGGCGCGCGCTCATGAACGCACCAGCCATCCTTTTGGCCGACGAGCCCACCGGTAACCTCGACTCCAAGAATTCGGCCGAGATCATGGCCCTGCTGCGTTCCTCCAACCGCCAGCTCGGCCAGACGCTCGTGGTGATCACCCATGACGAGGACATCGCCCTCACGGCCGACCGCGTCATCGCCATCGAGGACGGCCGAATCGTCTCTGACGAGCGCCGTGGCACGAAGAGCTTCACGGCCGTGGCTGCCAACGCCCCGGTAGGCCACGGCGCTGTGCCTGCGGGCCCGCGCGCCGGCATGGGCCCGGGAGCTCCGCTCGAGGCCGGGCAGGGGGCCTAAGCCATGGGAATCCTCACGCGCTTCACCCTGCGGACGCTCGCCAAAAACCGAGCTCGCACCGTGGTCTCCATCATCGGCATCGCGCTTTCCTGCGCGCTCATCACGGCCATCTTCACCACCATCACCTCTATTGAGGGAGGGCTCGTCCAGCACGAGCTCGAGACCTCGGGCTCCTGGGAGGTAAGCTTCGCGGGCCTCTCCCCCAACGCACTCACCAGACTCGAGAACGACGAGCGAGCCACCGACGTCGCCGTGTCCTACGAGCTCGGTAGCGCCATCACGGGCGAAAACGAGCTCGAGGACAGCGCTGACGAAACCAGCACTAACGAGACGGATGGCGACACGGACGAGGACGTCGAAACCGACGCAGCCGAAACCGCCAGCTCCGCCCTCTCCTACTCCAGCTACCTCACCGTGAAGACGCTCCCGCAGACCACCAAGGGAACCGAGACTGCCGTCGTCACCAAGGGGGCGAGCGGAGCCGCACTTGCCGTGCTGCCCACGCTCACCGAGGGTCGCCTGCCGCAAAGCGAAGGCGAGATTGTCCTGCCGCTCTCCTTCAAAGGCGAGCAGCCGCAGGACTATGGCGTCACCGCTAGCGAGGCCCTCGAGCTCGGCAGCACCGTCACGCTCTCCCTCGGCCAGCGTGTGCGTACCGATGCCCAAGGTGCGCAGACTCCCCAATCCTGCGCGGACACCGCCGCCCAGCTCGAGGGCAGCGGCGCCACCGAGGAGCTCGTGGACGCCTCGCCGCGCACCTATACCGTCGTCGGCTTCGTGAACGCCAACAGCTACGGCTACACCGGCGATCTCATCTCCTCAGCAGCCGGAAATGTTGCCCTCACGGCGGCAACCGACGCACAAAGCGCCGGAGAGAACGCCAGTGCCATCGCGTACGCGACCACCAATATCCCCACCTACAACCAAATCCAGGACTGGACCGACGAAATCTGCGGCACCACGAACTATCGCGGCACCGGCACGCCTAGCGTCGCCGTCATGCACGACAGCCTGCTTCGCTGGCAGGGGCGCACCAGCGGCCGCGCCGTCTGGGCGACGCTCTGGCAGCTCGCCGCCATCCTGTGCGGCGTCGTGATGCTCGCCTCTGTCTCGCTCATCTATACCGCCTTCGCCATCTCGGTGGCAGAGCGCACCCGCCAGCTCGGCCTGCTCTCGGGCATCGGCGCCAGCCGCAGGCAGCTGCGCCAGTCCGTGCTCGCTGAGGCGCTCATCCTGGGCGCGGCTGGCATCCCCGCAGGCCTTGCGCTTGGCATCGTCGGCACGGCAATTACGCTCAGCGTCATGAGCGAGGAGTTCTCCTCCATGCTCATGACCACGACCAAGGTGACCCTCACGCTCGATTGGCGCGTCTTGCTCGTCGCCGTTGCCCTGTCGCTCGTGACTCTGCTCGTCTCGGCCCTCATTCCCGCCGTGAAGGCCGGCCGCACAAGCGCGGTCGACGCCATGCGTCAGGCAGGAACCGTCCGCATTCGCACGCACCGGGGCCACATTGGCGGGCGCGTGGCCCAGGCCCTCTTTGGAATCCCTGGCCTGGTGGCCCACCGCAACCTCACCCGCTCGGGATCGCGCAGCTATGTGGTGGTGGCCTCCCTGGCCGTCTCGGTTACCCTCGTCATCGTCTGTGGGTGTCTCGATGCCTACATGCAGCCGCTTATGGGCAT
Source organism: Acutalibacteraceae bacterium (assembly GCA_963639715.1). Lineage (GTDB taxonomy): Bacteria > Actinomycetota > Coriobacteriia > Coriobacteriales > Atopobiaceae > Parolsenella. The sequence goes on from CAVHWW010000083.1 coordinate 11,566, forward strand.
GGCCAGCTCCAACGGCTATCCCGAGGGCACCGATGCGCTGGTAGTTCTGAGCACCTACGGCACAAACGAGGAGGACCTCGTCGACAACGCCGCGGATAAGCTCGAAAGTCTCCGCTCGCAGATTGATGACATCGAGGGAGCAGGCGAGGTCGCGGTCGAACTCAGCACTTCGGTTACCGCGAGCATCCCCGCCTCCATGGTGAGCGCAGACACGGTCTCCTACCTCAAATCCAACGAAGGTGTCCTCACCACCTCGGTAACCGAGCTTTTGGGCGACAGTGCCACCAGCGAGCAGAGGGAACTGACGAGCGTCGCCGATGACGGCAGCGTAGCCGCCGGCCTCAGCATCTACTACCTCGAGGACAGCGATTGGCGCGCCTATGTCTCCCAGCTCGGTCTTTCCGAGGACGAGTACTGCGACGCCGCCAACCCGCGCGGCATCGGCGTCAACTCCTATGTAACCAGCGACGGCTCGCGCTACACCACCACCGGCGGCCTCAGTTCGCCCGGCACCATCACGCTCTACAATGACAAGCTTTCCGCCTCCGATGCAGACGCGGGCACCAACTTCTACGGCGTCTTCACCACTCCGGACGGTCAGGTCAAGCTCGCCTACACCGGCCTGGACGAGGAGGGCAACACCACCCTCACCGCCATCGACGCCAACGAGGCCTCCTGCGTGCAGCAGCTCGAAGTGGGCCATGTCACAACCGAGGTTCCAAACAGTCTCAAGGGCACCGGCATCAACTACACCTTCCCGCAGGTCATCCTGCCGGCGAGCGCCATCGCCTCCACCGCGGGCGTCACGAGCTCAAGCGAGAGAGCACCCTCCTGCCTCTCGGCCCAGGTTGCCTCTTTGTGCCTCTCGCTCGACGACACAACCGATGCCAGCAAGAAGCTCGAGGACGTCGTCAGCGTCTTCTCCGAGAAACTCTTCTCCGAGGACAACGGGAACACGAGCCTCTACGTCAACAACCTCTCTGAGAGCGTCAAGAACAGTCTCGACGCCTGCAGGCTCATCAAGATTCTTCTCATCTTGTTCAGCGTCATCACCATGCTCATCGCGCTGGCCAACGTCTTCAACACGCTCACGAACTCCATCATCCTGCGCACCCGCGAGTTTGCGATGCTGCGCAGCTGCGGCATGGGCGACGCCGCCTTCGCAAAGATGATGGTCTACGAGTGCGCGAGCTACGCCCTGCGCGGCTTGCTCATCGGCATCGTGCTGGCCGGCGGCATCTCGCGGCTCATGTGGGATTCCATGCAGCTCAGCTTCAATGGCCTTGAGGTGGCCCTGCCGCTGCCTTATGTGCTGCTCGCCTGCGCGGGAACGGCGGTGGTCCTCGCCCTCTCGGCCGCCTACGCCCTGTGGCGCAGCCACGCACAGAACCTCGTGGACGCGCTGAGGTGCGACGCACTGTAACGCTGTACCCTAAATGAGCTGAAAGACCACCCGGAACAGAACGACCTCCCGAATTAGACCTGGCGACCCAGACCCTTGGAGCGGATATGCGATTTGGCAAGCACAGCAGCACGCCTGACAACGAGCCCATCGGCATCGAGGGCCTGAGGCCGCTCGACGCACCCACGCCCGGCCAGGGTGATATCCCTGCCATTCCCTATGCGCAAGGCGCTGACGCCGCAAGCGAGGCGGACGGCACGGCCATGGGCAGCACGGGCGCGGTTCCCTCCCCGGCCGAGCCGAACCCCTATGCCCCTGGAACGTCCGCCCAGCCCACGAGCGTCATCGGCCTGGCCGCAGGCGACGACGTGACCGCCGGCATGGACGAGGCAGAACGCGAGGCCTACGCCAAGCTCAAGGCCATGAGGGCCGAGCGCCGTCGCAAGAAGCTCATCCACCGCGGCATCGCGGCTGGCGTCGTGGCCGCACTCGTGCTTGGCGTCTTCGTCTTCAACCTCATCAGCTCGACTGCGCCCGACAGCGAGATTCCCGTGGTGACCGAGGCCGTCTACACCGGCACCCTCACTACCGAGGTCACGGGCTCGGGCTCCATCGAGCCGGCCAGCTCCAACGTCGTCCAGCCCCAAATCGAGGGCACCATCGAGACGGTCTGCGTCGTAGCCGGCCAGCAGGTCAAGGCCGGCGACACCCTGTTCACCATCAAGAACGACGACCTCGACCGCGCCGTGAACGAAGCCGCGCGCAACGTTCGCTCTGCCAAGCAGAAGGTCAACGAGGCCCAGAAGGCCCTCGACGAGGCAAAGAGCCAGGTAAGCTACGATGCCGGTCGCGCCAACTCCGGCCAGGCCACCATCGTCCAGGCAGGCCTTGCACGCACGGCCACGCTGCGCCAGGTCGACGGCCAAACCGCAGACGAGGCTGACGCAACCGCCGGCAGCTCGGGCACCACGAGCGACGACGCCGTCATCGCCAGCGCCCAAAACGAGCTCGAGAACGCCCAGATCGAGCTCGAAGCCGCCAACGACGCCTACGCCAAGGCCACCGAGCAGGCCGACCAGCGCATCGTGAAGTCGCCCATCGACGGCTCGGTCATCGAGCTCAACGCCCAGGTTGGCGCCTCGGTGAGCCAGGGCTCCTCAAGCGGCGACTCCGGCACCGGGTCGCTGTGCCAGGTGGCCGACCTCTCGCAGATGATGGTGACCGTACAGATCAACGAAGCCGACATCAACAAGGTCGCCCTCGACCAGAGCGCCACCGCCACCTTCTCCGCCCTGCCAAACGTCAGCCTCGCCGCACAGGTCCGCTCCATCGCCTCCACCAGCTCAAGCGACGCTGGCTATGGCTCGGGCGGCGCCACCTACGCCGTGCAGCTCGTCATCCCCGAGCCTGCCGAGGGCCTCAAGCCCGGCATGACGGCCAACGTCAACATCACTACCAGCTCCTTTGAGTCGACCCTCATCGTTCCCAGCGCCGCGCTCACCACCTATGGCGACGGCACCGGCTCGGTCTATGTCGAGACCAACCCCAACACCCACGAGGGCACCACCGTCACCGTTGAGGTGCTCGCCGACAACGGCAGCGAGGCCGCGGTCAAGCCCACCGACGGCTCGCTTTCCGATGGCGACCTCGTCGTCGTAAGCGGCATGGTGGACGCCAGCATGGACGCTTCCGGCGATTACTCGGGCGAAGTGGCCGGCTACGACGAATCCTCGATTGGCTAAGCCATGTCAGTCATCGACATCCAAAACGTCCACCGCATCTTCGAGAACGGCCCCGTCCTCAACCATGTCCTGCGCGGCGTTTCGCTGACGGTCGAGAAGGGCGAGTTCGTGGCCATCATGGGCCCCTCGGGCTCGGGCAAGTCGACCCTCATGAACATCCTCGGCCTGCTCGACACCCCCACCACGGGCACCTATCGCCTCGAGGGCGTGGACGTCTCAACGCTTTCCGACGACGACCTCTCCTTTGTGCGAGGCCAGCGCATCGGCTTTGTCTTCCAGAGCTTCAACCTGTTGCCGCGTGCCACGGTGCTGCGCAACGTCATGCTGCCACTCGTCTACGGCGACGTTCCCGTGCGCGAGCGCGAGCCGCGCGCCGTTGCGGCGCTTACGGCCGTTGACCTGCCGGTTGACCACTTCGACCACCAGGTCAACGAACTTTCCGGCGGACAGATGCAGCGCGTCGCCATCGCGCGCGCCCTCGTGTGCGACCCGGCCATCATCCTGGCCGACGAACCCACGGGCAACCTCGACTCCGCCACCGGCGAGATGGTCATGCAGACCTTTGAGCGTCTGCGCGACCGCGGCAAGACCATCGTGCTCATCACCCACGACCCGAACGTGGCCGCCCGCGCCGACCGCGCCCTGCACATCCTCGACGGCCGCCTGGCACAGGGCGCCTTCATGAGCGAGGGCCGCGTCGGCGGCACGCTCGGCGGGCCCGCTCATAGCGGCGCACCCGTTGCGCCCGTGCAGGCCGTGCCCTCCCCCGCCGCGAAAACCGCACGCAAGCGCAACCTCGACCTTCCGGAGGTCTAGCCATGACGCCTCGTGACCTCATGAAAGAGACTGCCACCGCGCTCGACGCCAACCGCGGTCGCAGCCTGCTCACGGTGCTCGGCATCGTCATCGGCATCGCGGCCGTTATCGCCATGACCTCGCTCATCGGCGGCATTCGCAACTCACTCGTAGGCGAGCTCGGCCTCAATGCAGCCAAGCGCGTGAACATCTACGCCCCCTACGGCTTTTCCGAGGCAAACCTCGCCACGCTCGAGAAGACCATCCCCGAGTACGAGTTTGTCGCCGGCGAGCTCGATACCGGCGGCACCGCCAAGACCGAAAAGGGCAGCATCAACCTCTCGATCATCGGCTGCGAGAGCGACTACCTCACCGCCACCGGCGTCACTGTCTCCAGGGGTCGCGAGTGGACGAGCGAGGAGTGCTCGCGCGGAGCCCAGGTCTGCATCGTCACCTCCGATGTCATGCGCCAGCTCTTCGGCGACGCCGAGGCCGATCCAACCGGCAAGACCATCAAGATTGACGAGGGTGTCTACACCATCGTCGGCGTCACGGGCCAGGGCTCCGAGTATTCCATGGGCGATGGCTATGGCGCGGCATGGCTGCCCCACAAGTGCGTTCAGAGCCGCTTCTCTCACGGAACGACCGACTACAGCGGCGCGGTGGGCTATGCCCGCGACGAGCAGGACATGGACTCCATCGTCCAGAAGACCACCAGCCAGATCATCAAGATGCAGAACCTCTCCGATGACATGCAGGATGCCGTCTACGTCTACTCCATGAAGGACAGCATCGACTCGATGAACGGGTTCATGAACTCGTTTTCGCTGATGGCGGGCGCCGTAGCAGGCATTTCGCTTCTCGTGGGCGGCATTGGCATCATGAACATGATGCTCACCAACGTCACCGAGCGCATCCGAGAGATTGGCCTGCGCCGGGCCCTTGGCGCCACGCGCTCCGACATTACCACGCAGTTCTTGGCCGAGTCCATCGCCATCAGCCTTGCCGGCGGCGTCATCGGCGCAGCCGTAGGATATGCCGGCGCGTGGGGCCTGGCCTGGGCCGCAAGCCAAAGCGGGCTTGCCTCGGCGCTCGGCGTCTCCGTGAACTCGACCATCTCGCCGGCCATCTCGCCTGACGCCGTGGCGCTGGCCACTGGGATCTGCGTGCTCATCGGCCTCATATTTGGGTACTACCCCGCCCGCCGCGCGGCCAAGCTCGATCCGGTTGAGGCGCTGAGGTACCAATAACCACGAGCGTTCAGGCGGCGGCATTAGAGATGACTTTGTAGCGACCAACCGCTCTCGCCGCGCAAGGGGGCATTACGCGCCGCTCGGGCAGTCCTGCGCTCGCACGAAGGCCACATTTAGTGGCCTTCGGCTCATGCGGAATCTCGCGGCGCGCAACGCCCCCTTGCGCTTTGGGGTACGTTGTGGCTGCGCCAACGTACTTACTGTCGCTCGTGCGAAGTCTCATGGCGAGAAAAGACCCCGCGGTGGGCGGGGTCTTTGGGGTCAACCTTTTAGGGTCTGTTAGTTGCCGGCGGCGGCTAGGCCGGAGCCGGTGTTGGAGGTGGAGCCGGAAGGCGCATGCCAGGTTGAGGAGGCGTCGGGCAACTCCATGTGCTCGCGCTCGGTGCGCTCGGGGATGGCGCCGGCCGTCTTGGTGAAGGCGAGCTTGCCGTCCTCGCCCACATCTACCAGCACGATGTCACCCGCAGACCAGCCACCGGAGAGCAGCTGCTCGGCCAGTGGGTCCTCGACGTGGGTCTGGATGGCGCGGCGCAGCGGACGGGCACCATAGATCGGGTCGGTGCCTTCCTTGGCGAGCAGGTCCTTGGCGGCATCGGTGAGCTCGATGGACATGCCCTGGCCGATGAGGCGGTTGCGCAGGTTGATGACCAGCAGGTCCACAATGCCGCGAATCTGCTCGGATGTGAGCGACTTGAAGACCACAATCTCGTCCACGCGGTTGATGAACTCCGGGCGGAAGAGCTTCTTGAGCTCACCCATGGCACGGCTCTTGATCTCGTCGTCAGAGAGCTGGCCGGAGGTGGAGCCAAAGCCCATGGCGCCGGGCTTGGCAATCTCGCGCGCACCGACGTTGCTCGTCATGATGATGACGGTGTTGGAGAAATCTACCTTGCGACCCTGGCCGTCGGTGAGCCTGCCCTCGTCAAGGATCTGGAGCAGGATGTTGAAGACGTCGGGATGGGCCTTCTCGATCTCATCGAACAGCACCACGGAGTAGGGCCTGCGGCGCACGGCCTTGGTAAGCTCGCCGCCCTCGTCATAGCCCACGTATCCCGGAGGGGCGCCGACAAGCTTGCTCACGGCGAACTTCTCCATGTACTCGCTCATATCGAAGGTGATGAGCGAATCCTCGGAGCCGAAGAGGAACTCGGCAAGCGACTTGGCAAGCTCGGTCTTGCCCACGCCCGAGGGACCCAGGAAGATGAACGAGCCGCCCGGGCGACGCGGATCCTTGAGCGGGCTGCGGCTGCGGCGGATAGCACGGGCCACAGCACTCACGGCCTCGTCCTGGCCAACCACGCGCTCATGCAGCACGCTCTCGCAACGCAACAGCTTGGAGGCCTCGGCCTCGGAGAGGTTGGAGACGGGCACGCCGGTGATGGAAGAGACGACGTCGGCGATGGCGTTCTCGTCCACCGTGACGACGTTTTCACTCATGCGCTTGTGCCAGGCGTCCTCGAGCTCGCTGCGGCGGGCGCAAAGCTCCTTCTCGCGGTCGCGCAGGCGGGCGGCCTCCTCAAACTCCTGGGCGGCAGCGGCGGCCTTCTTGTCGGCGCGGACGCGGGAAAGCTCCTCGTCGACCTCGGCAACCTCGGGCGGCAGCACCATGTTGTGCACGCGAGTGCGTGCGCCGGCCTCGTCGAGCACGTCGATGGCCTTGTCGGGAAGGAAGCGGTCCTGGATATAGCGATCCGAAAGCGTCACCGCAGCCTCAAGGGCCTCCTCGGTGTAGCGCACGTGGTGATGCTTCTCGTAGGCCGCACGCAGGCCCAAGATGATCTGCAGCGTGTCAGCGCAGCTCGGCTCGTTGATGTTCACCGGCTGGAAGCGACGCTCGAGGGCAGAGTCCTTCTCGATGTGCTTGCGGTACTCCTCAGCCGTGGTGGCTCCGATGACCTGAATCTCGCCGCGCGAGAGGGGCGGCTTGAGAATGCTCGCGGCGTCGATGGAGCCCTCGGCCGAGCCAGCACCGATGATGGTGTGCATCTCGTCGATGAACAGGATGATGTTGCCGTCTTGCTGCACCTCGGCGATGACCTTCTTGAGGCGGTCCTCGAACTCACCGCGGTACTTGGAACCGGCCACGAGCGAGGAGACGTCGAGCGTCCAGATGGACTTGCCACGCAGCATGTCAGGCACCGTGCCGGCAGCCACGAGCTGCGCCAAGCCCTCGACGATGGCCGTCTTGCCCACGCCAGGGTCACCCAGGATGAGCGGGTTGTTCTTCTGGCGACGTGCGAGCACCTGCATCACACGCTCGACCTCGCGATCGCGGCCGATCACCGGGTCGAGCTTGCCCTCGGCTGCCAGCGCCGTGAGGTTCTTGCCATAGCTCTCGAGCACCGAAGCCTCGTCACCAGCGGAAGCGGCGCTGCGGGCAGGGCCCACGCTCACGCCGTCAGGCCCGATGCGGACCTCCTGGACCTGCGGCGCCTCGTCTGCCGGGGAGTTCTTCTGGATAAGCTCGTTCACGGCGTTGCGGACGGCATCGCCCGAGACGCCCATGCGGCTCAGGGTCTCCATGGCCACGCCGTTGCCCTCGCGCACGATACCAAGCAGCAGGTGCTCGGTGGAGATGTAGGTGGCGCCGCGGCTCATGGTTTCGCGATAGGCGCCCTCGAGCACGCGCTTGGCGCGCGGCGTGAACGGGATGTGGCCGCCCGGCACCGGCTCGCTAGCGCGTTCAGTGACCTCGCGCACGGCCTCAACGGCCTCGTCATAGGTGATGTCGAGCTGGGCGAGCGCCTGGGCGGCGATGCCCTCGCCCTCCTTGATGAGGCCAAGCAGCAGGTGCTCGGTGCCCACGTACATCTGTCCCAGCGCACGGGCCTCGTCCTGAGCCAGGCTCATGACCTTACGCGCCTTGTCGGTAAACTTGTCGAACATTCGGGCTTCCCCTCGGGTTTTGTCCCTTAAACCACGTGCCCGCGCGCCACAAGGCGAACGGGCACGTATCCAGCTTACCCAAGCATGTGCCTGGGGATACCTTCTTGCCTAGTACAGCTTGGCGCCGGCCGGGATGGCGTCGTCAATCTGCAGCAGGTTGAGGCGCTCCTCCTCGCCCTCCTTGTGGATGGCGGAGAGCAGCATGCCGCAGGAGTCGATGCCCATCATGGCTCGCGGCGGCAGGTTGGTAATGGCGACGAGCGTCTTGCCCACCAGCTCCTCAGGCTCGTAGAAGCCGTGGATGCCGGAGAGGATCGTGCGATCGGTGCCGGTGCCATCGTCGAGCGTGAAGTTGAGAAGCTTCTTGCTCTTCTTCACGGCCTCGCAGGCCTTGACCTTCACCGCGCGGAAGTCGCTCTTAGAGAAGGTATCGAAGTCGACGTAATCGGCAAACAGCGGTTCCACGGCAACCTTGGAGTAGTCAATCGTGGGGGCCTTGTTCTCGGCGTAGGCGCTCTTGGCGGCCGCGGCATCCTGCTCGGCCTTGGCAGCGGCGGCACCACTCTTGACGCCGGCCTCGGGCTTCATGTGCGGGAACAGCAGCACGTCGCGAATGGAGGCGGAGTTGGTGAGCAGCATGACCACACGGTCGATGCCGATGCCAATGCCACCGGCAGGCGGCATGCCG
>CAVHWW010000084.1:0-10188 GCA_963639715.1 Acutalibacteraceae bacterium
ATCAAAGCGCAGGCCAAAGGGGTCGGCCACGTCGTGCGAGGTGGGGAAGGTGCGGATGCGCATGCCGCCTGCCTCGAACTCGTCGGCGTTTCCCACCAGGTCGAACGGCAACGTGGCGAGGTACTTGCGCCCGCCTGCGGTGCCGGCCGTGGCTACGAGCCTGCCCTCGTACTTGTTGCAGAAGACGGTGAGGCCGCTTACGTGGTCTGCGTGCTCGTGCGTGACCACCACGCATTCGACGCGCTCCATATCTACGCCAAGCTCGTCGGCGCGGCGGAAGAGCTCGCGGCGAGAGAGGCCGTCATCGATGAGCACCGAGCCGGTTGGCCCCTCTACCACGGCGGCATTGCCCTTGGAGCCGCTTGCAAGGATATGCAGGTGTATGAGCGGGCTGGCCGGTGGCTTCTCCTCCGGCCAGGGGAGGTCTGCGTCGGTGCTTGCATCGTGCGTTCCGTATTCGGTTTCCCAGCCGTTCATGTGTGCCTCTCGGTCGTAAACTAATCCAACCAAGAATAATGCAGCTACCGGACATTAGGAGACGCACCAACCTATGACCAGCGTGAGCAGGAGATATGCGACCGACGCCCCCGCCTTTGACCGTCCAAGCGGTCGCGTGCCCGTAAGCGCGCAGGGCCCCGTGGTGCTGATGGTCTCCGGCGGTGCCGACTCTACGGCCCTGCTCGTGCTTGCAGCCACCGGTGAGCTCGACATCGACGACGGCCGAGGGCTTGCGCGTATCGCCCGCGAGCGCCTGCACGTGCTGCACGTAAACCACCAGCTGCGTGGCGAGGCGGCCGACGGTGACGAGGCCTTTGTCTGCGAGCTTGCCGCCGAGCTGGGGATTCCGGTTGAGGTCGAGCGTGTGGACGTGGCGGCGCTCGCCGCTGACCCAAGTACGGGCGACACCAACGTGGAGAACGTTGCGCGCGAGGTTCGTTACGCCGCGGCGACCAAACTGGCAAACCGCCTGTGCAAGGAGGCGGGCCTTCCGCGTTCGGCGGCTCGCATCGTCACGGCTCATACGGCCAACGACCGCACCGAGACCTTCTTCATGCATGCCATCACCGGCTCGGGTACCCAGGGGCTTTCGTCCATTCCGCGCCGTCGCAACCGCATCGTGCGCCCGCTTTTGGACCGCACGCACGAGGAGCTTTGCGCCCTGCTGCGCCTGCGCGGCATCGAGTGGCACGAGGACGCCACCAATGCCGACACGCGCTACCTGCGTTCCTTCGTGCGCCATGAGGTGGTGCCTCTTGCTCGCGAGCGCAATCCGCGCCTGTTCGAGAGCATGGCATCTACCTGCGAGATTCTCTCTGATGAGGACTCCTATCTCACCCAGGTGGCCGCCCGTGCGCTGCGCTCGCTCGAGCGTAGGGTAGAGCCCGGCCTGGTGGTGCTCGATGCGAACAAGCTGGCGGCAACCGACGTGGCCATTGCCAGGCGCGTTGTGCGCGCAGCTGTGCTCAGGGCATGCCCCGAATGCCGGCTCGAGGCGTCGCACGTGGCCCGTGTGCTGGGGATTGTTGCGGCGCAAGAGGGCTCTGCCACCCTGCCGCTCGGCGTCGATGTGCGCGTTGCCTACGGCGCGCTCTTCATTCGCGCGAGGGCGGCCCAGGGCGGCGCGCCCACCTCGGGTTGGCTTGAGGTGCCCGCGCTTGGCGGCCAGGCCGGCGCCTCCGAGGTGCTTGCGTCGCCTGGTGCCGAGGGCACGCTTGAACTTGCGGCCGGTACGCTGACTGCGCGTCTGCGCGAGGTTGCTCCCGGCAGTGGCCCTGCGGCGCTTGCCCGCGCACATGCGCGCGAGTGGGAAGGGGCGAGCGTCTTGTTGGACGCGCAAGCCTGCGGGCTTGGCCCCCTTGGAGGCAGGCTCTGGGTGAGCGGCCCCGAGACGGGCGAGGTCATGTGCCCCCTGGGGATGCACAGCCAGTCCAAGAAGCTCTCTGATCTGCTGATTGACGCCAAGGTTCCGGCCGCCGAGCGCCGCGCGGTGCCCGTTGTTCGCCCAACTGACGGAGGAGCCGTCCTCTGGGTTGCGCCCCTGCGCGCCGACCACCGCTGCCGCGTCACCAACGCCTCCCGCCTCCTGCTCGAGCTCACGCTTCGGCCCAAGGGCGAGTAGGGAGGGGCTTAATGAGGCCTAGCCGTGCGGACAATTGTCTCGGTGCTTGGCCTTTTTGCGCCGCGGCGGACGGGTGTCCGGACGGGCTGCTAGAATGGCATTTCCACTGAGAGCGCCCGGACGCGGGTGCCGGTGGGCCACGGGGCTAACCAGCCTCAGAGAGGAGCGCTCCCATGGAGCAGATCCATCCGGATGTAGAGAGCATCGTGCTCTCCGAGCAGGACATTCAAGACATCGTCTCGCGCATGGGCGCTGAGATTACTCGTGACTACCAGGGCAAAAACCCGCTGCTCATCGCAGTGCTACGCGGCGCTGTCGTCTTTATGGGCGACATCATGCGTGCCATCAACTGCGAGCTTGGCATCGATTTCATGGCCGTCTCGAGCTACGGCGACGGCGCCAAGAGCTCCGGTGTCGTGCGTATCGTCAAGGACCTCGACACCAAGATCGAGGGACGCGACGTCCTGATCATCGAGGACATCCTCGACTCGGGTCTCACGCTTTCCTACCTCATGAAGAACCTGCAGAGCCGCGGTCCCGCGTCGCTCGAGGTTGCTGCCTTCCTCGTGAAGGACGTCGAGGGTCAGAAGCCCGCCGTGGAGCCGCGCTACGTTGGCGCCCACGTGCCCGACTCCTTCATCGTGGGTTACGGCCTCGACTTTGCCGAGCGCTACCGCAACCTGCCCTACATCGGAGTTCTCAAGCCGGAGGTTTACGGAAAGTAGCATGAGCAACAAAGACAGCAAGAACAACAACGAACCGCAGCGTCCGGGCGGCCCGCTGATTCCTGGCGGGTCGCCCGAGGACGGCGGCCCCAACGGCCGTCGCGGCATCCTTTACATCATCCTGGGCATTGCCCTTATCGCCTACGTGGTTTACAGCTTTGCGCCGAACCTTGTCGGTTCCGCCGCGAGCACGGAGAAGATTTCCACGAGCGACGTCGTGAACGCCATCAACGACGAGCGCGTCTCCACGCTCACCTACCACACCTCCACCGGCGAGCTCACGGGCACCTATTGGGTGAACAGCTCGGACAAGGGCAAAGAGGACAAGCTCGAGAGCTTCTCGAGCTCCTATGCCGGCACCGATAGCCTCTCCGAGCTCATGGAGCGCCACCCCACCATCACCTATACGGTGGACAACACCAGCAACGAGTGGCTCGAGACCGTCATGTTCACCGTGGTGCCGACCCTGCTGATGCTGGCCGTGTTCATCTACTTCATGCGCGGCGTGCAGAACCAGAACGGCCAAGCCATGGGCTTTGGCCGCACCAAGGCCAAGACCACCGAGGAGACCCGTCCCAAGGTCAAGTTCTCCGACGTGGCCGGCGTGGATGAGGCCGTCGAGGAGCTCAAGGAGATCCGCGACTTCCTCGCCGAGCCCGAGCGCTTCCAGAAGATGGGCGCCAAGATTCCGCGCGGCGTGCTGCTCGTAGGCCCTCCGGGCACGGGCAAGACGCTGCTTGCCAAGGCCGTTGCCGGTGAGGCGGGCGTGCCGTTCTTCTCTATCTCGGGCTCCGACTTCGTGGAGATGTTCGTGGGCGTGGGCGCCTCTCGCGTGCGCGACCTCTTCAAGCAGGCCAAGGCCGCCAGCCCCTCCATCATCTTCATCGACGAGATTGACGCCGTCGGCCGCCAGCGCGGCGCCGGACTGGGCGGCGGTCACGACGAGCGCGAGCAGACGCTCAACCAGCTGCTTGTTGAGATGGACGGCTTTGAGGAGAACGACGCTGTGATTCTCATCGCGGCCACCAACCGCCCCGACATCCTCGACCCGGCCCTGCTGCGCCCTGGCCGCTTTGACCGCCAGGTCACGGTGGACCGCCCCGACGTCGCTGGCCGCGAGAAGATCATCCGCGTGCACGCCGAGGGCAAGCCGCTTGCCACCAACATCGACTTCAAGCGTCTGGCTCAGCTCACGCCCGGCTTTACCGGCGCCGACCTCATGAACCTTATGAACGAGAGCGCCCTTCTCGCCGCGCGCCGCCACAAGTCCAAGATCACCATGGCCGAGATTGAAGAGGCCATGGAGCGCGTCATCGCTGGTCCCGAGCGCAAGAGCCGCGTTATGACCGCCGAGGAGCGCAAGACCATCGCCTATCACGAGAGCGGCCACGCCCTGGTGGGCCATATCCTCGACAACGCCGACCCGGTGCACAAGATTTCGATCATCGCCCGAGGCCAGGCGCTTGGCTACACGCTTTCGCTTCCCGAGGAGGACCACTTCCTCAAGACGCGCGACGGCATGCTCGACGAGATTGCCGTGCTGCTGGGCGGCCGTACCGCCGAGGAGCTGTTCTGCAACGACATCACCACCGGCGCGAGCAACGACCTCGAGCGCGCCACCAAGCTGGCTCGCGAGATGGTCACTCGCTACGGCATGAGCGAGGAGCTTGGCACGCAGGTCTTTGGCGAGGCCCAGCACCAGGTCTTCCTTGGTCGCGACTACGCCGACAAGCAGGATTACTCGGCCGAGACGGCCAAGCGCATCGACGACGAGGTGGAGCGCATCATGCGCGAGGGCCACGCTCGCGCCCGCGAGGTGCTCGAGGCCCGTCGCGACCAGATGGACACCATGGCCGAGGTGCTGCTTGCCCGTGAGACCGTTGAGGGCGAGGCCGTGAAGGCTCTGCTCGACGGCAAGTGGGACGAGTTCGTGGCGGCCCACCCCGAGGAAGCCAAGCGTGCGGACGACTCTGCCGCTACTGGCGAGCTTGACGAGGACGTGGCTGCCGAGGCTGCGGCTGCTGCCAAGGCCGCCCTTGCCGCTGAGGAGGGCGAGCGCCAGGCGGATGCGCCGGCTGACGAGCCCGACGCGGCGGGCGCCGCGAGCGGCGACGCCGAGCCCGTGGGTAACGCGAGCGACACATCACAGGAGTAACGTGAAGCGGCTGCCCGGTGGGGCGGCCGCTTTGCTAGACGTGAGGGGGATGCAATGATTAACGAGACCATGTACGGCTACGGTGCTTCCAAGAGCTCCATCCGCGAGATTGCTGCCTACGGCGCTCGCCGCAAGGCCGAGATTGGCGCCGAGAACGTCTTTGACTTCAGCCTGGGCAACCCCAGCGTGCCGGCGCCTGCCGCCGTGGGCGAGTCGCTCAAGCGCTCCGCAAGCCTGCCGCCCGAGCAGGTGCACGGCTACACCGCCGCCAACGGCACGCCTGCCTGCCGCGAGGCCATCGCTTCTTCCCTCACGCGTCGCTTTGCCGCCGAGATGGGCGAGCGCCCCGTGGCCGACGCCGGCGACCTCTACGTGACCTGCGGCGCCGCGGCTTCCCTCTCCATCACGCTGCACGCCATTACCAACCCCGGCGACGAGGTCATCGTCATCGCCCCGTACTTCCCCGAGTACCGCGTCTGGATCGAGACCTGCGGTTGCACCTGCGTTGAGGTCATGGCCGATACCACTACCTTCCAGATTGATGCCGAGGCCGTGGCTGCTGCCATCACCGAGCGTACGGCCGCCATCATCGTGGACTCGCCCAACAACCCCGTGGGCACCGTCTACACGCGCGATACCCTCGAGGCCCTCGCCGGCGTGCTGGTTAAGCGCGGCGAGGAGGTCGGTCACCCCATCTACCTCATCTCTGACGAGCCCTATCGCGAGATTACCTACGGCGCCGAGGTGCCTTGGGTGCCCGGCATCTACGAGCGCACCGTCGTGTGCTACAGCTACTCCAAGAGCCTCTCGCTTCCGGGCGAGCGCATCGGCTGGGTGCTCGTGCCGCCCACCAACCCCGACCACGACCGCCTGCTGCCCGCCGTGGCTGGCGCTGGCCGTACGCTGGGCTTTGTTTGTGCCCCGGCCATCTTCCAGCAGGTCATCGTCGACTGCGTGGACGAGCCGTCTGACGTGGAGGCTTACGCCGAGAACCGCAAGGCGCTCACCGAGGGTCTGAGCGCGGCTGGCTATGAGTACATTGAGCCCGCCGGCGCGTTCTACCTGTGGGTCAAGGCGCTCGAGCCCGATGCCAACGCCTTCTTTGAGCGCGCGAAGGCTCACGAGCTGCTGCCCGTTCCCTCTGATAGCTTTGGCTGCACGGGCTGGGTGCGCGTGGGCTATTGCGTGAGCCACGAGACCATCGTGAACTCCATGCCCGCCTGGCAGGCCCTTGCCGCCGAGTACAAGTAGGCATTTCGGGCCGCTCGCTTTGGGCGGCCCGATTTTTAGGCGGCTAGCTGCGGGTTCGCTCCCGTTCCTGTTTGGGATGGTTCGCGCCCGTGTCCGCGCCGCAAATCGTCTGGCTGCCCACGAACGCTGAACGCCAGAAAGCCCCGCGCCTGTGACCGCGCCGCAAACCGTCTGGCCGCTCATGTGCGCTGAACGCCAGAAAGCCCCGAGAACTACCAGGAGAGTCCATGCTCACCAACCTCTGTGACACGCACACCCACACGCTTTACTCGCGCCACTCCTACTCCACTATTCGGGAGAACGTGCTCGAGGCGGCCGCCGTCGGTCTTGAGCTGCTGGCTTCGACCGACCACTACAGCTGCATGCTCTATCCCGAGCAGCACTTCCGCAACTTCCAGTTCTTCTTTAACTACGGCGCCTGGCCCGAGGAGTGGGAGGGTGTGCGCCTGCTGCACGGTTGCGAGGCTGACATCGTTGATGTCGAGGGCAACCTCTTCGGCCATGACATCGTGGTGGACGAGGAAATCAACGGGGCCAAGCTGGGCGAGCCCACCACCCTCAAGGCCAACGTCTTCAAGAACTGCGACTACGTCATTGCGAGCGTGCACGACCGTTCCTTCTCGCGCGATGCCTTGCTGGCGCAGACCACGCAGATGTACATCAACGCCCTGCACGACCCCAAGGTGCTCGGCCTTTGTCACCTGGGCCGCTCCGCCGTGCCGTTTGACGTCCGCGAGGTCGTGGGCGAGGCCGCGCGCCTGAACAAGCTGGTGGAGATCAACGTCCACAGCCTGGAGTTTGGCCGCAAGAAGGTCGATGCCGCCTGCCAGACCATCGCGGAGACCTGCGCCGAGCTGGGCTGCAAGATCAGCGTGAACACTGACGCCCACATCTGCACCGCCATCGGCAAGTTTGAGCCCGCGCTGAACCTTCTCGAGAAGATCGACTTCCCCCAGGAGCTTATTGCCACCTCGAACAAGGCCAGTTTCCTGGCCGCCATCGAGGCTGCTGGTATTCCGCCTGTGAAGTAGGATGTTTTTGGTGACGCCGCTTGGGGCGGGCGCCTGGGGCACTGCGTAGGTTGCCACCGGGGCCGGTATCTGGGACGCTGCGCGGCATGCCGCTTGGGGCGCCGCTGAGGCTGCTGCTTGGGGCGCTGTCTGGGATGCTGCTTGAGGCGCTGCCGAGGTAGTTGCTTGGGGGCTCCACCAAGGCCGTTGCTTGGGGCGTTGCTAGGTTCCCGCCCTCTCTCGAGGCTGCCGGTCTTACGCATAGTAATAACGAGTGCGAAGCCGCATGCGAGGTCGAGTATGTGGCGGGTAGCTACGGATGCATCAAACGTAGCTGCCTGCGATGTCCGTAAATTTCTAAACCTGATTCTTCTGGCATGTTCAACTCAACCACCAGCAGTTTTGTATCGACTCTCTCAATTTCGTATTGGCGGAACCTCACATATGGCTACGGATGCGTCAAACGCAGCTCCCTGCGAGGTTGGTGATGTGGCAGCTGGCCGCGAATGTTTCAAACGTAGCTATATGCAAGGTCCACCACCATGCGCCGGGGATGCGCTTGGGTCATACGTAGCTGCCTGCGAGGTGCTTTGCCATGCATCCCGCTGCGTCAAATCTGTCTGGTGGTAGCCCCTTCATCGTGAGTTGAATCTGTCCCTACAGCTCGATCGTGAGCTCAACGGGGCAGTGGTCGCTGCCGAAGACCTCAGAGAGAATCGAGGCGCCGGTGACCTTCTCGGCCGCGTCGTTAGAGACTAGGAAGTAGTCGATGCGCCAGCCCGCATTGTTCTTGCGGGCGTTGAAGCGGTAGCTCCACCAGCTGTAGGCGCCCTCGAGCTCGGGGAAGCGCGCGCGGAAGGTATCGGTGAAGCCAGCATCGAGCAGCTTGGTGAAGCTGCCGCGCTCCTCATCGGAGAAGCCGGCGTTGCCGCGGTTGGTCTTGGGGTTCTTGAGGTCAATCTCCTCGTGGGCCACGTTGAAGTCGCCGCAGGTCACCACGGGCTTCTCGGCAGCCAGGCGGCGCAGCAGCTCGCGGTAGCAGCTGTCCCAGGCAACGCGGGTGTCAATGCGGGCCAGCTCAGGCTGGGCGTTGGGCGTGTAGACGTTCACAAACCAGTAGTTCTCAAACTCAAGCGCGCAGACGCGGCCCTCGGTGATGGCAATGGCCACAAGTTCCTCTTCCTCAGCGGAGAGAATCTCGTGGGCGATGGGGGCCAACGCGTCGGCGCGCAGGACGCGCAGCGGCTCCTCGCGCGAGAAGACAGCAGTGCCGGAGTAGCCCTTGCGCTCGGCGTAGCTCCAGGTCTGAAAATAGCCGGGGAGATTGAGCTCAACCTGGCCCTCCTGCAGCTTGGTCTCCTGGATGGCAAAGACGTCGGCGTCGAGCGCCTCGAAAATCTCGGTGAAGCTCGGTTCCTTCTTCATGACGGCGCGAAGCCCGTTGACGTTCCAAGAAACGAGCTTGAGCTCGCGCGATGCACCCATATAAACCTCCAGGTCGAATGTGCTCGCACGATTGTAGCCTAGGTGCTGCGCGGGGGCAGAGAGCGCGCTTTGCTTGGTTGCCGCCCAGCTGGTTGCTTCGGCGCTGGTGGGGGATAATCGTTATGTCAGTGGGCCTAAATGCGGAAGGGGTGATCGTCATGGCGCGGACAGCGTATCTGAGCTCAAATGGAAGCGTGACGCGCTTTGCCTTTGGCGGGCGGTCGATTCGCTTCCGCACCCCGGGTTCTCTGGAGCGCTACCTTCGGGTCAAAACCTGGGATAAGGGATACCTCGTCGTGGATGCCGCGTACCGCGGGCTTCCTGGCGCGACGGAGGAATACATCGATCTCGTTCCCATTCTCCAGAATCTGTATATGGACCCCGAAGAGTTCCTTAGCCCGATAGAAGAGGTTGATGTTCAGTGAGCGATGAGAAGCTTCAGCAGGCGGCGCTCGATGCCGAGTTCATCGTGAATGGATACGCCTTTACGAAGGTGGAGGGCGGAAACTACCGCGTGCTTAACCTGGGCAACGGTGGCAAAAGTGCCGCCCTGCTAAGTAAAGACGGCGAGATGCTCGAGACGAATATGGAGGACATCGAGCTTGCGATAGCCACCGACTATCTCAAGCGGAATCTTCCGGTATTGGTGGCGTAGCTATGCCCAAGTATTTCGACTTTAAGGTTTGCGGCTACTTCCTCTACTTTACGAGCCACTGCATTATCGAATGCATGCACGTCCACGCGAGCGACGCTCGTTTGACCGAGGCCGGGTCTGCCAAGTTCTTTGTTAAAAGCGATGGAAGCACGGTTCTTAAAAACCGCGGGACGCTGAGCGAAAAAGAGCTACGCGTTATCCAGGCGTTTATCAAGGAGAACTATCGCGAGATGTACCTCAAGTGGTCGATGATGAGCGAAGAGGGCTATTACGGCGAGTGATGCCGAGAAGTGCATTGCTCGCGGCGAGTGCCGTCGCGTCTGCCCGATGGGCGTTGACCCAACGGATGGCTCGCGCGTTCGCAAGAACGGTGACAAGTGCATCATCTGCTTCGCCTGCGTAAAAGCCTGTCACAAACACGCACTGCGATAGGACGTACCGGTTCGGGCGCCGGCGGGTCTCTCTTAGCACCTGTTGCGGTGTGCAGCCTTCAATAACCTTGGTTTGGACGGCCGCTTATTTTACTTTTCGTCTCTAAACTAAAATAAGCGGCCAAAAATCCGATTCTTATTTTACTTTAAGCCGCTAAACTAAAATAAGGACGGAAATTGGAGGCTGCAATGCAAGGGAACCGCGCAGGCGAGTGGGTGAGCAATCTTTCGGGTGAGTTGGCGTATCAGTCTTATCGCCCCAACGCACTGCCTCCCAATCCTCCCATTCAGATAGATGCAAACCTGGGGGCGCTTCTCGTTAGCGCTAACCGGTCGCTTGCAGAACTCAACGCGGCG
>CAVHWW010000085.1:0-10860 GCA_963639715.1 Acutalibacteraceae bacterium
CCGCTCAACTGGAGCGCCCTTCGGGGCCTCTCCCCTACGCCTGTTGGCGGGCAACGAGCTCAGAGAAGACGCCGCCCTTGGCGATGAGCTCCTCGTAGGTGCCATCCTCGGCGATGACGCCGCCGTCGATGACGACGATGCGATCACAGTGGCGGATGGTAGAGAGGCGGTGCGCGATGACGAGACGCGTACACTTGAGCTCGTCGAGCGACTCGCTCACGATGCGCTGGGTCACGTTGTCGAGCGCGCTGGTGGCCTCGTCAAACATGAGGATCTTCGGCTTTCCGGCAATGGCGCGCGCAATCATAAGGCGCTGACGCTGGCCGCCCGAGACGCCGCCTCCGCCCTCGCTAATGATGGTCTGCATGCCCATGGGCATGGCACGGATGTCTTCGGCCACGCCGGCAAGCTCGGCGGCATGCCAGGCGTCGTCAAGCGAAAGGCCAGGGGAAGAAATCGCGATGTTGTCGTAGATGCTGCCCTGGAAAAGTTTGCCGTCTTGCAGCACCACGCCGATGTTTCGCCTCAGGCTGCGTAGGTCGAGAAGCGACAGGTCGCGGCCGTCATAGAAGATGGCACCCGTCTGCGGCTTCTCAAAGCCCAGAAGCAGGCGCAGTATCGTCGACTTGCCGCAGCCGGTCTTGCCCACCACGGCCACGTAGGAGCCCGAACGCACCTTGAGCGAGATGCCGTTCAAGACGTTGGGCTGGGCCGGGTCATAGGTGAAGTGGACGTTGTCGAGCTCAAAGCCACCTGAGACCGAGGAGACGATCTGCTTGCCCTCGGCGCTCTCGGGCACCGTCTCGAACAGCGGGCGGGCAATCTCGTAATGCGGCCTGATCTGGGCCACTTGCAACGCGGCCGAGGCAAGCGAGCTGAACGTACCTGACACCATGCCAAAGGCCGCCGTAAAGGCCATGTATTCGGCGACACTCACGTGCCCGGAAACCGCAAAGAAGTAGATGGCCACGGTACTCGCGAGCGAGATGGCCGTCTGCAGCGTGGAGGAAAGCCTCACGATGGCAGGCCCGTTGTACGTGAGTTTGGCAACCGCAGCGTAGTCCTTCGCCCACACCGCGAAGGCGCGCTTCTCGGCACCGGCGAGCTTGATCTTCTGGATGCCGTTGATGATGCCGAACTGGCGGTCGGACACGCGATCATGCAGCTCGATGAGCCTGGAGGTCACACGCTGCTGAATAAGCGTCACCACCACAGTGAGCGTAGTGCTGGCGATAAGGGACAGCAGGGCTGGCACAAGCAACGTCGGTGCCATGGCCCAGATCTGACCCACGTAGGCAAGCGAGAAGACTGAGCCCAAAAAGGTCGTGAACACGGTGCTCTGCAGAATGGAGCACACCGATGTGATGGCCGAGATCTTGGAGGTGAGCTCGGAGGTGGTGACCGTGGTGAAGAAGGAGGCCGGCAGCGACAGCACGCGCATCATGATTGCGGCCTGCAGAGGCAACCCAATCTTGGTCGAGATGCGGCTCATGGTGACCGAGCTCACGACCGAAATCATGATGGTCGAGAAGGAGACGCCCAGCAGAAGCGAGACGACGGGGAACACCAGGGAAAGCGAGCCGCTCTCGATCACGGGACCAAAGATGAGCTGGTTCACGAGCGGCGAGACCAGGCCGATGAGCGTGGAGATGGCCGTGGCGCAAATGACCGTGAGGTAGTCGTTGGGCTCGAGCGAGCGCAGCATAAAGGCGAGCAGGTCGCGCACCGTGAGCTTACGCTGCGGCAAGGGGCGGTAGAAGCAGTAGCCCACGCGCTTGAGCTTGACGGAGCCAGTCTGTTCCACGCCCACGACCTCGCCGGTCTTGGGGTGCCTGCAGCAGTAGCCGCCGTGCGCCCGCGGCAGCAGGGCCAAAGGCGTGCCGTCTTCGTCAAAACCGAGCATGGCACCCGCGGCGTCCTTGCTCCAACCCGCCGGCAGGCTCACGGAACGCGCCATCACACCCGTGCCACGCAGGCGCATCTCAATGAGCTGTTCGATATCGGGCGCCTCGTCAGAGAGCTTCTCGACCCCAAGCTCCGCGTCGCCGCCCTTTTCTTCGAGGTGCACGCCGTAGTAGCTAAGGACGGCCGTGATGGCAGAGTTGGCCTGGGCAACGGCGTCCTCTGACGAGATGTTCTCGCGACCCGTCACGGCGTCAGAAATCTGACGCAGCGACTCAGAGATCATACGGTCGTCGGCGTTTCGTCTCTCTTCGATTTGGTTCTCGAACCAACCCATGGCAACCTACTCCCGGCTGACGAGGCTCGTGTAGACCCCATCGGCCACATAAAGCTCTTCGTGCGTGCCGCGCTCCACGACCCGGCCCTTCTCGAAGACGATGATCTCATCGGCGTCGCGGACGGTGGACAGGCGGTGGGCAACCAGGATGAGCGTGATACCGCGCTTGCGCACCGCGTTCATGAGCTTGGCCTCAGTCTGCGCATCAAGAGCGCTCGTAGCCTCATCCATCACGAGGACCGTGGGGTCCATCGCAAGGGCGCGGGCAATCTCGAGGCGCTGGCGCTGGCCGCCGGACAGGTCGCGGCCGCCCTCATTGAGCACGTGCTTGTAGCCGTCGGGCTTGGTCATGATCACGTCGTGGATGCAGGCATCGCGAGCGGCGAGGATGACCTCGTAATCCTCGATGGAGCTGTCCCACAGGCGGATGTTGTTGGCGATGGTGTCATGGAACAGGACGATGTCCTGGTCGATGACAGCAATCGAGGCGGTACGCACCGAGCGCGGCACCTCGGCCAGGGGGCGGCCGTCCATAAGCACCTCGCCCTCCCAGGGCATATACAGGCCGCTCACGAGCTTTGCGATGGTCGACTTGCCGCAGCCCGAGGCGCCGACGAGCGCCACGCAGCCGCCCGGCTTCACGTGGAGGGAGAAGTCGGTTACCACTGGGTCTGCCAGGCGAGAGTAGCCAAAGGTCACGTGCCTGAGCTCCACATCGCCATGCAACTTCTCGAGCGAGGGCTCGTCAGCAAGGACAGACGAGGCAGCGGATGATTCGCCACGAACAGCGCCCGCGTTGGCACCAGCCGCAGCGGCGTCTGATGCGCCGCCATCCCCTGCTACCTGCGAAGACAGGGCAGCCGCCGCGCCATCGCTCCCAGCCTCGGCGTCTGCGGCCTCAACATCATCGGGCAAGGCCAGCGGGTCATAGGGGTAGTCCATGACGTCCTTGATGCGCTCCATGTCGGTGCGCAACTCCTGGAAGGACTGCATGACGCCGATGAGGCTCTGGGCGGGGGCGCTGAACTGCGAGATGAGCGACTGCATGGAGAGCAACGCGCCGGAGGTGAAGTCGCCGGCGATGATGAGCCACACACCGATGCCAAGCACGGCGGCGTTGCAGGCCGACGTCACGAAACTCGGCACCATGTTGAGCAGGCGCGTCTCGCGCTCCATCCTGGTGTTCTGGCTGTTGACGCTGGCCTGGAAGCCCGACCAACGACGGAAGAAGCCGGGCTCCACGCCCTGGGCCTTGAGTGTGTCGATCATCGAGATGCCAGCCATGGTCGCACTCGCCAGGTTGGCGCTATCCCTCATGGCCACGCGCGTGGCGTTGACGCGCTTGGACGACAGTCCACGCGCGCAAATAAGCTGGATGAGGACGCTCGCGATGCCCACCGAAGCCAAAAGCGGCGAGTAGGAAACCATGAGCACGAGGTAGACCACGAGCATCACGATGTTGATGAGCAGCGGTGCAAGCTGGCCCACAAGCGTCTGGGCAACGCTGGCGTTGGTGCCCATGCGCTGCATGATGTCGCCGCTCATGCGCTGCGAGAAGAAGTCCATCGGCATGTGGAGGATCTTCCACAAGAAGCTCGCGTTGGAGGTCGCCGACATCTTGCCCTGAACGCGCAGCAGGTAAATGGCGTTAAGCGCGCTGATGGTGACCTGCACCACGCCAAACGCGATGAGCAGCGCCATGAAGGGGCCGAACCACTCCGGGTTCTTCTGCGTGAGGAGGCGGTCGAGAAAGACCTGCGACATAAGCGGGCTCACGGTGCCCATGAAGGCGGCCACAGCGCTCGTGATGGCCACGAAGATCATGGCCGAGCTGGCGCCGCGCAGGCGCCCGAGGGCAAAGCCCCTGATGGAGGCAGGCTTGCCACCCGGCTCAAAGGCCTCGGTTGGGTCGAACTGCAGCGCCACACCGGTGAAGGTGCGGTCAAACTCCTCAAGCGGCATCTTAAGCTCGCCGCGGGCCGGGTCGTTCACGTAGACCTTGTCGCCCTTGAAGCCGCGCACCACGATGAAGTGCGAGAAGCCCATGTGGCAGATGCAGGGAAAATGGCCCTTATCGTTCAGTTCGTTGGGCTCGTAGCGAAAGCCTCGGGCATCGAAGCCATAGCTGCGGGCAGCCCTGACCACGTTAAGGGCGCTCGAGCCATCGCGCGAGACGCCGCAATCGGAGCGGACCTTCTCAAGTGGAATCCACTTGCCCCAGTAGGCGCAGATCATGGCGAGGCAGGCAGCGCCGCACTCCAGCGCCTCCATCTGCATGATTTGGGGGACCTTGCCCGCCATCTTGCCGGCGGGATGCGCGCTTAGGCGAGCCGTCATGCGTTACGCCCCACCAAAGAGCAGCGCCATCGGCGAGATGCCGTCGACAGAACCAAAGACGCACCAGATGCCGACCCCCGCGAGAAACGCCACGATCGCCGCCAGGATGAGCCAGACGCTCGAGCGCGAGACGTTGATGTAATCATCCAGGTGGTCGGGATTGGTGATGTTATCCAGCGACTTTTTGCGGAAGATGTCAGACATCGAGCAACCTATTCGATGTTGAGAGCCTCGTTGAGACCCGTAATCTCAAAGACCTCTCGCACGCTCTCCTGCGGGTTGCAGATGGTAAGCGAGCCACCCTTGGAGGCAAGGCTCTTGTGGGCCGAGAGCAGCACGCGCAGGCCCGCCGAAGAGATGTACTCGAGCTCGGCCAGGTCAATTGTGACCTCGCTTGAGGCGTCGACGACGGGGGCGAGGGCGTCCTCGAGCTTGCTGGCCGTTGCGGTGTTAAGGTGCCCCACGACGCTGACGGTGGCCTTGGTGCCCTGGTTGGTAACGTTGATGTCCATGGGGTCCCCCTATCAATGCGCCACAGGCGCAGCTAAGTTCTGCAAAGCGAGCTAACAAGCACGCTGATGTTTGATTATACGGCTAGCCGCGATGAGGGGCGCGATAAGCAACGAAGCTGACAAGATAGCCAACAAGCAAACCGGCAAGGGCGGGGACGACCCAAGTAAGGCCGAGGTCGGCGAAGGGAAGGGCATCGATGGGCAGCCAGAGGGTGGGCGCCAAGGCATCGCGCAAGGCCTCGGCCACGCTTACCACAGCCGTGACGCCGATAGCCCAGGGCCACAGCTGCGGGCGGGCGTCGCAGGCGCGATGGAAGATGCCCATCAAGACGAGCATGATGGCCATCGGGTACAGCGCGCCCAGCAGAGGCACCGAGAACGCCAGGATGGCATCGAGACCCACGTTGGAAAGCACACAGGAGAACGCCGCGAACGCGAAGGTCCAGGCACGGTAGGACACACGGGAAAGCGGGCCCTTGGCGTTCGGTGCGTCGGCGCCGTAGGTCTCACAGAAGTAGGTTCCGCAGCAGCTGACGAGGCCGATGCAAACGTTGAGACAAGCGAGCAAGAAGATGGCCGCAACCACCACCGTGCCCGCCACGCCAAAGTGCAGGGTCGCAGATGTTGTGAGCAGCACGGCTCCGTTGGTGGCGTCGGGCATAACGCTGCCAAGGGTTGCGCCCACCCAGGCCATGCCGCAGTAGATAAGCGCCATGAGAACGCCGGCCACCACGCCTGCGCGGGAAATCTCGCGGGCAACGCAGGCAGGTTCGCGCACGCCAAGGCCGCGGACGTTCTCGGCGATGACCAGGCCAAAGGTGAGCGAGGCGAGCAGGTCCATCGACTGGTAGCCGTTGAGGGCGCCCGCCACGACAGCGTTGGTGTCATAAGGCGCCTGAGCAGCCGTGAGCTCACCCGTGGGGGCGATAAGCGCCGAGGCCACGACCACGACAATCAGCACGATAAGCGCAGGGCCCGTGACGCGGCCGAGCAGGCGCGTGATGGTGCCTGGGTGCATTGCGAGCAGATAGGCAACCGCGAAGAAGACGACCGAGAACACCAGGCGAACCACCGGTACCGAGACGCCGTCCGGAAGGAGCGGAACGAACATCTCAAAGGCCGTCGAGCTCGTACGCGGAATGGCCAGGCAGGGACCGATGGAGAGGTAGACGGCAGCGACAAAAACGCTCGAGAAAACGGGATGCACACGGGCGGCAAGCTCGCGAGCGGTGCCGCACAGCGCCACGACCACGATGCCGATGACCGGCAGGCCGATGGCCGTAATGAGAAAGCCCACCATGGCGCCAACGCCGGACGTTCCCGCCTGCAGGCCCAAAAGCGGCGGCAGGATGAGGTTTCCTGCGCCAAAGAACATCGAGAACAGGGCCACGCCCACCATCAGCGACTGGCTGAGCGTCAGCCCGCCGGCAACGTTTTTGGGCTTATCCATGCATGCTCCTTACAGCAGAAATACTGGGCTTCACATCATAGCGTCCGCTCAAGACAAGCAAGGGCCGGAAGCGCAGGCTCCCGACCCTTGGCGTTGCTTTATCTTGGCAGGTCGCCGAGCGAACGTCCTAGCCGCGGACCTTGGCCACGACCTCCATGGCGCCCTTGCAGGCCTCAGTGACCTTGGAGAAGTCGCCGTCGGCGAAGAGGGCCGGCTTGACCATCCAGGTGCCGCCGCAGGCGATGATGGACTTGGAGGAGAGGTACTCCTCGACGTTGGCGGTGCTCACGCCACCGGTGGGCATGAAGCGGTGGCCGACGAACGGGGCGCACAGGGCACCGATGGTGTTCAGGCCGCCGTACTGGGCAGCCGGGAAGAACTTCGTGACGCTGAGGCCGAGCTTGCGGGCAGCGGTGACCTCGGTGGGGGTCACGGTGCCGGGCAGCACGGGCACGCCGAGCTCGATGCAGTGCTTGACCACATCAGCGTCGAAGCCGGGGCTCACGATGAAGGCGGCGCCAGCGGCGACGGCCTCGTCAACCTGCTCGACGGACAGCACGGTGCCGGCGCCAACGCAAATCTCGGGGACCTCGTCGTGCATGGCCTTGATGCAGGCGGCGGCGCAGTCGGTGCGGAAGGTGACCTCGGCGCTGGGCATGCCACCGGCAACCAGGGCGCGGGCCATGGGGGCGGCATCCTCGACCTTATCGAGAACGACGACCGGGACGATGGCGAGCTCGTGGAGCTTCTCGTAGAAATCCTCGTACATGGGTGAAACCTTTCTCGCGCATTGCGTTTATCTGCAGAAAAGTACTTGATAGAGCGCCGTGTCCTTGCTCGGATGACGCCAGGTGGCAGCCATGCCAGCATCTATGCGGCGCCTAAGAGTCATGCCGACGCTTATAGCAACCGGCAGCCGGACCTGGTCTCCCCTATCTAGCGGGCGACGCGGGTGGCGCCGCCGGAAGCGGCGACGGAGGCAATCTCGGCCTCGGTCACGTAGTTGTAATCACCACGGATGGAGAGCTTGAGGACGCTCGCCGCGATGGCGTAGTCAACCGTCTTCTGCGCATCGAAGCCGTTGAGCATGGCGTGGAGAAGCGCGGCGTTGAAGGCGTCACCGGCGGCAACGCCCTCGAGCACCTGCACGTCGTGCACGGGGCTGAACCAGTGCTGGTCGCCCTCGGCCTGGTAGAGCATGCCCATCCACTTGGAGCGGTTGGTGGAGGCGACGTTGCGCACGACGGAGGCGACGGTGTGGCAGCCGTACTCGGAAGAGATCTGGCGGGCCATCTCCACGTAGGAGTCTCGCTCCTCGATACCGCTAGCGAGCGAGCCCGAGACGCAGGTGACGCCGAGGGCGGAGGGGGCGTCCTCGTCGTTGGCGATGCAGACGTCAACGAGGGGCATGAGCTCCTTCAGCACGCTCTGGGCCTTCTCGGGGCTCCACAGCTTGCCGCGATAGTTGAGGTCGCAGACGGTCTTGATGCCCTTGGCGCGAGCGGCAGTGAGGGCATCCTTGCAGGCAAGGGCCATCTCGTCGCTCACAGCGGGAGTGACGCCGCTGAAGTAGAAGACGCTCACGCCCTCGAGGGCCTTCTCCCAGTCAAAGACCTCGTGGGAGGCGAGGTTCATGGCCGAGTACTTGCGGTCGTAGACGCAGCCGTTGCCGCGCTGGGAGGCGCCAAGCTCAAAGTAGTAGGAGCCCAGGCGGTCGCCCTCGCGCACGACGCGGGAGGTGTCCACCCCGTAGGCGGCCAGGGTACGCAGGGCGCAGTCGCCGATGCGGTTGGCCGGCACGACCGAGACGTAGGCCGAGTTATCGCCCTGGTAAGCCAGGGAGAAGGCCGTGTTGGCCTCGGCGCCACCGTAGCGCACGTCGAACTCGGTCGCCTGCTCGAGGCGCAGGTTGTCCTTGGGGGAAAGGCGCATCATGATCTCGCCGAAGCAAAGAACGAGGGGCTTGTCGCTCACGGGAACCTCCGAATCAGTACAATTAGCTTTACGGAATCGATTTACGAAATCGATTTCATGACGTTGCCGACATTGTATGCTTGAGCAACTGAGAAATACAACGCTTTTTCGCGTACGGCACAGTTTTTGCCATGGGAGGTCCACGTGGCCCGCGTCAGGATCAAGGACATAGCGCAGCAGGCAGGCGTCAGCCCCGCCACCGTCTCGCGCTACCTCAACAACACGCCCGGAGCCATGACCGAGCAAACGCGCGAGCGCATCGCCGAGGTGGTGCGCCGCACGGGCTACCAACCGCTCGCCGCGGCGCGCAGTCTGCGCACCGACCGCTCCAACCTGTTGGGCATCGTGCTTGCCGACATCATCAACCCCTACTCCTCTGCCATGATCGAGGCTCTTTCGGCCGAGGCGGCCAAGAGTGGCTACACCCTCATGACCGCCGTGAGCTCAAACGACAGTGCCGCCGAGGCCTCGGCGGCTGAACGCCTGCGCGCAGCCGGCGCCGATGCCCTCATCATCAATACCTGCGGCGGCAACGAGGAGCTTCTCGCCCAGATGAACGAGCGCGTCCCGGTTCTTCTGCTCGACCGAGAGGCGCAAGGGTGCGAGCTCGACCTCGTGACCTCGAACAACGCCGAGCTCATGCGCCTGCTCATCGAAGAGCTTGCAGGCTGCGGGTGCGAGCGCCTGGTGTTGTTCACCGAGAAGGATCGTACGAGCTCGGTGCGCCGGGAGCGTGAACGCTGCTTCCTCTCTTTGGCCGGCGAGCATGGCCTAGGGGCGAGCGTCGTCGAGCTTTCCGGCGACGATGCCACGGCAGCCTCTCAGGTGCGCGAGGCGCTTGGCGCCCAAGGCGGCACGGGCCCGGTGGGCATCGTCTCGGTCAACGGCCTGGTCTTCTTCCGCCTCATCGAGGCTTTCCAAGACCTGCAGGCCCAAGGGCAGTGGGGCTCGCCGTTTTGCTTTGAGGGTGAGGGCGGTCCCGTTCTCTTTGCTGCCACCTTCGATGAATATGTGTGGAACCGCATGTTCATGGGAGGCGTAACCACGGCCGCCCAAGATGTCGAGGCCATCGCGGGCGCCATCATGCAGCGCGCGCTCGCGCGCATAGAGGAGCCGCAGCTCAAGCCGGGGCGCACCGAGATCGGCGGCACCCTCATCAGGCGAGCCTCTACCCAGCACGCTTAGGCGCCGGCGGACGCAGACGCCGCCATCGTGGCCGGCGACGGCGAACGTAGACGCCGCCGGCGACGACGGAAAGCTCGAGGACAAACGCAGCGAGCAGTCATCCCTAGCAACTGCTAAGAGCAAGCAATCAACCGAAACGAACGCGACCGCCGCCAGCGACGGTAGTTGGAGACAAGTGGACAACCGTAGCGGCTGCGACCACCGCGATTAGAGGTTGAAAGCGCGATGGCAATCACAGCGAGTAGGCCATCCCTAGCAGCTGCTAGGAGCAAGCAATCAACCGCAACGAACGCGACCGCCGCCAGCGACGGCGAAAGGCATGCGGGCAAACGTCCTGCCCCGGCCCTCGCACCGTCCATCGCGAGCAAACTGTCCCCAATTGCTGGAGCAGCTTGCAAACCCCGCAAACGCATCCGCATGCGACGGCCCCAATGCCGCACGAGGCTGCAAACCACGCAAACGCATCCGTATGCGACAACTCTCAGGCGGAAATTAGGGTCATGCAAAGAACTTCGGCGGTTCTACCAGCCCTTTTGCATCGCACTTGCTAATCGACGCCTTCTAGGGTTGTTGCACCGACATGCAAATCCCGCAAACGCATGCGAATGCGACAGTCCCAATGCCGCGCAAAGTTGCAAACCCCGCAAACGCATCCGTATGCGACAACTCTCAGGCGGAAACAAGGGCCAAGCAAAGAGCTGCGGTGATTCTACCAGCCATTTTGTGTCGCACCTGTTATCGATAGCTTCCAGGTTTGTCGCACAAGGCTGCAAACCCCGCAAACGCATCCGCATGCGACAGCCCCAATGCCGCACGAGGCTGCAAACCACGCAAACGCATGCGAATGCGACAACCACGATGCCGCACAAAGTTGCAAACCGCGCCCCGCGTCCAAGACGCCTGTACAGAAAAGCGCACAGTTCGTGAAGAAAAATGCTGTTGTGGACATAGGTGAACGTTAACCCTATACTAAGGCCGTCCCGTCTCATCCTCTCTCCCTTTAGGCGGGCAAAGGGCAGAAGCCGGCTGTTTCTCGTGGTGCGCACCCCCCATGAACTATGTCCCGCCCCATGAACTCCAAGCACCTCCCCCCTCCGAGAGACAGCCGGCTTCTCCATTCGTCTCTTCCCTGGTATGAGTCTGAGAAAACTGGTTTACAATTC
>CAVHWW010000086.1:0-18131 GCA_963639715.1 Acutalibacteraceae bacterium
TGCTTTCGGCCGACGTGAACCCGCATGACCTGGGCCTCGTCATCATCGACGAGGAACAGCGCTTTGGCGTGCAGCACAAGGAGCAGCTCAAGAACATGCGCGAGCAGGTCGACGTGCTGACGCTGTCGGCTACGCCCATCCCGCGCACCATGCAGATGGCGATGAGCGGCGTGCGCGACATGTCCATGATCATGACGCCGCCGCCCGGCCGTCTGCCGGTGAAGGTCACGGTGGGGGAGTACGACCCCGACGTGGTCAGCGCCGCCATCCGTGCCGAGCTCGAGCGTGACGGCCAGGTCTACTACGTGAGCAACCGCGTGAAGACCATCGACGAGGCCGAAGCCCGCGTGCTCGAGGCTGCGCCCGAGGCCCGCGTGGGCGTGGCGCACGGCAAGATGAGCGCCAAGCAGGTCGAGGACATGATGATGAAGTTCCAGCGCGGCGACATCGACGTGCTGGTGGCCACGACCATCATCGAGAGCGGCATCGACAACCCGCACTCCAACACGCTCATCATCGAGGACTCCCAGCGCCTGGGCTTGGCGCAGCTCTACCAGCTCAAGGGACGCGTGGGCCGTGGTCGCACGCAGGCCTACGCCTACTTCCTGTTCCCCGGCGAGCGTCCGCTCACGGCCGAGGCAACCGATCGTCTCATCGCCATCAACGAGTACCAGGAGCTTGGCAGTGGCATGCGTATTGCCATGCGCGACCTCGAGATTCGTGGTGCCGGTTCGCTCATGGGTGCTGAGCAGCACGGCAACCTTTCGAGCGTGGGCTTTGACCTGTTCACCCAGATGCTGGGTGAAGCCGTGGCCGAGGCCAAGGGCGAGGCTGGTGGCGAGGTCGAGCAGAGCGAGGTCAACATCAACCTTTCTGCCGACTTCTTCCTGGCCGAGGAGTACCTGCCTGAGGTCGACAAGCGCGTGCTGGTGTACCGCAAGCTGGCTGGCGCCGTGGAACTTGCTGAGGTGGACGCCCTCGAGCGCGAGTGCGAGCAGAGCTACGGCGCGCTTCCGCAGGCGGCCAAGAACCTCTTCGACCGTTCGCGCATTCGCATTCGCTCGCAGCGCCTGGGCGTCACGAGCGTCTCGCTTACGAGCGGCCGCATCATCTTCTTGGGCCTCAAGTGCAGCCGCGAGCTCACGCTCAAGTTCAAGGAGCGCGGCGCCATCATCTACCCCAAGAGCGAGAAGGTGGCCTACCCCTTCAAGCGTGGCGTGGAGGATCTTGTGGCCTGTGCCCTCGCCGTCCTCGAAGAAGCCGGCGGTGACGACGACCCGGAGTAGGCGGTCGGTGAGCCGGGGCGCGATTTCGCTCTGCCGCAACGTTCGCCTGGTCGCGCGGCCAGGAGACTTTGCGGTTGAGAACTCGTGCACGCTCTTGTGGCCGCCTGGCTCCGTAAGATCGGGCCGCGAACCCGCGCGACCGTGAGCACGGGTGCCAAATCGCGCGCTCGAAAACTAGCAACACAAGCAGGCGGGCCAGAGGCGCTCACGCCCCTGGCCCTCTTTTTTTCTTGGGGTTCGGCGACCCAGGTTGAGCCCACGGCTTAAAGCCCCCGGCCTGAGACGATGCGCCTGATGCCCTGGATGCTCGAGATTTCCTCGAGGACGTCCACGATTGCGTCTGATTGATAGAAAACGCCGCGGCGGCGATTGCCCAACGGTCGCAACACTCCATATTCGCAAGCGCGTTCCACAAGCGAAAGGGCCGCTCTCGAGGTGATTTCGAGGCGCTGCGCAACATAATCGATGCTCACTACGGGCTGCTCAACAAGTACGAAGGGCAGCCTGTGGATGCTTGAGCCCTTGCGCTCTTTGAACAGCTGGGCCCATTCGTCCAATACCTCGTCCATCTTGAGGGCGACGAGATTGCCCACGACAATCGCGAGCTCGAGTGCCTCTACAAGACGCTCCACCACGTCTTCGGGGTTGCCTTGCTGGTAGCTGGAGATTGAGGCTATGTAGGCATCGATGTCATGGAGCAGGCCAGCCGAAAGCGGCAGGGCCGTCTGGCTCAGCACGCCCTCGTCGCGAAGAATCTTGTGGAGCAAGACGCGCCCGGTTCGTCCGTTGCCGTCGATGAAGGGGTGGATGGTCTCCAGCTGGGCGTGGACGATGGCTGCCTTGACGATGGGGGAGACGTCTTGCCTACTGGCGAAAGCGACAAGGTCGTCGAGCAGGCCGGGAACGCGCGAGAACTGAGGCGGCACATAGGCGGCTCCGTGGGGGCTGTAGGGCGTGCCGCCGACCCAAACCTGCTCGTCGCGAAGCTCGCCGCCGAAGCTTCTTCCTTCGCGGTTGATAAGGGCGGCATGGGTCTGCAGTATGACGTCGAGGTCAAACGGGCCTTCAAGCGCAAGGGCCTTCCTCATCGCGGCAATGTTGCCAACGATGAGCTTCGCGTTGTGCGGGGCGTCGGGCGCGAGCTCAGCCAGGGCTACGTTGCGTGCGCTCGAAGTGAGATTTTCAATCTGGGAGCTGGCCGAAGACTCGCTTCTGAGCAGCATGGCGGGCAGGTTGTAGCCGCGCGCCGACTGCTCGGCGTCAAAGCGAGCGAGCTTTACGAGTAGCTCGGACATGCGTGCGGAGAGTTCGGGCGAAACCTCGACGTTGCGCTCCGCGATAAAGAGCGGGATCGCGGCCTCGTAGGTTGGGCCCATCTTTCGCCTCTGCGTCTTGGAGATGAACGGTGCGAGGTCGGGATCAAACTCCCACTTCAGCGTTTCCGACTCAATTGCCGGCCATTGGCTACCCATGCTGCCTCCCCACTGCAAACGCTCTGAGCGCGCCATTTCGCTTCATTTCCAGACTCCTAACGGAAGTGAATTGTACTTCACTTCCGTTAATCCCAAATAACGGAAGTGAATCTAAGTTCGCTTCTGCAATATTCAAATAACGGAAGTGAATGCCATTTCACTTCCGTTAGCGCGACGCAGAGGAAGCGAAATGTCTTTCCAATGGAGGGTCAAAACGGCCCCATCTGGTCCCTCCGATGGCGTGGGCGGCGCTGGCGTGACGCGTGCGAAACAAAATGCAGGAGGCCTTTTAACTGCGGGAATCGCGAAAGAAATCTGTCGTTCGCCGAGTGTTAACGCCGCTTGCGCTACGTTTTGGTTCCGATGTAAAGCGCTTTATAGTTTGGGGCAGTTTTCTCGCAAAAATGGGCATCGAAAGCGGCTGGTGTGGGTTGCCAGCTTAGAGGGTTGTAGGATTGTCGGCCGACGTGAAGACTCCCCGCTTGCGCCGCAAGGCGCGCCGCCCGCGACGGTGGGTGGTAATTAAAAACCATATGCTCTCTTATGCAAGGAGTGTGGTTCTCATGGCACGTCCGTTCGACAATCGCGAAAAGATCGATGCCTATATCGAGTCTCATCGTGACGAGATGTTTGAGTTCTGGAAGTTCCTGGTCAACACGGCCAGCCAGGCTCGTGAGCGCAACAACGCTCTGGATTTGTGCAACAAGCTCGAGAAGGTGCTTGTTGAGAATGGCTTTGAATGCACGCAGCTCGACGTGGGCGAGATTAACTCCCACGCTCTGCTCGGCGTCCTTGGTGCTGATAGGCCTGGTGCCCCCGTCTTGTTCTCCGGTCACTACGACACGGTCTCGCTTCCGGGCGAGCACCCCTTCCGCGTTGACGAGGAGGGTCATGCCCGCGGCCTTGGCTGCCTGGACATGAAGGGTGGCATCGCCATTGCCCTCTATGTGGTGAAGGCCCTCAATGAGATTGGCTGGGCCGAGCGTCCTATCAAGTTCCTCTTCCTGGGTGACGAGGAGAAGGGCCACCAGGGCGCCAACACGCCCGAGGTCATCATGCAGCAGGCGCGCGGTGCTCTGTGTGCCTTCAACATGGAGACCGGCCTGGTTAGCAATAACATCTGCATCGGCAGGAAGGGTGGCGGCGTGGCGAACTTTACCGTCCATGGCGTCGGCGCCCACTCCGGCAATGACTTCCTCAAGGGCAGGAACAGCATCGCCGAGACCGCCAAGAAGATCTGCGATCTGCAGGACCTCACCAACCTCGAGCTTGGCACCACAGTGAGTGTCACCATGATCGACGGCGGCACGGTTCCCAACTGCATTCCGCCCGAGTGCAAGATTGACGTCGATGTCCGCTACGAGCTCAGCTCCGAACGCGACCGTGTGGTCAACTCCCTCAAGGAGATTGCCGAGAAGAACTACATCGACGGCTGCACCACCGACTACGAGTACAACGAGTACATGGCCCCGTTCGAGACCACCGAGGAGGGCGTGCGCCTCGCCACCTTCATCGCAGGCGTCTCCGAGGCTGTGGGACTTGGCGAGATGGGGCAGATTCGCCTCGGCGGCGGCTCCGACGCCTCTTACATCACGATGGCCGGGGTCCCGACCGTCTGCTCGATGGGTGTCCGTGGCGAGTTCAACCACACCGACCGCGAGTACGCGCTGCCCAACTCGCTCTACGAGCGCACCGCGCTGCTCGCCAACGTCGTCGACCACATTGATGAGTTCGCCGCAGGAAGGAAGCGATAGAGATGGAAGAGAAGAAAGAGCTTGCCCAAGAGCCCGAGGTTGCGGCTGAGGCCGTAGCCGCAGAGCCCGAGGCCGCGAAGCCCGCTAGCAAGAAGGTGCCGATTGCGGGATGGGTGGCGCTCGTCATGCTCATTGTGCTGCTTTCCGGCGTGTTCCAGAAGGCGGAAGGCCCGCTGCGCGCCTTCGACTTCTCCAACCTCTCCGGCGCCTTCGGAACCATCCAGGTTCCTGTGGTGGACGAGGACGGTAGCATCGTCATGGGTGAGGACGGGACCGCCGAGGTCACCAAGTACACCTACCAGGGCAAGGGCGGCACCGGCGCCCGCGAGGGCATCATGGTCGCCATCAGCCTGCTGCCGCTCACGGCCTTCGCCTTCGGCCTGATTGAGCTGTGCCAGAACCTCGGCGCCATGGATGCGGCCGAGAAGCTCTTCAAGCACATCCTGCGACCACTGTACGGTATTCCCGGCGTCTGCGGCATTGCCTATGTCGCGTCGTTCACGAGTTCTGATATCGGTGCCCTCATGACCCGCGAGATGCACGACAACGGCGAGCTCACTGACGAGGAGCGCATCATCTTCGTCTCCTACCAGTACCCCGCCACCGCTGTCATCGGCAACACCATCTCCACGCAGGCCGCCCTGCTTCCCTGCATCGTGGTCTCGAGCGGCGTGGCCATCCTCGTGCTGTGGGTCTGCAAGACCATCGGCGCAAACCTCGTCCGTCTTGCCATCAAGTTCGGCGTCAAGTAACCGCTGAGATTCCTTAGGAGGTGCCTCATGGCTTCCGCAACTGCAACCGCCCCCGCTCCTGAGAAGAAGCTCGGCGCAATCGAAAGCTTCATGTCCGGCTGCAAGAAGGGCGTCCAGGTCACGCTCAACAACATCATGCCCGCCATGGTGCTTGGCTACGTCATCGTCCAGTTCCTCACGCTCACCGGCCTCGTTGATGTCCTGTCGGTCGTCTTCGGTCCCGTCATGGGCCTCTTCGGCCTGCCCGGCGACGCCGTGACGGTGCTTGTCGCCGCCATCTTTGCCAAGGCCTCCGGCGCCGCTGCCGCCGCGAGCCTGTTCTACGCCGGCACCCTCACCGGTGCCCAGGCGACCCTGTGCATCGTCCCGTGCATGCTCATGGGCACGCTCGTCGGCCACTACGCCCGCTGCGTGCTGGTCTCGGGCGTCGAGGGCAAGTGGCGCGGCCTGCTGCTCATCGTCCCCTTCATCGACACCGTCATCGGTCTCATCCTGATGCGCGTCGTGCTCGTGGTCATGGGCCTCTGGTAATCGCTATGAAAGCCACGTCGCGCGCCTATGTCGCTGGTCTGGGCATGGCCCTGCTCTTTGGCCTCTCGTTTCTTGCCGCCAAAGTTGCGCTTGCCGCTTGCGGCAGGGTGCTGATGCTCGCCTTGCGGTTCACGGTCGCCGGCGTGGCTTTGTGGGGACTCAAGCTCGCGGGGATCGTCCCCGCGAGCTTCGCGGGCAAGCCCTGGTGGAAGCTCGTCGTCCTCTCGCTCTTCTATCCGACGCTCTCCTTCGTGCTCGAGGCGGCTGGCGTTGACCTGCTTCCTTCGTCGCAGGCCGGCATCATCATGGCGCTCATGCCTGTGATTGCGCTGGTCATGGGCGTCATCTTGCTGGGGGAGCGCGTCTCGGCCGTACAGGTCGCCATGGTTGCGACCTCGGTCGTGGGCGTGGCCTTCACGGCGCTTGCTACGGCATCTGACGGCCAGGAGTCGCTGCTGGGGATGTGCCTCATGCTCGGCTGTGCCCTCTTGGGCGCTATCCAGACCATCGCGGTGCGAGGGATGGGAGGCGCCTTCACCTCATTCGAGATTACGTGCGTCATGAGCGCCGTCGCTGCCGCGGTGTTTGATATCTACGCCCTGGCAACTGGGGCCTTTTCGGGGTTGCCCGTCGTGCTGTCCGACCCATCGGGCGTGGGCTCCGTGCTCTACCTTGCGCTTGGCTGTTCGGTGGGTGCCTTCTTTTGCCTTAACTACGTCAATGCGCATCTTCCCGTTGCGAGGGGCTCCGTGTTCACGAACCTCTCTACGGTTGTTTCAATCGTTGCCGGCGTCCTTTTGGGCGGCGACGAGCTTTCCGCTCTCAAGCTGGTTGGTATGGCGCTCATCCTGCTGGGCGTCTGGGGTGTGAACGGCCTGGCTCCAAAGGAGGAGGCCACGTGATTGAGGAGGGAAAAGCGACCGCGCTGGCACGAACGGTCGGGTTCACCGTTGTCGGCAACTTGGTCATGGCCCTTGGCGTCGTGGCGTTTATCTCGCCGGCCGGCATCATCTGTGGTGGGACAACGGGCATTTCTCTCGTTGCCCGGCATTATTTGGGGGTTCCTATTTCATTAACGACGGGCGTGCTCAACGTCGTGGCGCTTGTGGCCGGCGCGTTCCTCATCGGTCGCAAATTCGCGGCGGCAACGCTTGTCTCCTCGTTCGCCTCCCCGTTTGCAATCGCCGCGCTCGAGCAGATTCCCGCGCTTGCCTCCCTCACGTCCGACCTGATGCTCTCTTCGCTTATGGCTGGTGTCTTTACGGGGGCCGGCGTCGGTCTGGTCTTGAGGGGCGGCGCCTCGACGGGCGGAACTGACGTCCCCGTACTGCTGGTAGCCAAGGCAACCGGCATATCTACGTCCGCTCTTATGGGCGTTATGAACGTCCTCATCATGCTGATGCAACTACCCTTCTCCAATTCCGAGCAGATCCTATATGGCCTCGTGAACACCTTTGTGATGTCGCTTGCCATGGATGCCACCCTGAACTTTGGCCGGGGAGATGCGCAGCTTATCGTCATCTCGAGCCGTTATGAAGAGCTGCGAAGCTCGCTTCTGGAAGCGGGCTACGGCCTTACGCTGCTCAACATGGAGTCTGGCATGGAGCGCCGGGAGGGAAAGGCCCTGCTTCTGGCGGTGCCCTCCAATGGCTTGGCCGCCCTCGAGCGGAGCGTGCTGGAGCTTGACCCCAGCGCCTTCTTGCTTGTGAGCACGGCGGCAAGGATTCGTGGCCGCGGATTTAGCTATGATCGGTATGCGGCTGTCGGCAACTTCGAGGAGCTTGTGGGAGAGGAGCGAGACTATGCGCGTCCCTAGCAGGAGAACCGCCATCTGTTTGCAGTGGTGTGGCATGGCTGTGGTGCTTGCCGCGTTTCTGCTCTCGCAGACCGTTGGTGTCAGCCCGACCATGATGGCCATCTATCTCGTCATCGCGATTGCCTTGCTCGGGTCTGGCGTGCTTATCCGTCGCCACCACGACGGAGACTAGTTTTTCGCTTATATCGCCCGCTAATAATTGGCCCCGCGGCTCAATGTGAGCTGCGGGGCCTTTGCTTAGTCTCCGTCGACGATTGACTCGAGGAGCGCGGTGTCCAGGACGACGTAGCGGCTCCTCTGCTGGCCGAGGATGCCCTGGCGCTTCATGTCCATGAGGACGTTTGAGGCCGTGACACGGCTTGTGCCCACCATCCCTGCGATGTCGCTTTTAGTGAAGCGGACGTCGATGAGGATGCCGCCTGCCGCCTTTCTCCCGTAGAGGTGGCAGAGATTGAGCAGCACCTGCGCGATGCGGGCGCGTGCCGAATCGTGCGCGAGCAGCAAGACCTGGTGCTGCAGGCAGGCACTCTTCCTTGCCTCATAATCCAGCACGGAGCGAGCGAGCTCGTGGTTGGCCGCGATCCTGCTAAGGAAGGTGGCCTTGGGGATGACGTAGACGCTCGAGTTCACGATAGCCGTAGCTGAGGCCTCGAACGGAAAGCCCGAGAGGCACTCGGTCTCAGCTACGAGGGCGCTCTGCTCTGCGATGTAGAGCTGCTTCTCTCCGCCGCTGTGGTGGACGCTGCTTACGCGGAGCCTGCCCCGCGAGACGCAGTACACGTTCGTTGCGGTATCCCCCTGCTGGAACAGCGAGTCGCCTTTGGGCAGGTTGATTTGCCTCATGTCGCTGATGAGCGGCTCCCAAACTGAGAGCTCGCCACGAATCCAGGGCGACCAGGCTTCTCCCCAGGCATTTTCCTTTGAATTCATCGCAAAACGCCTCCACTCAAGACCGCGTTTGTACCGCTCGCGTAAACGAATTTTCGAAATGCAAAGCGCTTTATAGTTTGCCGCTTTTAAGGCCAATAGATTCTAACGCGAAGCACAAACACGTCGAAAGGAGTTGCCATGAGCAAGGTCGAAGAAGCCCTTGCCGAGCAGGGTGTTGTTCTGCCCGATGCCCCAAAGCCCGTAGCCGTGTACGTTCCCGGCGTTGTCGATGGGGACACCGTCTACGTCTCTGGCCAGCTGCCCCTCTCCGAGGGCAAGCTCGTCTCTGAGGGCAAGGTCGGCGCCGAGGTCACGCTCGAGCAGGCCCAGCAGGCCGCGCGTCAGAGCGCCATTAACTGCCTCGCCGTCATCAAGGCTTGCGTGGGTGATTTGGACAAGGTCGAGCGCGTGGTCAAGCTGACCGGCTTTGTCGCCGCCGACCCCTCCTTCACCCAGGTTCCCCAGGTGGTGAATGGAGCCTCCGAGCTTGTGGGTGCTGCCTTTGGCGAGGCCGGAACCCACGCCCGCTCCGCCGTGGGCGTCGCCGTTCTGCCCATGAACGCCCCCTGCGAGGTTGAGGTCATCGTCCGCCTCAAGAGCGAGTAGCACCAAAGCTCGCAACCCGGCCTTCGCGCCACTTTCATTCAGACCAAACCGCAAGCCGAAAACGGCAAGCGGAGGATCGGCCGCAAAGAATTCGGCCAAAAAAGAAAGGAAACCAAAATGGCAATCGATTGGGAGAAGCTTCGCAAGGAAGAGTGGCCCGTTCTCAACGACATGGTCTTCCTTGACGCCGCCTGCGTCAGCTTTGCCCCGCAGCGCGTCGTGAACGCGGTCAAGGACTTCGCCGACATGACCGCCACCCAGAAGGAGGCCAACTCCAGCGCCCACCACGTCGCCATGGACGACCGTCGTCACAAGGCTTACGTCGAGGCCCAGAAGCTCCTGAACGCCGACCCGGAGGAGATCGCCCTCGTCGAGAGCACCTCCCACGGCCTCAACATCGCTTGTCAGGGCATCGACCTCCAGCCCGGTGACAACATCATTACCACCAACCTCGAGTTCATTCAGGTTGCTCTGCCTTGGTGCATGACCCGCGGCGAGAAGGGCTTTGAGATCCGCGTCTGCAAGACCGCTGACAACACCTTCACCGCCAAGGACTTTGAGGCCCTCGCCGACGAGCGCACCAAGATCATCGTCATGTCCACGCTCGAGTGGTGCAACGGCTGGGCCAGCGACCTCGCTGAGATTGGCGAGTTCTGCAAGAGCCACGGCATCATGTTCGTCGTCGACGCTGTCCAGCAGCTCGGCGTCACCAAGATCGACACCAAGGCCGCCCACATCGACCTGCTCGTCGCTGGTGGCCACAAGTGGCTCAACAGCCCCTATGGCACGGGCGTGCTCTACGTCAACAAGGAGTCCCTCGGCAAGATCAAGCAGTCCTACGCCGGCTACCTCAACACCACCGTCCCCGAGGGTGGCTGGGGCGCTTACTGGGAGAACCCGGCCGCTCCGTCCGTCAACGACTGGACCTTCCCCGAGACCGCTCGCAAGTACGAGATCGGCGGCACCTGCAACTACACCGGCGCCATCGCCCTCGGCGAGACCCTCGGCCTGGTGAACGAGCTCGGCATCGAGAACATCCAGGAGCGCGTCTGGGAGATCAGCGACTACTGCATGGCTGAGCTCGAGAAGATCGGCGCCACCATCATTACCCACAAGGAGCGCGAGCACCGCGGCGGCATCGTCATCGCCCGTCTCTACGATGACCTCGACACCGATCGCGCCATCCTCAAGAAGCTTCACGCCCAGAAGATCTTCATCGCCCAGCGCTTCACCGACTACATCGGCGGCTTCCGCATCTCCTGCACCTACTACAACAACAAGCAGGACATCGACACCCTCATCGCTGCCCTCAAGGAGATCATCGCCGAGATCGGCACCGAGCCCGACTACAAGGGCTAAGGCTAAGTAGCTATTCCCATCGAGGGGCGGCGCGCCATCCGTGGGCGTGCCGCCCTTTCGCGCTTTCACCACAGAGGGCGAGCTGTTCAAGGAGGAACAGACCATGTTGGGACTTATCGAGAGCGGCCACCCCTATTACGGCTGCCACGTTGGCGTGCTTGTCTTTTCTGGGGTCTCCCCGCGAGTTCCCGGAGACGCCGGCCATGCCGAGACCTTCCGCTATCCGGTTGACTACGAGGTAGTCGATGGCTGCTTCGCCCGCCTTGCCGACGGCGACGAGTCCGTTCGCGAAAGCATCTTGGAGGGGGCTCGCAAGCTCAGGTCTCGCGGCGTGCGCATCATTGCCGGTGACTGCGGTCTCATGGGCGAGCTCCAAAACGAACTTGGCGAGATTGGCATGCTTGCCGCTGGAGCCTCGCTGTGCCTGATTCCCACCCTATGGCGCATGCTCGGCTGCAAAGGAAAAGTTGGCGTCATCACGGGCCATACCGACCTCTTGAGTGACGCCTGCCTTTCAGCCTGTGGATGCGACGGCATTCCCCTTGTCATCCAGGGCATGCAGTTCGAGCCGCACTTCCGCGAGACGGTGATTGAGGGAGGCCTCTCTCTTGACCCGGTGCTTATGGAGCGCGACGTCGTAAGTGCCGCGCGCAAGCTTCTTGAGCGCGACAGCGACGTCCGGGCCATCGTCCTTGAATGCAGCAACCTTGCCACGTATTCCTGGGCCGTTGTCGAAGCGACTGGCTTGCCTACCTTTGACCTGGTGAGCGCGGTGA
The DNA here is from genome assembly GCA_963639715.1 of Acutalibacteraceae bacterium. Taxonomy (GTDB): domain Bacteria; phylum Actinomycetota; class Coriobacteriia; order Coriobacteriales; family Atopobiaceae; genus Parolsenella. Next base: position 11,283 of record CAVHWW010000086.1, read on the forward strand.
ATCTCATGGAGTCCGGCCTCTACCCAACGGACTACGACGTGACCATGTAACTCGGCCTCGTTTGAGCGGGCTTGTACGCGTTTTATGTCGCGCCGGCTCGGCTTGTTACCCCTTAGGGCGACGCTTGAGCGCAAAGCTCCGTCGCTCTCGTCACTTACCTGACGCCTCTCCTTATTGGGCGCGGAACGCCCCGCCGCGCCCCTTGTGCGGGTCCCCGCCGCACGCCTGCCGCCTCGGCTGCTCCCCACGAGCGCCGAGGCGGCTTTGTTTGTGGGCTCGCTCCGACCTCGGGCTCTCCCTGATGCCGTACTATTCGTACGGAAAGCTGACAGTGCCGGCCAAGGCGCCGGCTGAGAGGAGCGAGCATGGCACAGGACAACGCGGGCCCCATCGACGCTGCGGCGGCGGCAAAGGCGGCCTTTGCCGCGGTTGAGGGCAAGCCCTTCCCCGACGACATCTTCGAGGCCCCGCAGCTGCGTTGGGCCATCATTGGCTGCGGCGTCATCGCCAACGAGATGGCCCAGTCGTTCGCGCTGGCGGGCAGGAAGTTCACCGGCATCTGGAACCGCACGGTCGCCAAGGGTCAGGCCTTCGCCGAGGCCTGGGGCATCGAGCGCGTCTACGAGTCGGTCGAGGACCTCTACGCCGACCCGGACGTCGACGCCGTGTACATTTCCACGCCGCACAACACCCACATCGGCTTCATGCGCGGCGCTCTTGCGGCCGGCAAGCACGTGCTGTGCGAGAAGTCCATCACGCTCAACTCCGAGGAGCTCGCCGAGGCCACCAGGCTGGCCGACGAGAACCACGTGGAGCTCATCGACGCTACGACCATCCTGCACATGCCGCTCTACCGTGGCCTCATCGCCCGCGCCATGGCCGGCGACTTCGGCAAGATGAACGTCGCCACGCTCAACTTCGGCAGCTACAAGCCCTTTGACCCCGACAACGCCTTCTTCAGCCTCAAGCGCGCCGGCGGCGCCATGCTCGAGATTGGCGTGTACCCCGTGACGCTCGCCCGCCTGTTTATGGAGAGCCAGCCCATCGACGTCATCTCCATCTGCAACGCGAGCAACACCGGCGTCGACGTCACGAGCGGCATTGTCATGCGCAATGCCGAGATGCAGATGGCGACCATCACGATGTCGCTGCACTCCAAGCAGCCCAAGCGCGCCATGCTGAGCTTCGAGGACTGCTACATCGAGATCATGAACTACCCGCGCGCCGACACCGCCACCATCACCTGGACGGCCGACAACCGCCGCGAGGAAGTTCACCTGGGCGAGGAGGCCTACGCCCTGTGCTACGAGGTTGCCGACCTCGAGCGTGCGGTCGCCGGTGACCAGGTGGAGCACAACATGCTTGCCTACACGGCTGACAACATGGAGATCATGACAAAGCTGCGTCGCGACTGGCGCATTCGCTATCCCGAGGAAGAGGGGCTCGCGTAAGCATCCTGTTATGCCTGCGGCCGAACCTGGGGTGCGCGCTACACTTGGCCTAACAGTCAAATGAGAGGAAATTCATGACCGCCACCGCCAACATCGCGCCTTACATCCGCGGCGCCCACCACCTGGTCTATCGCCCCGACGGCCTTGTTCGTCCTTCCCGCATGGCCAAAAGGCAGGTCGAAGCCGCTGCCGAGGCCGGCCGCGAGCGCGCCGCCAAGGCATGCGCCGGCACCACCATCAACCTCGTCACCAACGGCGACGAGGTCAGCTTCGACCTCTGTGTCATCGAGGGGCCGCGATACGAGAGCGCAAGCGTCACCGAGACTTCGCAGTTTGCGCACGAGGCCGGCGACGAGCGCGATGACCTTGCCGGTATCGTTGACGGCATCGACCTCGTGGTCGACGGCGCCTATCGAATGACGGCGCCCGCTGTCGAGGGCCTTGTGACCCTCAACTTCGAGAATCCCTCTCACGCGCCGGCCGAGGTCACCGTCTACCTGCCCTGCCTCATGAATGTGGCCGTGGGCAACCTCTCCACCAACGGCAGCCTGGAGCCTGCGCCCGAGCGCGGCTACCTGCTCGCCCTGGGCGACTCCATCACGCAGGGCTACGTGGTGGGCACGCCGAGCGCTTCCTGGCCGGCTCGCGTGGCTCGCGCCCTTGGCCTCGACCTCGTTGACCAGGCCATCGCCGGTCACCACTTCGACGCCCACACCCTGCGCGGCACGAAGGCCCTGCGCGAGAACCCGCCGGCGGCCATCCTTGTGGCCTATGGCACCAACGACTGGGCCCATACCGACACCAAGCGCGACCTCGTCCGTGACATGACCTCTTACCTTGGCAAGCTTGCCGAGAAGTTCGTTGACACGCCCATCTTTGTGGTGAGCCCCATCTGGCGCGCCGACGAGGACGAGCAGCGCCGTCATGGCTGCTCGCTCGCGTGGTACCGCAGCGTGCTGTGCGACGAGTGCGCCCGTCTGGGCCTGGGCTACATCGAGGGCGCCGACATCGTGCCTCACGACGTCGCGCTGTTTAGCGACCGTCGCCTTCACCCCAACGCCGAAGGTGCCCGTTACCTCGCCGAAGGTGTGCTGGCCGGTCTTGAGGAGCAGGGCCTGGTGGCCGCGCTCGGTGGCCGCCACGACGGTCCGTGCGCCCAGGCCGACGCACAGAGCCTGCTTCGCGCCGATGCCCCCGGTCGTCAGCTCGAGCTCGAGCAGGCCGTCCGCACCATCTGGCGCCTGCGTCAGCCCGACGGCTGCCCCTGGGACAGGGAGCAGACCCACCAGAGCATCTCCAAGAACATGATTGAGGAGGCCTACGAGGCACTCGATGCCATCGAGTCCGGGGACGTGGCTCACCTTCGCGAAGAGCTGGGCGACGTGCTCATGCAGGTCCTGCTCCACGCGCAGATTGCTGCTGACGCCGGCGAGTTCACCTTTGCCGATATCTGTCATGACCTCGACGAAAAGCTCGTCCGTCGTCACCCGCACGTCTTCGGTGCTGGCGTGAGCGCAAGTGACTCCGAGGAGGTCCTCGACATCTGGACCCGCGTGAAGCTCGAGGAGCGCAAGGCCGCTGCCGACGGCGTGGATGCGCCTGCGACCAGCCTGCTCGATGCGGTGCCGCGAGCCATGCCGGCCCTCATGCAGGCGCAGAAGATTTCCAAGAAGGCCGCTGCCTGCGGCTTTGACTGGGAGACCACGGCAGACGTCTGGGCCAAGGTCGACGAGGAGCGCGCCGAGTTCTCCGCCGAGGCCAGCGGTTCCGATGCTGCGCTCGAAGAATTTGGCGATGTGCTGTTCTCTGCCGTGAACGTGGCGCGCAAGGAGCACCTCGATGCAGAGACGGCCCTGCGTCTGAGCTGCGAGAAGTTCCGTTCCCGCTGGGCTGCGATGGAGGCCATGGCCGCCGAGCGAGGGCAGGTGCTCGAGGACGTCTCTCGTGAAGAGCTTGAGCAGCTCTGGGTTGAAGCCAAGGGCAAGGCTGCGGACGGGCGCTAATCTGTCATAATCACAAGCCAAGCGCGGCCTTGTCGCCGCGTCCAAGATACAGGGCAACACACAGCAGAAACGAAGCACATCGCCCATGAGTTCAAACGGCAACATCCTTGTTTTGGGGTCGGCCCCTCGCTCTGCCGAGGCTGGCCAGGGCTCTCATGCCTCGTCGCAGGACGGGCAGGATGGCGCGCCTCGCCGCAGGCATGCTAAGCAGGCCGATTCCCGCGTGAGCAGGCGAGCGCACGCCAAGGGCGCCGTTGCGGCCATCCATGAGCCGGTTGCCGCCAACGCCACTTCCAAGAATCGCGCCGCGTCGTCCGCCGTGCGTTCGTCTTCGGTCCGTGCCGTCGACGCGGCGGCTGACGCGTCGGAGGCCGCCGCCCGCGCGGCCGCCCGTGAAGAGGCCCGCGCCAAGCGCGCCGCCGCTCGCGAGCGCGCTGCCCAGGGAGAGAGCGGCTCCCAGGGCGAAAAGCGCGAGAGTGCCAAGGGCTTCTCCCTCTTTGCCTCGAAGGCCTCCAAGGACGCCAAGGCCGAGAAGGGCGCTACAAGGGATCGCGCCACCAAGGGCCGTGGCGCCGAAGCCCGTACAGCCTCCGCCCGTGAAGAGTCGCGCGCGGCGAACGCTTCCGCCTCCGCCAAGGATCGCGCTGCCGCCGCGGCGGGCAATGGCGCCCAGGGAATCCTCGCCTGGTTTATGGGCCACAAGAAGCTCAGCATCGTGCTCATCGCGATTCTCGCGCTTGCAATCGCGGTTTATCCGCCGGCCTGCTCGCTCTATAGCGCTACCAGGTCAAATGCCATTCTCTCGGAGAAGCTGACCTACGCCACCACGACCGCCGATTCGCTCCAGAGCGAGGTCGATAGCCTCATGACCCGCGAGGGCATTGAGGACGAGGCGCGCCGTCGCGGCTACGTCTCCGAGGGTGAGACCGCCGTCGAGATGGATGGCGTCGAGGATACGGGCAGCGCCTCGAGCGACTCCACCGTTACCGAGAGCTCGAACGCCGATACCGAGGAAGATCCCTGGTACATCAAGGCGCTCGACTTCATCTTTGGCTACGATGCCTCGACCCAGGGGCTGGGCAAGTGACGCGCGTCGCGGTCATAGACATCGGCACCGTCACGGCTCGTCTTGGTGTTGCCGAGGTAGCTGGCTCCCATGTCGAGAGCTGCCGCAAGACTTCGACCATCTGCAGCTTGGGCGAGGGTGTGGCCGAGACGGGCATGCTCTCCGCCGCTGCGTGCGAGCGGGTGCTCACCTGCGTTGACGGCTACCTTGCCCAGGCTCGTGAGGCCGGTGTTGAGGTGGGCTGCTGCACGCTCACGAGTGCGGCGCGCGACGCTTCCAACGCTAGCGTGCTGCTTGATGGTCTGCGTGAGCGCGGCGTTATTCCCCAGGTCATTCCCGGCGAGCTCGAGGGCTCGCTGACCTTCCTCGGCGTGGCTCAGGATTTCTCCGGCCAGCGCGTTGCCGTTGCTGATAACGGCGGCGGCTCCACCGAGGTTGCCGTGGGCGTGCTTGGCGGCGAGGGTGTGAGCCTCGAGGCCGTGCGCTCGCTTGATGTGGGGTGCCGTCGCGTTACCGACCTCTTCCTCTCCAGCGAGGCGCCTCTTGCGGCGGATTCCCTCGAGAAGGCAAGGGCCTTCTGCCGCGAAGCCTTCGAGGCGGGCCTTCCTGTGGAGGCCAAGAATCCCGAGCGTCTTGTCTGCGTTGGCGGAACCGTGACCACGCTTGTGGCTGTCTCGGCCGAGCTTGTGCCCTACGACGCCTCCTTCGTGCACCTCCACGGCCTTTCGCTTGCCGAGGTGGACGAGCTTACGCAAAGGCTTGCAAGCCTGCCGCTTGAGCAGCGCCGCAATGTGGCCGGCCTGCAGCCCAAGCGCGCCAACGTGATCGTTGCCGGTGCAATCTGCGTGAGCGAGCTCATGCGTGCCTGCGGCGTTGCCGAGCTTACGGTGAGCGAGAGCGATCTGCTCTATGGCCTCTCCCTTGCTACGGCTGCCGCCGCGGACGGAACCGAGGTTCCCGTTCCCTGGGAGCCGCAGCTCTTCTCTTTGCGCTAAGGTATTCAAGCGTGAGCGCGCCGCCCTTCGGGGCAATCAAGCGCGCGGGCCCAGTGGGGAAATCGCATAGTCCCATCGGGCAAGCCACCCACGGGGGTGTGGCGGAATTGGCAGACGCAGGGGCCTTAAAAGCCCTCGCCGAAAGGCTTGTGGGTTCGAACCCCACCACCCCTACCATGTGTTTAAATGCTCCGGCCCGCCAGGGCTCTCATGTGCGCGTCCCGCGCATGGGTTCGAACCCGACAGGGCGCGAGCGTCAAGAAAACGCGAAGCGTTTTTAGCGAGCGGGCGAGTCGCGCGGAGCGCGGCGAAGCCGGCAAAGGTTGCGAAGCAACCTTTGGACACAGCCACCCCTACTTTTTATCCCTATGCGCAGGCGGGCTCCAGCGCGCGAGACGGCGCGTTCATGAGGGCGACGAGGGTTCGCTCGGACTCGCTGGCGTCGCCGCCGGTGAGGAAGGGAACGCCGTTCACGTAGGGGATGTCGAGCGTGCCGGAGATGAGCGTCACGGCAATAAGGAAGTCGTGGGAATCCGAAAGCTTGGGGACGTCGGCCATCTTGCACTGGGTGACGTCATAGGCGCCGGCATAGCCGTTCTCGTCCAAGAACTTGCTAACGCGGTAACGAACCGCCGATGATGTGCAAATGCCCGTTCCGCAGGCCATAAGGATGTGCTTCATTGCCGTCCTTCTAAAACGACATGACCTGGCGTTTTCGCGTTTGCGGGCTGCGCATTCAGTTAGGGTGTGGTTCGCGCGCTCAGGCACCTATTCAATTTCACAAGCGGGTACTTTAACGCTTCTTCAGCCTGAATACAACGAGCTAAATGGGAGCTTCCCGTTGTATGGGTCGGCTTTGCCATTTTTTAGGGACGAAACTCTCCGAGGGCCTACGATGACGGAGTGCCAATGGTCGGCTTGCTGCTGTCTGGGCACGCCCTCAGCTCACTTTGCGCCTTCACTCAACGTTGTGCGGCGCGACTTATGCCTTCTGCTCGCAGACTTGTCGCAAAATGCAACATTTTGTGCAACATTTCGCCCGATATGATGCAACAAATCAAAACAGGTCGGAGGCTTCAGTGCCTCCGACCTGCGGTTTTTCTGGTGCCCCCAGCGGGATGTCCGCGTATTCGCTTCGCGAATCCGCATTCGCTGCGGCGCTTCGCGCCTTGCGCGCTACGCTGGAAAACGCTTCGCGTTTCCTCAGCTTCGCGCCCTGCCGGGTTCGAATCCCGGCCCTCGGCAGCAAAAAGCCCGGCTCCGTGAGGATGCCGGGCTCGTAAATTCTATGGTGCCCCCAGCGGGATTCGAACCCGCGGTATCCACCTTGAAAG
>CAVHWW010000087.1:0-14516 GCA_963639715.1 Acutalibacteraceae bacterium
GATGGTCGACTACGCCAAGATGGTGAAGGACTACGCGGAGTGGGCAGAGAAGTTCGACGGCTACGATACGAGCGAGCTGTCTGCCGATGACCTTGCTTACTATACGGCGGCGCAGGCAAGGGTGCTGGAGCGAGTGTCTAAGATCCAGTAACGCGTTTTTACTTGCCACTCAACAGCAGATCCGGTAAACCGCAGGTTGCCTGCCTGCGGTTTTGTGTTTTGGTTTACTAATCGCCTTCTTAGCTGATTGGTGGCGCGGACGTCGGCTGGGCAGTTCGGGATAGTATGGGCGCCACCGATTGGCAAGGGGTGAGAAGGGACGGCGCATGGCGGCAACGGACGGCACGATTCGATGGGGCATCCTCGGCGCGGGCGGCATCGCCCGGCGGTTCGCCGCGAGCTTGGAGCACGTTGACGGCACCGAGCTTGTCGCGGTTTCCGGTCGATCCGCGGAGTGAATCTGAGTCTGCCCCATTCCCGTTGACATGGGAATTTCCGTTGCGCATGATGCGCGTGACGGAAGATTGGAGGCAGGCATGGGGACCCCATCGCCGAAGTACACGGCCGAGTTCAAGCGGAAGGCCGTCGAGCTCTACAAGAAGTCCGGCACGACGTACGCCGAGGTCGCGCATCGTCGGCGTAAACAACGTCTTGGCACGCAACACCTAGCCAGCTTCAAAACCCTGCAGCAAAACCTCGAGACCAACCCCGTTCGCATCCTGACGGAGCGGCGCACTGATTAAGACACGCGAGTACGACCGGGGGCTGCCCTTGTTCCGATGTGGATGGAACTGCCCGCTTCCTCTTAATTGGCCCCTAAACAGCATCGCGGCCCGGGGCAGTCAACCTGCACCGGGCCGCGAGTCGCGTTAGTTGGGGAGTTGCGGAGAGCCAGCGAAGCCGGCTCCGCTTAGCCCATCGCCGTGCTCAAGCTGTGGCTAGTTGCCAAGCTCTGGGCCATGGCCGCCCTCAAGCTAAGGCTAGTTGCCAAGCCCCAGGCCGTAGCCGTTGCTGCCATAGCCGTTGTTGGAACTGCCGCTGTCGGAGTCGCCGTAGCCGTACTGCCTGAGGTACTGCTCGAGCAGCGAGCCCTGCGAGCTCTCGTCCTTGGAAGTGGAGCTCTGTGCGTCCTCGTCGGAGCCGAGCGTGACCTCAACCTGCATCTCCTTGCTGCCGCGCATAAGCGTGATGGTCACGGTATCGCCCACGTTGTGCGAACGCACGGCCAAAACCACGCCGTCTGAGCTCGTGATTTCCTCGTCATCAACCTTGGTGATGATGTCGCCCTGCTGGATGCCGGCGTTGTCGGCCGGGCCGCCGCTCGTGACGGAGGCCACGTAGGCGCCCTGGTTGACGCTCAGGTTGTTAGAGCGGGCGTTCTGCGCCGTCACGGTCTGGAAGGAACCGCCGAGGTAGGCGTGAGTGACCGTCTCGCCGGCGATGATCTTGTTGGCGACCTCGACGGCATAGTTGGCAGGAATGGCAAAGCCAACGCCCGAGCTGGAGCCCGAGTAGCTCTCGATAAGCGAGTTGATGCCCACGAGCTTGCCGTTCTGGTCCACAAGGGCACCACCGGAGTTGCCAGGGTTGATGGTGGCGTCGGTCTGGATGAGGTTGGTGTAGATGGTATTGCCCGAGGTAGAGGTCATCATCGTGGAACGATACAGCGAGCTGACGATACCCGTGGAGACACTCTGTTCAAGGCCGAAGGGGCTGCCCAGGCTCATAACCCAGTCGCCAACGGCCAGCGTGCTCGAGTCGCCGACTTCCATGGGCGTGAGGGTGGCGTCGCCCGGGTCGATCTTGATGACGGCAAGGTCGCTCGATTCGTCGGAACCCACAACGGTGGCCTCGTAGGAGTCGCCGCCGTCAACAGAGACCGAGATGGACTGGGCGTCCTCGATGACGTGGTAGTTGGTAAGGATGTTGCCGCTGGTGTCGAGAACGACGCCAGAGCCCACGCCCGAGCTGCTGCTCGTCGTGACGTTGATGGAGACCACGGAGGGCAGGCACTTGGTGGCCACGGCGTTGGCAAGCGAGGTGTCTTCACTCGAAGCGTTGATGGTGACCGTCTGGCCGGAGCCCGTGGTCGTGGTCACCGTAGTCGTATTGCCAATGACACCCGAGAAGTACAGGCCCGCCACCACGGCGGCCGAACCCACGACGCCGCCGACGAGGCCGAGGATAAGGGCCTTGGCACCCGTGTGAGACTTCTTGGGCTTGGGGTCCTGCGGGGAGGGCATGATGCCATGGTCGCCACCCGTAGGCGGCACGGGCGGCACCTGGGAGTAGTTCTGCGTGGACTGGGCCTGGGAATACGCCGGGCGCTCGTAGGCCTGCGTTGCCTCGCCCTGCGGTGGCACCGGGGCCCCGTAGCTCTGCGTGGGCTGCGTGGGTACTTGCTGCGTGGGCTGCGCGGGCACCTGCTGGGTGGGTTGCGGCGGAACCTGCTGGGTGGTGTGCTTCTCAGGCTCGCTTCCGGGGAAGACGGGCGCCTGGTTTGAATCAGACATGCTTGCTCCTAGCCTCTCTGGCGTTGTTGCCATAACGTTGTTCGCCTTGTGTTGTACCCCTTATAAGGGAGCAGCCGGCCCACAAAGCGACACGACACACCCGTAGAACAACGCTTGCAGTTTCCTGAAAAGGCACTTGAGCAGGCGATATATAACCTCATGCCAATGTCGGTGGAAATTGGCGCCAAACGCGCCCCGCATGACGGCAAGTCCAGGCGATAAGGCCAAGGCAGCTCGCCTCAAATCACGAGATAAGAATGGAAAAGGCAACGAACGGGCCGCCACATGGCCGCCCAACATGACCAGCCCAGCAAGGAAAGGCCACCAGGGGGAACCAACAAGGAGAAGCCCAGCAAGGAGAACCCCAAAAGCTCGCCCTCGCCCAGCAAATGCCCGAGGCCAGCCAGTAGCGAAAACGGCCAAAGAACCCGCTGGCCTACTTGTCCTTGGGATGCTCGACGATGCCCTCGCGGTCATACGTGATGCTGTAGGCCTTCTCGAGCACGCGAATGAGGTCGCGGGTGTCATCCTCGCCAAGCACTGAAAGGCTCTCTGCAAGGCTACCGACGCCCTCGGCGCGACTCTCGCTCGAGTGCTTGCGACCCTCTTCGGTGGGCAGGACAATGACCCTACGACCATCGTTCTCGTCATGTTCGCGGGTGATGAAACCCTTCGCGGCAAGTGCATCGAGGATGCGCGTCATACGCGAGCGCGAGTAGCCCAGGCGGTTGGCGAGGTCAGAGGGGGAAAGAGGTTCCTCGCTGCGGCAGATATAGGCAAGCACCGGGCTCTCCCCCATGGAAAGTCCGTAGGCACTCGACATGGAACCCTTGGCCAGGGCCCTCGAGTACTTGATCAGCTTGTTCGCAGCGTCCTCGTAGTCCATAAACTATGCAACGAGCTTGGCCCGTCGCAATCCCCCACTTTTTGCTTAATAAACGGCCCATTTATGCTAACAAAACCCGGACGAGAGCAACCTCACGCCCGGGTATTCAGCGAATTAACGCTTACTTCTTCTCTTCTGCGGCAGCCAAGATACGCTCGACGTTCTTGGTGGCGTTCGTGACTCCGATCTTTATCGGCACGGCGAGCACCGCGCCCACGACGAGCAAGATCACACCGCAAACTCCCGCGGGGAAGGGACCGCTTCCGTAGAAGCCCCACCAACCCAAGAGAAACCCGATGGCGCAGGCGGAGTAGGCCAGGCGCAGCCACACCTTGATCTTCTGGATGGCAGTGGTCTGCATGGATGCCTCCTTGATGAGGTCATCGCGCGTCCAGTTCTTCGTGTCGAGCGCCATAAGGGCCGCCTTTCGCACATCTCGAATTCGTACGTATCGTTCTTAGAAAACACGCGGGCCACAGGGTCATAAGATCCTGCGACCCGCGCTTCGCTAACGGAGGTCCACCATCGCGGACGAGCCGCTTCGCAGTTCGTTACTTAGTAGCTCAGGCCCGGGTCGAAGAAGCCGATGAGAACACCCACGAGAGCAACCACGACAAGGATGAGCATGGTGACGATCGGGGAAAGCTTCTTCTTGGTCATGAGCCACCAGCAGAAGACAACGAAGGCCATGGACAGCAGGTTCGGGAAGATGCCGTTCAGGGTGTCGTTGAACGCGGTGCCACCCGGAAGGGTCAGGTTGGCAGAGCAGCTGATGGAGACCCAGGTGGCGGCCACGGCGCCGATAACGACGGTGCCGACCATCACGATGGACTCACGCAGGGCCTGGGCGGTCGGGCCGACAAGGCTCTCGACGGCGGCGCCGCCGAGCTTGTAGCCCTGGTCATAGGCGAAGCGCATGCCGAACCACATGAGCAGGTTCCACACGACGATGTAGAAGATGGCGCCGAGCGGGCTGCCGTCGGTGGAAAGGCCGAGGGCGATGCCGAGCAGGATCGGGATCAGGGTACCGACGATGAGGGAGTCACCGAGGCCGGCGACCGGGCCCATGAGGCCGGCGCGGATGCCGTTGATGGCGTCGGCGTCGATGGCCTCGCCGTTGGCCTTGGCCTCCTCGAGGCCGGCGGTGATGCCGACGACGAGGGCGCCGAGCTGCGGCTCGGTGTTGAAGAAGGCGCTGTAGGTCATCAGCGCGTCCTTCTGCTCCTCGGGCGTGTCATAGAGCTCCTCGACGAGGGGCAGCATGGCGCACAGGTAGCCGAAGGTCTGCATGTGCTCCTGCGAGAAGCAGGTGAGGTTACCGTAGTACCAGTTGCGGAAGGACTTGCTCAGCGCAGCCTTCGAAAGCTTCTTCTCAGCCATTAGATGTCCTCCTCCTCTTCATCATCGTAGCCTGCAGCGATGGCCCCTCCAGAAACACGGACCTTATCGAGCTCGATCTTCATGGAGGCGATCTTGAAGTTGATCAGGGCGAAGAAGCAGCCGATGCCGGCGGCGGCGATCAGGTTGCAGCCCATGACCGCGGAGAGCGTGAAGCCGAAGAAGAACGTGAGGAAGTCAGTCGGCTTGGAGATGACCTGCTTGAGCAGGATAGCGATGCCGACGGTGGGCAGAAGCGAGCCGACGGTGAACAGCGTCTTCATCGCGATGCCGTCCATGGGCATGTAGGTCTTCATGAGGTCGACCATGCCGGCACCACCGAGGGTGATGATGAAGGTCGGGATGAAGGAGCACAGGATGTGACCGATCCAGGGAAGGACCATGTCGACGAGGTAGAGCTTGTGCAGGTCGCCCTTCTCGAGCCACTTCCAGCCCATGCCCTGCCACACGAGGTTGATGGTGGCGGTGCCATAGAACAGGACGGTGCCGAGAGTACCGACAGCGGCGCCGAGGGAGGCGGCCAGAGCGGAGGCCTCGGAGGACGCCGGGTCAAGGCCCTGGGCATTCACGGCGAGGATGGCCAGCGGGATGCCGATGTAGGACACCGCGCGGACGTCGGCGGAGACGGTTCCGCCAGGGGTGACCAGCGCGATGTAGACGAGCTGGATGGCGGCGCCGATAAGGATGCCGCTACGGATGTCGCCCATAATGAGGCCCACGACGAGGCCTGCGACGAGGGGACGTCCCAGGGTGTAGTTGCCGAACGAGGTGCCGCCCATGCCAGGCATGGATGCCAGGCATGCGAACAGCCCGAACAGCGCGGCTTGGAACACGTTGACTGTCATAGCCTTCCTACCTTTCCTTCTATTTCCTGTGCCCGCCCCTTCCAATGGCAGGCACGCTTACCCAACAGGTGCGCTGGCTTAGAAGCCGAACTGGCCGCGGAACTTGGGCCACTCGCCGATGCTCTTCTCCTTAACGAGAGCGAACTCGACGGTGTAGCCGGCGTTGGTGATGTCCTCGAGGGCCTGGGCCTCTTCCTGCGTGATGGACTGGTTGTTGCCGAGCTTGGTGGTGCCGGGACGGTCGTTGCAGGGGCCGACGATGACGCGGTCCATGCCCGTCTTGAAGCCCATGTCCACCAGGATCTTCTTCATGTCGATGGGGTTCTTGGTGATGAGGAAGTACTGGTCCTTGGAGTTGATGACCTTCTCCTGAACCTCCTGGAAGTGCTCGAGGGTCCACACGAAGGTCTTCTTGCCAGAGGCCTGCTTATAGGCCTGCTTGAGGACGGGGTTGGAAGCGGCAGCGTCGTTGACGGCGATGAGGCCATCGCAGGGGTACTCGAGCGACCAACGGGTGACGGTCTGGCCGTGGATCATGCGGTCGTCAATGCGGATGAAAGAAATCATGTCCCTCTCCTTTACGTAGGCGCTTACGTGCGTTTCATGCGCCCTTTGGCGGGCGCGCTTAGCCAGCAGGAATCGCTTAAATCTCGTCCTCGTCGTCGGAGGCCGTCTCGATGACGTACTCCTTGACGCCATCCTTGCCCTCGCTCACGAGATTGGCCTTGAGCTCGGAAAGCTCGGAGGTCTGCAGGCCCATAGCGGCGGTGATGGCCATCGGCAGGTTCATGCCGGCGAAGGCGACCGTGGAGCCAAGCAGGCCCTTCTCGGAGATGACGTTGAGGGCATTGGTGAGAGGCGAGCCACCCAGGATGTCGCCAAGCAGCACGATCTCGTCCTCAGCGGTAACGGGAGCGAGCGTGGCATTGAGGTTCTCGACGTAGGTGTCGGCGCCCATGCCGTCCTCGAGGCTCGTGGAGAGGACGTCTTCGCGATCGCCAAGAAGCATCTTGAGAACGCTGTGGAGGCCGGGGGCGAAGGTTCCGTGGCTGACAAGGACCAGATAGCGCATCGCAGGTTCCCTTCTCACGAAGGCGGCATGTCTAGGGGGCCGCCTGTTCAAATTGCGATGCGATTGTTACTGGCAACTACTTTTTTGGCCGAATCATTGTTGCCAGTGGCAACAATCAGCCGGTCAGCGGTAGTTGCCAATGGCAACAAAATTCGAAATTCATGATTTCTCGTAGTTTTTATAGCCGTTTACCAGTGGCTTTATTGTTTGCTCGCAAAACAACCCATTCCCTCTCGCAGCGAACTCACCGAGTTATTGTTTCGTAGCGTTTCGCCTTCAGGTATCGTTTTTGAGGCTTGAGTTTGTCGTATCGAGAGGGGCAAACGTGTTTCTCGAAGAGCGCCATGAAAAGATAATCGCCTTGCTGGACGAGAACGGCCGCGTGACCGTGCCGGAGCTCGCCCGTCAGTTTGACGTGACCGAGGACTGCATCCGCAAGGACCTCAAGCAGCTCGCCGCCCGCGGGGCGTGCAAGCGCGTCTACGGCGGCGCCACCAAGGCCGAGACCGTGCCGGAGCTCAACGTCACCGACCGTATCGGCCTGTTCGTGCCCGAGAAGCGCGCCATCGCCAAGAAGGCCCTGCGCCTTATCGAGCCCGAGATGACGGTCTTTCTCGACATCTCGACCTCGAGCCTCATGCTCGCCCAGATGGTCGCCAAGGAGAACCTGCACTGCACCGTGGTCTCCACGATGGTGGGCGTGCTCACCGCGCTTGCCAAGAGCGCCGAGGTGACGGCCCTGTGCCCCGGCGGCATGCTGCGTCCCGGCCTCGACGGATTCGTTGGCGTGCCCTGCGTGAAGGCGCTCGACAGCTACCGCTTTGACCTTGCCTTCATGGGCTGCTACGGCATAGACGCCAACGCGGGCGAGATCACCACCCACACGCCCGAGGACGGCATCGTCAAGGAAGCTGTGGTCACGCGCAGCCGCAAGAACTACCTGCTTGCCGAATCGCGCAAGCTCAACGCCTTTGGCAGCTACCGCTACGCGAGCTTTGACGACTTCGAGGCGCTCATTACCGACGGCGAGGACGTCGAGGGTGCCGCCCGCGTCCGCCGCGCCGGTCTCGTGGTGATGTAGGCCCAAGACTGCTGCGCGGCGCCACGCTCGCGAACGGGGCGTAGCACCTTTCGAGCTTTCTCAAATGGTTTAAATGGACCAAAAAGGGCCGATGACCTGCGTTGATGCCTCTAAATCGGACGCACATTTTGTCCTATAACCCGAGGCAACCCAGCCCGCACGGGATGCCCGCGCACGAAAAGGGCCGCACCTGTAGGCGCGGCCCTGGCAACTCGTATGTTGGAAAGCTACAGCTTGAAGAGGTAGCCAACGCCACGCACGGTGACGATGTGGTTTGCCACCTGCGGGCCCACCTTGGAGCGCACACGACGGATGTGCACGTCGACCGTACGGGTGCCGCCGCAGTACTCAAAGCCCCACACACGGTGCAGCAGAGTCTCGCGGGAGTAGGCGCGCGACGGGTGCGTGGCCAAGAAGCTCAGCAGCGAGTACTCCATGAGCGTGAGGTCGACCGGCTTGTCATCGATGTAAATCTGGTAGGTGGCGAGGTTGATGGTCATGTTGTCGATGACCACGATGTCGCTCGGGGCGTTCTCCTCGCCCGGCCAGAGCAGCTGCGTCATACGCACCTCAAACTCGGCCTGACCGGCAGAGGCAAGAATGAAGTCGTTGCGACCCTGCACGGGCATGCGCAGGCCACCGAGCTTCTCTTCGTCAACGACGATGAGCTGCGGAATGCAGCCGTTCTCGGCGGAGTAGGAGGCGACGCGAGCGATAAGGTCGTCGGTGACACCGGCAACGTCGAGCGTAACGAGGCCAAAGTCGTTGCCGCTGGCGATGGCCTGGTCAAAGGTATCGGGCGTGGCGAGCAGAACCGAGATGTCGAGCTCGTGGGAGAGCTCGCGCATGCGATCGTGCAGGCGCGTGGTACGCGATATGAGAAGGACCTTCTTGTGATGCATGACGGTTGCCCCTCGAAGTTGTTTGCAATGGGCACAGAGTGCCGTTTTATTTCAAGAAGAATAACACGAACGTGCAGCGTATGTCGGCAGTCACCCCACAGTTAACGATTAGGCACGACCGCCGCAACGCTTCTGTAACGGCACGGCACCACCGTAGAGCCTGGCCGGAAGCTCGCCCGAAACCGCCCGGCAAGCATCTTGTCCATAAAACGCCAGGTAGAGCGAGCTCTACGAGAACCGCAACCACGGGCGAAAACGCGAGTGCGAGGCACCCGGCCATTGCCTCTGCGCAGCCACACATCCGCGCGTTGGGTACCCAGCCGCAGCCCGCACACACGCCACGGTCCCGGGCACACCCCGTGCGGCGCGCTCACACGAACGCCTACGAGCCGGAGATATCTCCCAAGAACGCGCACGTGCGCTCGTGCTGCGGGTGGTCGAAGACCTGCTCGGGCGTGCCCTGCTCGATGATGTGGCCGCCAGCCATAAAGACCACGCGGTCGGCGACCTCACGGGCAAAGCCCATCTCGTGCGTTACCACGATCATGGTCATGCCCTCGCGAGCCAGGTCGCGCATAACGCCGAGAACGTCGCGAACGAGCTCGGGGTCGAGCGCCGAGGTAGCCTCGTCAAACAGCATGACGTGCGGGTTCATGGCGAGCGCTCGGGCGATGGCCACACGCTGCTGCTGGCCGCCGGAAAGCTGGCTGGGCATATAGTCAACACGGTCCGCCAGGCCCACCTTGGTGAGCTCGGCGATGGCGACCTTCTCGGCCTCCTCAGCAGAGCGCTTGAGGACCTTCTGCTGGGCAATCATCACGTTCTTCTTCACGCTGAGGTGCGGGAAGAGGTTGAACTGCTGGAACACCATGCCAAGGTGCGTGCGCACGGCATTGATGTCCACGCCCTTCCCCGTGATCTCGGTGCCCTCGACCGTGATGGTGCCGCTCGTGGGCGTCTCGAGCAGGTTGATGCAGCGCAGCATCGTGGACTTGCCGGAACCCGAAGGCCCCAGCACCACGACCACCTCGCCACGGTGAACGTCGAGGTCAATGCCCCTGAGGATGACGATCTCGCCGTCATAGGTCTTGTGTAGGTCGCGAATCTGGACGACGACCTCGTCTGATACGTGCTTCTCGCTCATGGGTGCTCCTATGCGATGTGGTCGCCGTCGATGACTCCGGCCTGCCTGAGATTACGCTTGCGACGCTTGCCCTTACCGGCGCCGAGCATGCGCGCCTCAAGCTTGCCCACGAGGCGGGCCAGCGGCAGGGTGATGACGAGGTAGAACAGGGCCGCGACGATGTAGGGCGTGATGGACCCGGTGTTGGCCACGATGGTCTTGGAGTACATGACGACTTCCATGACGCCCACGGCCGCCAGAAGCGAGGTGTCCTTATACAGCAGGATGAACTCGCTCGTCATGGTGGGTAGGACGTTGCGGAAGGTCTGCGGGATGATGATATAGATCATCGTCTGCGCGGCGCTCATGCCAAGCGAGCGCGCCGCCTCGTTCTGCCCCTTGTTAATGGACTGGATGCCCGCGCGGAAAATCTCGCACAGGTAGGCGGCCGAGTTCATCGCCAGCACGCAGACGCCGAGCGGATAGCTCGCGATCTGGACACCGGCAAGCGGCAGGCCAAAGAAGGCGATGTAAATCTGCAGGAAGGCCGGGGTGCCACGGATGATGTTCACGTAGAAGCTCGCAAGGCCTCGCAGCACGCGGAACTTGGAGATGCGCATCAGGGCAAGCACGAAGCCGAAGGGAATGGCCAGCGGGAAGGCCACGAGCACGATGGCAAGCGCCATGAGGAAGCCCTGGAAGACCGAGGGGATGCTCTGCACAAGGATGGGCGGGTTCAAGAACAGGCGCAGGAAGGTATTCTCGTTCCACTTCTGCACCCACTCCTGCTCCTTGAGCCAGCTAGCTGCGGAGTCCCAGGCCGAGACGCTCGTCACGCTGATGGTGGGGATGGACGAAAGCTCGCGCTCGGAGCCATCGGCCAAGGTATAGGAGCCCGTGAGCTGCTCCTCTCCCCCACTGATGGGGAAGACCACCTTGTAAATCTCGAGGCGGATGTAGGAGCCGGCCGGAGCACCCTGGGCAAGGGTGAAGGTCACGGTCTGGCCGTCTTGGGTGACGAGAGCCTCGGGGCGCTCGCGGTCCATGAGGTCTTCTCCAGAGAGCAGGGTAACGCGAGCGCTGTCGGTGGAGAAGGACGTTCCCTCGGGCAGGGTGAGCGAGATGCCGTCAACGAGTTCATCGGCCGCTGCCTGGCCCTCCCAGGTGATGCGCGTCTCGGACCCGCCGTTGACGTCGCTCGTGCCGCTCGCGTTCGGCTTGGCGGTGCACTTGGTCGTCTCGAGCGCCAGGGCAGGACGAGCGTAGACCACCCCGAAGGAAAGGGCGAGTGCCGCGGCGGCAAAGGCCACCTTGAGGGCCCGCCATGGGCAAGCCGCGCGCTGTTCATGTAGCTCGTGCATATGCATCCTGTCTTTCCGAAGTGGCGTCTAGGCCAGGCAAGCCGCAGGGCCCCAAATGAAGAGCGCCCCTCTCGCCGCTGGGGCAAAAGGGGCGCCCATACGTTGCTATAAAGACTAGCCGAAGTACTTGTTCACGATGTCGTCGAGCGAGCCGTCCTGCTCAAGCTCGTCGATGGCGTCATTGATGGCGTCGAGCAGAGCGGAGTTGTCCTTGTTAACGGCGACGCCGTACTCCTCGCCGGTGGCAATCTCCTTGACGACCTGGGCGTCGGTGTAGGAGTCCTTCACCATCTTGGCGCCAACGGCCTTGTTGGTGACGACCGCGACGGCCTGGCCAGCCTGCATAGCGGCAAAGCAGTCGGTGGCGGTGCCATAGGGCTGGGTGGTGGCGTTGGGGAAGTTCTCCTGAGCGTAGGACTCGCCGGTGGTGCCGGATTGCACGGCAAGGATGATGCCGTCCTGGTTGAGGGCGTCGGCATAGGTGTCGGAGGTGACGTCGGCGTTGTCCTTCATGGCAACGACGGCGAGGTCGTCGATGTAGTAGGAGTCGGAGAAGTCAACCTGCTCGGCGCGCTCGGGGTCGATGGTGATGCCAGAAATGCCCAGGTCAACCTGGCCGCCAGCAGCAACGGCCGGAATGATGGCGTCGAACTGGAGGTTCTTAAACTCAACCTCAAGGCCGAGCTTCTCGGCCAGAGCGCGGGCGAGGTCCATGTCGAGGCCGACGTACTCGTCGTTCTCGAGGTTCTCGAACGGCGGGAAGTCGGGCGAGGTACCGATGGTGAGCTTGCCGTCGGTGACGAGGGTGTAGCTGGAGTCGCTCGCGGCGGAGGTGGAGGCGCTGCTAGAGCCGGAGCCACCGCAGCCGGCCAGGGCAGCCATGGCGGCCATGGCGGTGCCGCCGAGGACGAACTCGCGCCTATTCATGTTCTTCATACGATTCTCCTTCTCTTGCCACCTTGGTTTAACGGGGTGGCCGAAATTAGTAGCCAGTTCAGATTGTACTCAGTTTCCCGCATTGAATCCAACTGATATTCAATAATTTGAATATAAACGATTCAGAAATACAAAATGGACGCACCGTCTCCGATGCGTCCATTGAGTCTCGTGGGCTTGGCGACTAGAAGCCGCCGTAGTAGTGGCGAAGCTCCCAGTCGGTGACGGTGCGGGAGTAGTCCTCCCACTCGGCGCGCTTCTCGCGAAGCAGGTACTCGTAGATGTGCTCGCCGAGCGTCTCGCGCATAAGCTCGGAGCCGGCAAAGGCCTCGATGGCCTCGCCAAGGTCGCGCGGCAGGCGCGTGGCGTCAGAATTCGCAAGCTCGCTGAACGGAACGTTGGACTCCGGCGGCAGCGGCAGCTCGTCCTCGATACCCTTCATGCCAGCGGCCAGGGTCACGGCCATGGTGAGGTAGGGGTTGCAGGTGGGATCGGGGCTGCGCAGCTCGATGCGGCGCGAAAGCTCCTTGCCCGGCTTGTAGGTGGGGATGCGCACGAAGGCCGAGCGGTTCTTGGAGCCCCAAGTGGCGTAGCACGGAACCTCGCCGTTGGGCACAAGGCGCTTGTAGGAGTTCACCGTGGGGTTGGTGACCAGGGCAAACTCGGGCGCGTACTTGAGCAGGCCGGCCACGTAGTGCTGGGCGGTCTCGGAGAGGTGGTGGACCGCACCCTCGCCCTTGGCCCAGAACAGGTTGTTGCCGTCGTGGTCGAACAGCGACTGCGAAAGGAACATCGCGGAGCCAGAGACACCAGAGAGCGGCTTGGGCATGAACGAAGCGAACATGCCGTGCGAGTAGGCCGTCTGCTTAATGACGAGACGGGCCGTCATGATGTTGTCAGCGCAGGTGACAGCCTCGGCGTAGCGCAGCGAGACGCCATTCTGCGAGGGAGCGTCGGCGTGGTAGGAGTACTCAACCGGCACCGACATCTGCTCGAGCTCGAGGGTGAGGTCGCGGCGCAGGTCGCGAGCGGAGTCCTCGGGCGTGAGGTCAAAGTAGCCGGCGTTGTCGAGCGGCACGGGCACGGCCGAGCCAGCAGCCACCGTGGTGTCCTCCTTGAAGTAGAAGAACTCGAGCTCGGGGCTGACGTTCAGGACGTAGCCCTTCTTGTCGGCGGCTCGGAACTGCTTGAGCAGGCAGGCACGCGGGTCGCCCAGGAAGGGCTCGCGCTGCGGCGTCTTGATGTTGCAGAAGATGCGGGCCACGCCGCTCTCGGTGGGACGCCAGGGCAGAACCTGGAAGGTGCTGGCCTCGGGGAAGGCGAGCATGTCGGACTCCTCGAGGGTGGCAAAGCCATCAACGGCCGAGCCGTCAAAGCCGATGCCCTCCTCAAAGGCCTCCTCGAGGTCTTCCGGGGAGATGGCGAACGACTTGAGGTTACCGAGCACGTCGGTGAACCACAGGCGCACAAAGCGGATATCGCGCTCCTCGACGGAACGCAGGACGAAATCGATGTTCTGCTCGTTGGTCATCGAGCTACCTCGCAAACAGACAGCCGCCCGGCCATGGGGTCGAGACAGCGGCATACAAACTACCCGTGACACCTTTGCATAAAGTTGTTTCGGAGCTGTTTCCCCAAGGCCTGCTCGCTCGCGAACGTGGCCCTATTTCACGTGAGCGGGGCCATGGCCTCGGCCCCACAAGTGAAGGGTCTGAGAATTCAGAGCTTGCGCACTTGAAGGTTCGGCGTCTGCGCGCCCAGGAGCCAACGTCGGCCACACACGAACCCGCCATGCATATGAGCGGCATCCGGCGCACGGGAACCCGACGCACGGGACTTTACCGTGAAGACGGATTATCCCTCTCACTCGATACGGCCGTAACCTCGCACTCGAAGCACCCATAGCCGCCCACTCGAAACTCCCGTGACCACTCGAAACTCCCGCGACCTCGCAACCTTACTTAGTTGCGCCCTTCTCGGCCTGGTAGCGCTTCACCGCGGCCGAGGCGTCGGCCATGAGCTTGGCGCTTTCCTTGCACTTGCCACCATGGGAAGCGTTGCACGATCCGCCCGAGACGCAATCAGCGCACTCCCCCTTCTTGGTGGAGCTTATGAGCGAACGAACACAAAGGACAAAGAGAACGAGCACGATAAGGACAACGACTATGTCCACAAGGTTCATGACGTGCTCCTTTCTGCTAGCATAACGGCGGTTATCGGGGTGGGGCACCCCGAAGTTGACCATAGTAAACTATAGGTATCAGGTATGTCGGGCGCAAGGAAGCGTCCAAGGCTAAGGAGGCCATGCATGAGCGAAGACACCATGAAGCTCGTCATCATCCGCCACGGTGAGTCCGAGTGGAACAAGCTCAACCTGTTCACCGGCTGGACCGACGTCG